>NZ_JAYFES010000099.1:0-82220 GCF_055795045.1 Pseudanabaena sp. PCC 9330 | reverse complement strand
CTTGTAAGTCTAGGGATAAGACGCTGTTCAAAGCCCTTAATTCTCCTATGTTTGATGACTACGTATTTGTACTTATTGCAAAACTGGGATGCACCCCCCGTATCTCCTCACCCCGATGCCCCAAAGCCCAAACCGTAAGCGCTAATGTATTCTCAAGTTCAGCTTGGGATCGGTAGTTTTCCCACAGGCAGAACTCCTCTTTTAGCCTGGAATGGGTTAATTGAGAAAATCTGGACGGGCTATCCAAACGCTCACCAAAAATCGTATGGTTTTAAGCGAACACCGCTCACTTAAGTCGAGATCAATTTAGCCCTAAGATGTGGCTCGTGGCCCAGTGCCAGATCAGAGATATCTCTCTGCCTAGGCTGGGTAGTTTGCGGTTTTTCGCCGATACTATACCAAGTCCACCCCAGGTTCTGTCGTTTTCTCATCGACAGAACTCCACCGCTGGACTTGGCCGAAGTTCATTTGTGATTGCAAGAGACGCAGAACTGTCTATGGCTTCCCCCACCATTGAATCGATTCTCCAGGAAAATCGCCTTTTTCCTCCTACCGATGGGTTTGTTCAAAACGCATCAATTCAAGGTATGGAGGCCTATCGAGAGTTGGCAGAGCGGGCGGCGGCTGACCCGGCAAAATTTTGGGCAGAGTTGGCCAGCCAAGAGCTGCACTGGTTCAAACCCTGGGATACGGTGCTGGACTGGCAGCCGCCCTTTGCCAAATGGTTTGTGGGGGGCAAGATCAATATTTCCTACAACTGTTTAGACCGGCACCTCACCACCTGGCGGCGCAACAAAGCGGCCCTGATCTGGGAGGGGGAACCGGGCGACAGCCGCACCCTGACCTATGCCCAGCTGCACCGGGAGGTGTGCCAGGTGGCCAACGTGCTCAAGGGGCTGGGGGTGAACAAGGGCGATCGCGTCGGCATCTACATGCCCATGGTGCCCGAGGCGGCGATCGCCATGCTGGCCTGCGCCCGCATTGGGGCAGCCCACACCGTCGTGTTTGGCGGCTTTAGCGCCGAAGCTCTAAAAGATCGTCTCAATGACGCCGAGGCCAAGGTCGTGATCACCGCCGACGGTGGCTTCCGCAAAGACAAGGTCATTCCCCTCAAGGCAGCGGTCGATCAGGCCCTGGCCGACCAGGGCGTGCCTAGCGTTACGGGGGTGCTGGTGGTGCAGCGCACCAAGGCTGAAATCCCTATGGTAGAAGGGCGTGACCATTGGTGGCACGAGTTGCAGGCCACCGCTTCGGCAGATTGCCCTGCCGAAGAAATGGACGCTGAAGACCTGCTGTTTATTCTCTACACCAGCGGCACCACAGGCAAGCCTAAGGGGGTGGTGCACACCACTGGCGGCTACAACCTGTACACCCACATGACCTTTAAATGGACCTTTGACATCAAAGATACCGATGTCTACTGGTGTACCGCCGACGTGGGTTGGATCACCGGCCACAGCTACATCGTCTATGGGCCGCTGTCTAACGGGGCCACCACAGTGATGTATGAAGGGGTGCCCAGACCCTCGAACCCCGGCTGCTTTTGGGATGTGATTGAAAAGTACGGGGTGACGATTTTCTACACGGCTCCCACCGCCATTCGTGCCTTTATCAAAATGGGCGATGCACTGCCCAAGGCGCGAGATCTGTCGTCTCTGCGGCTGCTGGGCACCGTGGGTGAACCCATCAACCCCGAAGCCTGGATGTGGTATCACACCGTGATTGGCGGCGAGCGCTGCCCGATCGTTGACACCTGGTGGCAGACCGAGACCGGTGGCTTTATGATTACGCCGCTGCCGGGGGCTACCCCCACGAAACCGGGTTCTGCCACCCTGCCGTTTCCCGGTATTCTTGCTGACGTGGTTGACCTCGATGGCCACCCGGTGCCCCCAGGCGAGGGCGGCTACCTGGTGGTGAAGCACCCCTGGCCCAGCATGATGCGCACGGTCTATGGTGACGACAACCGCTACCGCCGCACCTACTGGGAGCATATTGCCCCGATCGATGGCCAGTACCTCTACTTTGCTGGCGATGGTGCGCGCAAAGACGAAGACGGCTACTTTTGGGTAATGGGTCGAGTCGATGACGTGATCAACGTGTCGGGGCATCGTCTGGGCACCATGGAGGTCGAGTCAGCCCTCGTGTCTCACCCCGCCGTGGCCGAGGCCGCCGTAGTGGGCCGCAAAGACGAGATTAAAGGCGAAGATATTTTTGCCTTTGTGATTTTGGAGGGTCAATATGGCCCCAGCGATGAGCTGAAACAGGAGCTCAAGCAGCACGTTGTGAATGAAATTGGGGTCATTGCTCGGCCCGGCGAAATTCGCTTTGCCGATGCTCTGCCCAAGACGCGATCGGGCAAAATCATTCGCCGCTTTTTGCGCAATTTGGCCAGCGGTGAGGCGATCGCCGGCGATGCCTCCACCATGGAAGATCAAAGCATTCTCGATCAGCTGCGTCAGGGCTAGTCAACCCGCGATCGCAAGCCTCAAAAATGCTGGAGGCATCGAGGGCAGATTTAAAGCGCCTCTTCCCCTGACAAGACAGCCTTTCAACCCCAGGAATGAGCGGTTTTGCAGGGGGCGCGATCGCGCGGTGGGCCAGCCGAAACCGCAAAACATACCCCAATCAACCTTCTCCAGAACAATCTATCCCTGGACAGACTTGCTCATGCCACCGTGACGATCTAGCTTGGCCGTTAGGGGATGCTCGCCAATTGTGCTGGTAATTTTGCCAAAACCAGTTGCCTGCTCCCCAGAACATAGCTGAAGTCGATCGATTGTGATGGCTCAGCCGTGACGTTGGCATCCCTGAGACGCCATGACAACCGCAGCAAAGCAAAGGTATAGGCCCAGATTTCGTCTAACCAGAAAAGGGCGATCGCAGCCTTGACGAACTGTCCATACTTTATAGCAACAGGCCCAATAGGTCAGATTGACGGCCTCAACAGTGACGTTTATGCAAGTCGGCATTCCTAATGAACCGATGCTGAAAGGTGCGCTGCGGCGAAGCCTAAAGTGCCGTAGCGCCTGGGCTTAGTGCGTATCGTACCCGACAGCAATCAAGGCATCCTACTTAGATAGGCGGCTCTACAGCCATTAATCCAGACCTTAGGATCTTGTGCAAACTCGCTGCCCTAGGGCAAGCACTCAATTGTTTGCAGGCGGTTCAAATAAATTGTCTATAGCCCGTTAGCGGATTTTCAAAATGCCTGCTTTGGCAGGCCACCCCCGTATTTAGAGATAAAGTAGGCGCACAGTAGCCACCCATGGCATTGATTTCAATCCTGCAACGGGTATAGTCAAGGCAATCCGCTGACAGCAGATAGGTATCTAGGGTCCATTGAAATAAATTATTTTCTTGTGACAGCTTTTGCGGTCATGACTATAATTAGTTGTGTGAATAGGCAAATTTGTTTGTTATTATTCGCTAGCTGCGCTGAGTCCAACTTGGGGTCTCTAGTTTTTCATCGGCAAAACCTACCTCTGACCCTGGGTTTGATTTATTGCAAGTTGGTCGTTGTTCTTAGTCTTTAGCTTTGTTAGGACTAGATCATCCCCCTACAGCACATTGTTCTACGTTTCACCCTAAGGACATTCCCTGACGATGGCAGAAAAATCCACCCCCCTGACTGGCAAAGCCTTGCTGCAAAAGGTTAAAGACCTATCTAACCTAACTAAGCGTGAAACTGCCAAAGAATGCGGTTACTACACCCTGACAAAAGATAACCAGGTAAGGATTAATCTCTCTGGCTTTTATGATGCTCTGCTAGAAGCAAAGGGTATTAACCTTGACCCTGAGAGCAGCAAAGACGGTCGTGGGCGCGAACCGACCTATCGCGTCAGTGTTCACAAAAATGGCCAAATAGTAATCGGGGCTACCTATACCCAAGAGATGGGCCTCAAGTCTGGGGATGAGTTTGAAATTAAACTAGGCTACAAGCACATTCATCTAAAGCAGCTAGACGCAGATTCGGACGAAGAATAGAAGCATAAACGGCATCTAGCCCCTCATACCAGTCCAGCTTGGGGGCTGTAGTTTTTCCACAGACAAAACTCTACTGCTTTACTCAGGACAACTCTGATCAAGAAAATACCCAAGGATTTTGCTTCCTCCCGAAGGCGCAGGTTCTGTGCCCCTGCATGGGGTTATCTTCTTTCCCAGAGGTCTCCTTAGATGAAGTGAGGACCCGCAGCCTTTCTTTAAAGAAAGGCTGCGGTCTCTAGTTTTAACTGAGCAGATTAACTGGACAGATTACGGATCTACCATGGCAAATGTATTGGTCAATATGTCAGCGATCGCCCATCTCCTAGTTTTTTTTTAAGCTGGATGGCTCTCGGTCTTCCAATCGTTGGGTTAGTGTCTCGTATTGCCCGAGTGCCCCTCAGCTATCCGGTGGCACCCCAGCACAAGCTGCCCCTGCTGCTGCCTCTCTATCTCGTGGCCCCGGCGGCAGTGGAGGTGCACCGTCGCCTGGAGGCAGGGACTTGGTCTGACTACGGCATTGCCTGGAACTGGCCCTTTTGGTCGCTGGTACTGGCAGGCTTTGGGGTGGCGGCTGGGGGGGTAGTTGTACTGGCGGCATTGCAGCTGAGCCTGGGCTGGCGACAGTGGCAATCTCCCTTTACCACCCCTCAGTCTGGAGAATTGACAGCGCCCAACGAACTGGGTGATCCCTCGAACGGCCCTGCGCCAGGGGTCGTACTCCTGGCGGTGCTCCCCCTGGCGCTATTTGTAGGCTGGGTTGAAGAGCTTATCTTTCGTGGTGTCTTGGTCAATGGTCTGGCTCAGGTCATGCCTGGATTGGCGGTGGCGATCGCCGTCAGCCTGATCTTTGCCGTCTCTCATTTGCTGTGGGATGGCCCGGCTGGGTCGCCCCAGCTACCCGGACTAGCGCTGATGGGCGCGGTGCTCTTGCTAGGGCGTTGGGCGGCGGGGGGCAGCCTGGGGTTGGCCTGGGGGCTCCATGCCGGTTGGGTGTATGCGATCGCCGCCATTGATGCCCTGGCCCTGCTCAAGCCCGGTAAAGATGGCTCGATTTGGCTGATAGGCATTTCCGATCAGCCCCTGACGGGGGTGCTGCCCTTGGTGCTCTTGGTTCTAACGGGGGTCGGAGTTTGGTGGTGGGGAGGGTGAGGGGGCGTAGGGGAGTGAAGCGGAATCGTCTCAACACGCCATCACCCTTCTACCCTGCACTCAAAGTGACCACTGTAATCGGCGTCAGCGGCTGCCAGCGGGTTAGTGGCCCCACCTGTACCCCCTGCTGCACCTGAATTTGCCGTAGCTCTACCCGCCAGGCAAATGGGACTGAAGATTTGGCCCAGGCCAGTACCGTGCTGGTGTGCTCAAGGGTTGCCAAGGCCAGAACAATACGGCCCTGGGGTTTGATCCGGGCGGCGCAGAAGTCGAGAATGGTGGCCAGATGTCCGCCGCTGCCGCCGATAAAAATGCGATCGGGGTCGGGTAAATCAACCAGGGCTGCCGGGGCTGCCCCGTAGACTGGATAGAGATTGCCATTGCCCAGGCGACGCTGGTTTTGCTGAATCAGGCCGTGGCCAGCGGCAGTTTTTTCGATGGCGTAGACCTGGGCGCTAGGGCACAGACGATTGATCTCAACGCTCACGGACCCGGTGCCCGCCCCGATATCCCAAATGATTTGATCAGCTCTCGGATCCAGATCAGCTAAGATTTGAATGCGAATGTCGCGCTTGGTAATCAGGCCAGGGCGATCGCGGAATGTGGCAAAGGCGCGATCGGGGAGCCCAATCAAGGGCAGATTTTCCGGTGCTGGCCAGACCTCGCTGTGCCGTTGGAACACGACCACGTTGAGCGGTGCAAAGGTCTGGCCAATGGCCTCCTCTGGGGTGAGTTGGTGGATGGTCTCATCCTGGCCCCCCAGGTTCTCACACACCGCTAGGCGATACTGATAGGGCAACGCCAGGGTGGTCACTATTTTCCCTAGGGTGGCAGGGCTGTGGGTGGGGTCGGTGAGTACCGCAATCAGATCGTCGCCTCGGCGCAGGGCGGCGATCAGCTCGTCGGCGGAGCGGCCATGGGCGCTGACTAAGGTGGCCCCCTGCCAGGGCAGCTTGAGGCGGCTAAAGGCCAGCTGCACTGCGCTGGGGTGGGGGTGAAATGTGAGGCACTCAGGAGACAGGTGCTCCAGCAGCAGCCGTCCCAGACCAAAAAAGAGCGGATCCCCCGAGGTCATCACCACGACGACGCCTGAGCCATCACTGTCGACCCACTGGCGCAGGCGATCGAGGGTGGCTTTTAGGTCACCGATCGGCCAGGTCTCGGCGGCGGTCGAAAAGTAGCCCAGGTGCCGAGGGCTACCCACCAGCACCGTAGCCCCATAGACCAGATTTTGCAGCTGGGGTGGTAGGCCATCGCGCCCTTCCAGGCCGATGCCCACCACGTGGATTGGCGTCATGGCTGTTGCTCCCAGGCCATGACCAGTAGAGCATTGAGCAGGGCGGCGGCCACTGGCGAACCGCCCTTGCGCCCCTCGACACGAATCTGCGGCACTGGGGTGGCTGCCAGTTGCTGCTTTGACTCTTCTACCGCGACGAAGCCCACCGGGGCACCGATCACCAGGGCGGGGCGGGCGGTACCAGCAGCTATGCGATCGCACAGCGCCATCAGCGCCGTCGGTGCGTTGCCAATCACTACCAGGGCATCGGGCTGCTGATCTAGGCAGCGCAGCAGCCCCGTCTCTGTGCGGGTGCGGCCTTGGTGGGGCGGGTCGCCCAGCGTCACCGCCGTCAGCAAGGGGTTGCGAAAGGTGCGATCGACCAGGCCCATCACCCCTTGGCGCACCATCGTCACATCGACAATGATCGGGCCACCCGCCGCCAAGTGCTTGAGCCCGGCTGCTAGTGCCCCTGGGCCAAAGGTCACCAAATGCTTAAAGTCAAAGTCGGCGGTGCTGTGGATGGCCCGCCGCACGACGGCATACTCAGCGGGGGTAAAGCCATGGGGGCCAAATTCGGCGTCAATTAACGCAAAACTTTCTTCTAAAATGGGGCTTTGAACCAGCTTTGCCATGGGCCATTACTAAGGGAGCAGACAGCTTCCTTAGCGTATCCCAACTCAGTATCTCGTCTAAAAATCATCCCCACCCCTATGCCTGCCTACTATTTTTGGGGCGATGATGACTTTGCCCTCCAAAACGCGGTAAACGCCCTGCGCGATCGCACCCTCGACCAAGCCTGGGCCAGCTTCAACTATGACCTGATTGCTCCTGACGCCGCCAACGGCCCTGCCCAGGCCCTCAACCAGGCCATGACCCCCCCCTTTGGCCAGGGGCAGCGGCTGGTGTGGCTGCAAAACACCGGCCTGGGTCAGCGCTGCCCTGAGCCGGTGCTGGTAGAGTTTGAGCGCACTCTGCCCCAGATTCCCGACAGTGCCGTGCTGCTGCTGACTAGTACCGCCAAGCCCGATGGCCGGGCCAAATTTACTAAACTCTTCAAAACCCACGGCGATATTCGCGAGTTTGCCACCATTCCCCCCTGGAAGACCGACCAAATCCGCCAGCAGGTGGCGACCGTAGCCCAGGAGCGAGGTCTGGGCCTGGAGTCGGCCACCCTCGACCTGCTGGCAGAGGCGGTGGGCAACGACACCCGCCAGCTCCACCTAGAGTTAGAAAAGCTGGCCCTCTACTGGGGTGCCAACCCCCAGCCCATACCGCCGGCGGTGGCCGCAAAACTGGTGACAGTGTCGACTCAGACTAGCTTACAGCTGGCCCAGGCGATCAAGCAGGGCGACACCTCAAGGGCGTTGGGGCTGATCGATGACCTGCTTGATCGCAATGAGCCAGCCCTGCGGATTGTGGCCACCTTAGTGAGCCAGTTTCGCCTGTGGCTGTGGCTGAAGGCGCTGGCGGCGGCAGGGGTGACCAGCGATGCTGAGATGGCAGCGGCGGCTGAGGTGGCCAATCCCAAGCGCATCTATTTTTTGAAACAGGAGGTGCGATCGCTCAGCCTGTCCCAATTGCAACAGACCCTACCTTTGCTACTAGAATTAGAGTCTGATTTAAAATATGGCCGAGAGGAACGCGCTACCCTACACACAAAAACGATCGAACTCTGCCGAGGGTTTCAATCAAGTAGTCTTTAGGGCCAGGGTTGGAACCCATCCAGGAATCCTCCCGTCTGGGATGAGAGTTTAACTACAGAGCCAGGGCTAGCCCTGAGAGTACAGACTTTTCATTGAAACTCATTCGTTTGCACCTTTCGTTGGTACTAAATACAGATTTGGCTATTAAAACAAAATATCAAGCCATCCTGGTGCAGACCCCATAGGAGACACAACATACTAATGACTCATCGCTTTAATCACGTTTTTTTAATCGCTAAACCCCATCGTCGCCTGGCGTTAGCCACGGCGGTCTGCCTCGCCCTATTGGGCGGCAGCACCGGCATCGAGCTGCCCTCGACAAGCGGTACTGTGGTCCTGGGATCCGCCTGGGCCCAAGACAGCGGTGTATCGGCGGAGGAAGTCACCAGCTACGCCGCCTCAGTGCTACAGATGGATAGCCCCCGCAACGAGGCCTACAGCCAGATTAAGACTCTGCTCACCGGCACCAGCTATGATGTGGCCAGCATTGACATGTCCTGTACTGGCACCGACAGTCTCAACCAGCTACCTCGCAACCTCCGCAGTAGTGTGCGTACCGTAGTGGTCAACTACTGCAACCAGGCCAGCACCATCGTTCAGGCCAATGGGCTGACGGTGCGTCGGTTTAACGCTATCACCGCCGCCCATCCCCAAGATCCGGCCCTGACGGAGCAAATCCGCGCCGCCATGGTTCAGCTTCAGCAACAGTCTCAGGGGTCGCGCCCTGCTAACAGCACCCCTTAATTTACAATGCAGTTTATTGATCAGGCCGAGGTTGAGGTAATTGCCGGTGACGGCGGCGATGGCATCGTCGCCTTTCGGCGAGAAAAGTACGTGCCCGCTGGCGGGCCGGCAGGGGGGAACGGCGGCCCTGGCGGGTCGGTATACCTGAGGGCTACTAGCCAGCTGCAAACCCTGCTCGACTTTCGCTACGCCCACCGGTTTAAGGCCGACAATGGTCAGCGGGGCGGCCCTAAGAATATGACCGGTGCCACCGGTTCTGATCTGTACCTAGAGGTGCCCTGTGGCACAGCGATTTACGACGCTCACACCGATGAACTACTGGGCGACTTAGTGATGGCGGGTCAGGTACTCTGTGTCGCCCAAGGGGGCAAGGGTGGACTCGGCAATCGCCACTTTCTGAGCAATCGCAACCGTGCCCCAGAGCATGCTCTGCCTGGCCTGCCCGGTGAAGAGCGTCGCCTACGGCTAGAGCTTAAGCTGCTGGCCGAGGTGGGTATTGTCGGCCTGCCCAATGCGGGCAAATCTACTCTAATTTCGGCCCTGTCGGCGGCGCGGCCCAAGATTGCCGATTATCCGTTTACGACGCTGATCCCCAACCTGGGGGTGGTACGTCGTCCTACCGGCGACGGCACTGTTTTTGCTGACATCCCCGGACTGATTGAAGGAGCCCACCAGGGCCTGGGTTTGGGGCACGAGTTTTTGCGCCACATCGAGCGTACTCGGCTGCTGCTGCACCTAGTTGACGCCACCGCTGAGCAGCCCGTAGAAAACTTTCACACCATTCAGCAGGAGCTGGCCGCCTACGGGCGCGATCTCGTCGATCGCCCCCAGGTTTTAGCTCTCAACAAGATCGACGCCCTTCCTCCAGAAGTATTGGCCGACTTGCTCCAGCAGTTTGAGCCGCTGGTAAAGGGGCCGATATACGCCATCTCGGCGGTGGCGGGCACCGGTACAGCACCGATGCTGCAACATATCTGGGATCTGCTCGATCGCGCTGCCGCCCAAGCCGCCCAAGCCATGCCAGAGCCCGTCGCCGACAGTTAGGTGAAAGATGCTGCGATCGCCGCTCTCCCCCTGCAATGTTCGGTAATAAATTATACATTTTGATCGCATTACCGTTGCTTGTGTCGAGCCCCAGGGCATTCTAGGGCTGTGTATAGGCAAGGGTTAATCGTTAGCCATGATTGCTTCTGTATTTTCGGAACTAGCTGACCCTAGGGGCGATCGCCAGGGTCAGCAGTGGCCCTGTTGCTCGCTACAAGGGTTGCCCTGGGCCAGTCGGCAACAGCACCGTCGCCAGGCGATCGCGGCTCTCGGTCTCGGCGGTCAAACCAACCACCCCGCATGGGAAGAAGCCGCTCAACTGGCAGCCCGGTTTCTGGCAGCACCGATGGCCGTGGTCACCGTTGCCGACCACCATACCGAATACTTTCGGGCGGCCTACGGCCTGTTTTGTCGCGGGGTGGGTAACCCCCTGTCGCAGCAGCGGCAGCTGCCCCTTGAGCAAGGCCTCGGAGTTTACGTTCTCGATAGCGAACAGCCCCTAGTGCTACCTGATACTCACGAAAATCTCGTGGTGGCTCAGAGTACCCTAGTCACCACCTACGGCATTCGATCCTACTGCGGCGTGCCCCTAGTAACGTGCCAAGGCCTTTGTCTCGGCACCTTAGCGGTGATGGACGTCCAGCCTAGGGCCTTTACCGACCAAGATTTAGCTTTTTTAGCCATGGCTGCCCGCTGGGCTATGAGTGAGTATGAGCGTCAGTCTGTCTTAGCCGCTGGGGGGTTAGCGACAACGGGGCAGAGTTCTCTCGCGCCAGTTGCCCTAGGCGACGCCCTGCGTCTGAGACTGACCAACCGGCTCACCCAGGAGTTGCGTAGCCCCCTGAGCACAGTCATGGGCATGGCCACTATGCTCAACCGCGAAATCTACGGCCCCCTCACTCCCAAGCAGCGCGAATATAACGACATTGTGCAGCGCAGTAGCCAGGGGCTCTTGGCCCTAGTCGATGAAATTTTGGAGCTGGGTCGGAGTGCCCCCTTGCGTGACCCAGTACCTACCCCGGTAGATATTCAGCTGCTGGGCCAACAGGTGTTGGCTACTCTCGCCCCCCTGGCCGACGAACAGGGCCAAACTATCAATCTCACCGTAGAACCCAACGAAAACCACTGGATTTTAGATCAGCACCTGGTCAAGCAAATTTTGTATCATCTGCTCTTTAGTCTGATGCAGGTAGCTGACGAGCACAGCACCCTGCGTCTCCATGCTTGCCGCCGGGGGCCAGCCCTAGCCCTAGGAGTATGGCTGTCAAACCCTTGGACTGGAGAAGGCCTGCCGCCAGAGGTGATCGAAGGGTTGCAACAGCTGCCTGTCGCTAACACCGGGTCAGCCTCAGCTACGGTTCCAGCATTGCTGGGGCTGCGACTCAGCCAGCAGCTAGCCCAGCGCCACGGAGGACAGCTTAAGGTACAAGGTGATCTCGACAGCGGCTGCCGTCTGGTAGTCTTGCTGCCGGTGCTAAATACCGTAGGGCCCCTAGCAGAATTGGGTCACGGGTACTAGGCTGGTGGCGTCGAGAAGATTTACATAAGCTTAACCAGAAACCAGCCTTGCCTTAAGCTGCAGCGCAGAAGATAGTTCGATGGCTGAAGTGTTGTTGAGCTGTCGCTGTTGTGCAAAAGGTACCCTCTGGGTTTTCCTCGCTCTCAGGAGCGCAGGAGCGCATCTTAATTATTGATGATGAAGACCTGATCCGAGAAACCGTGGCGATGGCCCTCACGGACGAAGGCTACCAGGTGTTCACCGCTGAGACTGGTCAGCGTGCTGTAGATCTGATGTTCCCAGCATCGGGGGAAGGCGCTCCAGGCCTAGCGTTGGATCTGGCCATCGTCGACCTAATGCTGCCTGGGGTCAACGGCCTAGACATCTGTCGGTTGATGCGTCACCATCACATCGACGCGCCAATTTTGATTTTGAGTGCTAAGGGCACTGAGATGGATCGAGTGGTGGGGCTGGAGGTCGGGGCCGATGACTATCTACCTAAGCCCTTTGGCATGAGGGAGCTGATTGCTCGCTGCCGGGCTCTATTGCGTCGGCAACGGTGGGTGACCACCCAGACAAGTGCTGTTGTGCTCACCTATCGGGATGTTGTTCTCCACACCAGTGAGTTTAGGGTAGGGGTGGCGGGTCAGGAGGTCAATCTATCACCCAAGGAATTTCGCATTTTAGAGCTGTTTATGCAAAGCCCCAACCGAGTCTGGTCAAGGGAAGAGCTAATCCAGGCTATCTGGGGCGCTGATTTTGTGGGCGATCGCAAAACTGTCGACGTTCATATCCGCTGGCTGCGCGAGAAAATTGAAGTTGACCCGGCCCATCCTCAGTACATCACCACCCTGCGGGGCTTTGGCTATCGCTTTGGCTAAAGGATGACTAAGAACTCATAGTAAAGCCGTCGGGCATGACGGTGCCATGCACATCGGTATGCCGGAGATTGGTGTAATCAAGCTTGGCGTTGATCATCACAGCATCGGTCAGGTCTGCCCCACTGAGGTTTGACCAACTCAGGCGGGTGCGGTAGAGGGTGGCTCCACGCAGATTGGCCCCCCGCAGTGAGCACCAGCTAAAGTTTGCTCCCCGCAAATTGGCCAGCGACAGATTGGCATTGACCAGATTAGCGCTCGACAGTCTGGCTCGACTCAGGTCGGCCTCTTGGAGGTCAGCATTCTCTAGGCTGGCCCCGGTCAGCAGCGCCCCCACTAAAATAGCCCCCCGCAGCACGGCCCGGTTGAGCAGAGCACTGGTCAGGTTGGTGTGCTCTAGGTTGGCCAGAGACAGGTCAGCCTCCAGGAGCCTGGCCCGGCTGAGGCTGGCCTCAGTCAAGATCGACTGCCTCAGGTTGGCATGGTCGAGGTTAGCCTCATTGAGGTTGGTTTCGCGCATCACAGCCTGGCTTAAATTGGCCCGTACTAGGATGGTGCCGCGCATCCCAGCTTCGCTGAGATCGGCCTCGATGAGCTGAGCGTCGGCCAAGTCAGCCCCAATCAGATTGGCCAAAATAAGGGTAGCCTGGTTAAAGTTGACGTTGGTCAACTTTGCCTCACGAAAGTTAACCCCCACCAGGGTAGCCCCAGCAAACTGAGTATTTTGCAGATTGGCTTGGCGAAAGTTGGCACCGCTGAGATCCCTGTGGCTGAGGTCAGCCCCAATGAGCTGAATGCCGCGAAAGTCGCGATCGCCCTCTGCGTAGCGCTCCAGCAAGTCGGCAGCAGTGATGTCTAAGGGCATTGCTGCCGGCTGAGAACTGGGTGGGGAAATGTCCAACGATGATCCTCAACGGTGACGACACAGGCAAAAACGGAACTCTATTAATATTGTAGGTAATCGATGTCAGGCCGATTGGCAACGGTGGTCGATTTGCCATCCTCCCAGGGAGTGAATTTGCCCTAGTGAGGTAGATTTATCGAGCTCTGCTGTTTCTATCAATAGACTAAAAACTTGTAGAGAAGCAATTCAATTCCGCCGTTTGAAGGAAAAATTAAGCCTAGGGGGTGAGGGGCTTGTCATGGCGCTGCCCCCATGTCTTGGGAGAAACCCTGGCAATCAGAGGAGATGGACCCATGCCGCGATCGCTCATGGTGCTTTTACGCCGCCGCCGTTTTTGGCTGGCTCTGCTGCTGACTGTGTGGCTGCTGTGCAGTGGTCAGGCTCTGGCGGCGGGGAGTTCGGCGCTATCTCTGGGCGATCGCCTGGCGCACTTTCCTGACTGGGGCAATAAGCCCGCCTTGCTCGCCGCCCAAGGTGACCTCATCTATCCCGACTGGCTGCGGGGTGACTGGCTGCTCACCAGCACCTTAGTCGATCTGGCCGCTCCCCTGGCCCCCGCCTTGACGACGCCGGGCTTTGACGGCAACCGAGAAAGACTGGGGGTGCCAGTGACCTGCCCAGTGCGGTTTGTGGCGGTGTTGGGGCGATCGCAAGGCCTAGTCCCACTGCTCATCGGTTCGTCGACTACCGTAGCCGATCGCGCCTTTAATGGCCTCAGCCTGGCCCGAGCTTACCTGGGTCAAGGGGTGGTCAAAGCCGTCAAAGTTGACCCAAAAAATCCCAACCGCCAGGTCACCCTGCTGAGTAGCGGTCGTCAGCTAGAGTCGACGATCACCGCCCGGGCCACCGAGTCCTTGGCCCCAGACCAGTTCACCACCATCGAGCGATTTCAGCAGGTGTTTCGCGGCGGCGCTATCCCCTACTTCAACGAGGTCGAGACCACTACCTCCTACCGCCTGGAGCAGGGGGGCATCACCGCCGACCAGGTAACAGCGGTGTATCTGTCACCCCAAGATCCTGATTTTCTCAATGCTCAGAACCAACCCGTCGCCCTCTACCGCTACCAACTGGGCCTAACCCCACAGGCAGAAACGTGACGCAAGATGGATACTAAATCCTACTTAGTTGCCCCCTTCGCTCCTGGGCGAAGGCGATTTGTCCTTACCAATTTGGCCGACTTAGAATCGGAGTTACGCGATTCTGATTTTGTCTAAAGGCGACCTTTGGAACCCTGGGTTCCAGGCCAAAAGCAAACGGCTTATCTGATTAGCGGAACCCTGTGGGCGTCCAAAAATCTTCCCTCGTCCTTAAAACCTTAGGGCGTGTCATCAATTGTAACCAAGACCCTTCTGGGACAAGCCCTGCTACACCCGTCCCAAATAACAGGTTAGGGGCTGCAACCTCTGATTCTTAGGCCATACACGACTAGTTGATGACAGCCCCTAGGGCTGTAACCCGGCTTCATTCACCAGGGCCAAGGCGGTGCGCCAGACCATATAGCCATTTTCGTTGAGGTGCAGCCCGTCGGTGGTCAGGTCAGGACGCAGGTAACCTTCCCCCGTGGCAAAGAGAGGATATAAATTCAAATAGTCGGCCCCAGTTTCTACGGTCACCAGCTTGATTTGATCGTTGATCTGGCGGATGCGATCGGGGGCAATAGTCAGCAGGCGATCGCGCCCTTCCCAGGTAGCGGCCTCACCCCCGTGGGGCAAAATTGACTGCACCACTACCCTGGTGTTGGGATGAGTTTGCCGCAGATAGTTAATCATCATCCGCACGTTGTACACCAGATCGGCCTCAGAGCCCCCCCAAATCAGGTCGTTGATGCCAACCATAATGAACACCGCCTCGGGAGTAGTCTCGTCGAGCAAGTAAAGGCGGTTGCGCAGCCCGCTAGAACTTTCGCCCGAGATGGCTTGGTTGAGCCAAGTTTTGCGCCCTGGCAGCATGCTAGTCGGAAACCACAGGGTCAATGAGTCGCCCAGCAAAATGGTTTGGCGTGGTGCATTAATGGCCACCGCTGCTTGGGCTTCTGCGGCCAGTAGATTAACCCACTGTTCGTAGGCCAGGCTGTGGTGCTGACCCAACTCTGGCTCAAAGGGCGCCACCGCATGGTATGTGTCGGCGGCAAAGGCGTTGGCTTGCGACAAACCCGTATCGCCCACCCGACTAAACTGCCGCAGCATAACTAAAACAGTGAGAAAAAGCAGCCCATTTATTACCAGGGAAAGGAGTGCCCAGGGGGGCACCTGCCGCAGCTGGTGCAGGGCCGATCGAATCTGAGGATAGGGGTGACGCGGTGAGTCCACGGCTGGGTACCTACGAACCTGGGGCTAGAGACCGATGCCCCCGATGGGTCAAATTGTAGATAGATTTTTCCCTGAAATACCACCCTTGCGGCGGTGAATTTCTGACTTAGGGGCTAAACCTACGCTGGGGCACTGGTGTTCAACGACGATTAGACATTGAACCGAAACAGCATCACATCACCCTCTTGCACCACGTAGTCTTTACCCTCACTGCGCACCTGGCCTTTGTCTTTGGCTACTGCCAAAGACCCCGCTGCCACCAAATCGCCATAGGCGACGGTTTCAGCCCGAATAAAGCCCCGCTCAAAATCAGTGTGAATCACCCCGGCAGCCTGGGGAGCCACCATGCCCGCCTTGATTGTCCAGGCGCGGGTTTCTTTGGGGCCGGTGGTGAAGTAGGTGCGCAGGCCGAGCAGCTCGTAGGTAGCTCGAATTAGGGTCTTGAGGCCCCCCTCCTCGACTCCGAGGGCATCGAGAAAGTCTTTGCGCTCGTCTTCGCTGAGGTCAACGAGCTCCGACTCTACCTGGGCGGAGATCACCACTACTTGGGCAGCCTCTGCTGCGGCTACGGCGCGTACCTGCTCAACCCAAGCATTGCCGCTGGCTAGGTCGTCTTCAGAGACATTGGTGGCGTAGATGACGGGCTTGCGGGTGAGCAGCCCCAGGGGCTTGATGATGGCCTCAGCTTCGTCGTCAAGCTCAACCTGGCGGGCAGTTTTACCCTCGTTGAGCACCGGTAAAATCGTTTCGAGAATCGCTAGCTCCGCTTGGGCGTCTTTGTCAGCGCGGGCTAGCTTGCGGACGCGATCGATGCGGCGCTCCAGCTGGGTCAGATCGGCCAGGGCCAACTCCAGGTTGATGATCTCCATGTCGCGCACGGGGTCTACCGAGCCAGAGACGTGAATAATATCGTCGTCATCAAAGCAGCGCACCACATGGACGATCGCATCGACTTCTCTAATATTTGCTAAAAACTGGTTGCCCAGCCCTTCGCCCTGGCTAGCCCCCTGCACCAGACCGGCAATATCGACGAACTCAACCCGGGCGGGCACGGTCTCGACGGAGCTAGACAGGTTGGCCAACACCTGCAAACGGCTATCGGGCACCGCCACGATGCCAACGTTGGGCTCAATGGTGCAGAAGGGAAAGTTTGCGGCCTGGGCCTTGGCGTTGGCCACCACGGCGTTGAACAGGGTAGATTTGCCAACGTTGGGCAACCCAACAATGCCAGCTCGTAACATGGGGTAACTCTAGATCCGGTGAGGTTGTCGGGGGGTGTCGGCGTCAGATCTGGTCTAACTGCTTGAACCCCTATCTAGCATAGGAGAGGATGGGGCCATTGCGGAGGAGTTGCTATACCCTTGGAGCAGTATTTGGAACTGGGTTGGGGTTCAGTCGTGGGGAGGCTGGGCGGAGCCAGATCGCAGGCCAGGTTACAGAGATAGATTGCAGGGATAGACCATGGCAGAACAAAACCCTTTAAAGCCGTCCAAATGGATGCTGCCGGTTCTAGGGGCCAGCTTGCTGGTTCTGGGGCTGGCCGGATGCACCACGCTGGGGCTGTCGCGATCGCCCACCGGCAGCGGCGATATGGCCAACCAATACATCGATCGCGGCTTTCGGGGTGACCTGCTGACCAGTCGCATCAAGCCTGTCAGCTTGCGCTTAGCCAGCGGCTGGCGGCCCGCCACCACGGGGCAGCTGCACCCCAGCGCCGACCTAGAGGCCTACAATCCTGACGAGAGAATGTTTCTCATCGTGCTGGGAGAAGACCGGGCCAGCGTTGCACCGGGCAGCCTCGAAGACCAGGCTACCTTCTACCTGCAAATTCTCAAGGGAGGCTTTAGTCAGGTGTTAGCCGACCAGACGCGCACTGGCGTGGAACGGGTGAGCAGCTTTCCAGCGGTGCAGTACGAGGTGCGGGGCGAAGTCAACCAAAACGCCGTCGCCTACTTGCACACTACCGTCGAGATCGGCGACAGCTTCTACCAGGTGGTAGTCTGGACGCCGGACAATCTGCGTATCCCCAATGCCGAGGCCATGCGGGCGATCGTCCAAGAATTTAATCATACCCAACCGTAGGCGCTGCCATTCTATGGCCTAATAGAGTGTGGGTGATGGCGACTTTCCTCCCAGAAGCCTCTGCCTTGGCCGACCCAAAGTTTCAAGGATTAAAGTTTCAAATACTTAAGGATAGCGACTGTAATGCTGCGCCGGTTTATCGCCTCCCTCTATACCCTTAATGCCCTGCCCAGGGGGATGCACTGCCTGGGGCAGATGCTGGGGCTAGCCTGCGCTGCCCTGGTGCTGTGGCTGAGTTTCGGAGGGCAGCCTGCCGCCCTAGCGGGTCTCACCGACGACAACTATGATGGCAATATTTTTGCCCTTTACGCTGGCAACGGGTCACTGGTACCCCCCAAGGTCAGCCTGGAACAGTCCTTGCGCTATGGTAAGCCTGCCCTGGTCGTAATCTATGTTGACGACAGCAGCGACTGTAAAAAATTTGCCTCAGTGATATCCCAGCTACAAGCACCCTACGGTCGGGTTGCCAATTTCGTTCCAGTGATGGCCGACGCAATCCCAGTAAAAGCCAGCTACGAACCCAGCGAGCCTGGCTACTATTTCAACAATGCCGTGCCCCAAACCCTGGTGTTTAACGCCGCTGGCGAGCTGGTGTTTAACGAAGTCGGTACGGTCTCCTACGAGGCGATCGACGACGCCATGCGTCAGGTGTTTGATCTGCTGCCTCGATCCGAGTCGGAGGAGCTGCGCCGACGCTCGTTCAACGAAGTCAACACCGAACTGGTACCAGAACAGTAGATCACGGGGGCCAAAATCAAATCGGGACATTGCTTCGGAGGCTAACCCACCGCTCTGCAGCAATGTCCCGAGTGATTTTGGGCAATGACATTAAATCTGAACTAACACCTGGTCGCCCTCAATTTTGGCGGCAAAGGTGGGCAGAGGGCGGGGCGGAGGGCCAGCGTTAACGGTGCCGTCTGGGTTAAAGCGCCCCCCGTGGCAAGGACAGATAAACAGCCCCTGGTCAGCATCCCAGGGCATAGCGCAGCCGGAGTGGGTGCAGACGGCGCTGACTGCTATCAGCTCAGCCGGATTGCCGGGGTCGCGAATAACGGCCACGTCGTCGCTGTTGGTCAACACCCCATCGGTATCTAGATCAGCAACGGTGCCAATGGCCACAAATTCGCCATCAGCACCGGGGCTAGCAGAGTCCGATTGGCAGGCTGCGATCGCCACAGGCAAACTAGCGGCTAACAATCCCAGTCCTAGCCGGTTAAAGTCTCGACGTTGCATAGTGCTTCTTTGAAGTAAGGGTGGATGGATAGATCATCTCAATAAACCTGATCCATACCCAGAAGCAGAGTTCTGACGATGGGCCAGTTAAGCGATTCTATTCCGCACCTACTATAGCGTTGGCGTCAGCTACTGTGTTATTTGCCAAAGCCCAGGCCGCGCTTAGCTGAAGGTAGGCATAGACAGTTGTTGAGCTGGCTTCGCAGAGTGTCGTGATCGAGATTTTGGCCGATCAACACCAGCTGATTTTTAGGTTCACCCTTCCAGTCGTCATCGTCTAGGGAGAAGCGCTTGCCGCTGAGGTGAAAGATGTGGCGTTTGGGGCTTTCGTCAAACCAGAGAATGCCCTTGGCTCGAAATACCGACTCGGGCAGCAGGTTGTCGAGAAAGTTTTGAAACTTGCGGATGGCAAAGGGGCGATCGCTGGCAAAGGAGAGCGACGTAAATCCATCGATAGCTAGATGGTCAGAGTGGTGATGCCCATGATGGTCATGCCCGTCATGGTCGTGGTCACAGTGGCCATGGTCGTGGTCACAACCGCTGTGGTCGTGGGCGTCTTGCTCATGCCCATGGGCTTCATGGTCGTGCCCGTGGGCGTGGTCATGGGCCGCCTCGGTGCTTTCTCCGCCAAAGTATTTGTCTGACTCAAACAGACCGACGCTAAGAATTAGCGGCAGAGGCACCTCTGACTTGGTGGTGCGCAAAATTCTAGCGCCCTCTTTGACATCGCGAATTTTGACCTCCAACAAGTCAAGGTCGGCATCGTCAACTAGGTCGGCCTTGTTGAGCAAAATGATGTCACCGTAGGCAATCTGGTTGTGGGCCGCCTGGCTGTTGAAGAGGTCGAGGCTGTAATTCTCAGCATCGACCACCGTGACGATGGAGTCGAGCCGGGTCATGTCGCGCAGCTCAGTGCCCAAAAAGGTCAGGGCAATGGGCAGTGGGTCAGCCAGTCCAGTGGTTTCGACCACCAGATAGTCAATCTTGTCCTGGCGTTCGAGTACCTTATACACCGCTTCCATCAGATCGTTGTTGATGGTGCAGCAGATGCAGCCGTTGCTCAGCTCGACCATCGTGTCGTCGCTGTTTTCGGTGGCGATCAGCAGGTCGTTGTCAATGCCGATCTCGCCAAACTCGTTGACCAACACGGCGGTCTTGAGTCCTTCCTGGTTAGCCAAAATGTGGTTTAGCAGAGTGGTTTTGCCGCTGCCCAAAAAACCGGTGATGATGGTGACGGGCAGACCGTGTTTAGCGTCATCCATAACCTGGGGCTGAATGGGAGGAGCAGCGGTAGACATGGGTAGTGTGGGAATACAGGACACTCTCCATACTAGCGATCAATCTTGGGGATTTGCCGCCCGCCTGGGGATTGTTCGGGTGCTTGTCCGCAGGGAGTGCGATCGCAATAGACCGCTTTCTCACAAAACGGCGGGGCTACGACTCGTCACCCACCCTGGCCTGGTCGGTTTCACCAAAGATGGCGCTGGGGTGGCAGTAGTATTTAAACTCCAGCAGGTTGTGAAAGGGATCCTGCAAGAAGAAGGTGCGGTGCTCTAGGGCTGAGCCAGGGAAGCGGCGCTTTTCGCTCTGGTAGAAGTAGAGCTGATGGTCTTTAGCCCGGTACAGCAATGTCTCCCAGTCGAACTCAGCCAAAAACACCAGGCCGAAGTGGCGGGGATAGATGCCCTTTTGGGGGCTGAGGTCGGTGGTGGTGTGGGCGACAAGCTGATGGCCGTAGAGGTTGAGAATCAGCGAGTTGGGGGTTTCTCGTCCGGGCTGGCACCCTAGCCCTGCCACATAAAAGCCCTTGGCAGTGGGAATGTCGCCTACCGGAAAAGCCAGGTGAAACAGGGCAGCAGAGGAATCCATAGCGGGGAACTAGTAGCGGCGTTAGGGGTGATGTCCCAGGCGAAAGGCTAAACGACTGCGGAGCGATTCGCAGGGCGATCTGGGCCGGAATCGACAGCACTGAGCAGTGCCTTGAGGGCCGTATCTTCGGCCTGGCTGATCTGCTGATCGATCAGAGCAATGTTAATCGCCTTAGAGAGCACAAAGGCGGCGACCTCGGGCTCTAACTGCTCAACCAGCAGTTCCATGGGCATAGGGGCTTTGAGAGCAGACTGTATTCCCAACAGCATCGATTCTTCCAGCCCCATGGTCACCAGTCGAGGACGCAGGGTGGCCCAGTTTTCTAAGTAATCTTGCCCACTGGCGTGAAGAATGGAGGCCAGCAGCCGCTGCACCTTACTCTGCTGGGCCGGGGTCATGGCCGTGTAGGTGAGGGTGTCGGCTTCTATAGAGGGGTCTCGATTTTGGTTGAGGTTGCCGAGAATTTGCTGCCATTCGGCCTCGGTGCACTGCTCGGGCTTGCCCACGCAAAGTGAGACCTGAATGCGGTTGCCGGTGGTCTGAAGCTGGGTCACCTCCGCGTGAATGCCCAAGTAGCCGAGCCACTGCGACACCATGCCCACCAGCCTGCTGCTGGCCGACTGAGCCTGGGCGAGCATTTGCACCTGGGTACGCACCAGGGGGCGAACGAGCTGTACCAGCATAGGGCTTTCCTCAAAACCGTCTTGATCTTACCCAAGTCAACCTCAATTGACGGTAGTGCAGTACGCCATTGCTCTGGGATAGGGTGTTTGGCGGTGCGGGGTAGAGGGTGAGGGCCTACTTGGCGTGCCAGTGGATGTAGGGCAGGCTAAGGGCTAGGGCAGATCGCGGTGGGTAAAGGGTTTTGCGTCTTTGCCGCTGTAGGTGGTTGAGACATGGCCATGGCCCACGAGGTGGTATTTGTAGGTGACCAGCCCCTCTAGGCCCACGGGGCCACGGGGCGGCATTTTTTGGGTGCTGATGCCCACCTCGGCCCCAAACCCATAGCGAAACCCATCGGCAAACCGGGTAGAACAGTTGTGATAGACGCCAGCGGCATCGACCTGCTGCATAAAGTGGGCGGCGGTGGCGGCGTTGCGGGTGACGATCGCCTCGGTATGGCGCGAGCCGTAGGTGGCGATGTGGGCGATCGCATCCGCTACCGAGTCCACCACTTTGATCGACAAAATCAAATCGCTGTACTCCGTGGCCCAGTCTTGCTCAGTGGCAGGCACCAGGTAGGGCACAATCTCCCGCGCTCGTTCATCCCCCCGCAGTTCTACCCTTGCGTGATGCAGGGCTTCTGCCAGAGGCGTCAGCCCCGTCGCCGCAATGTCTTTGTGAATCAGTAGGGTTTCGATCGCATTGCAGGCCGAGGGGTAGGCGGTTTTGGCGTCGAGGGCGATCGCGATCGCTTGGTCTAGATCTGCCTCGTTATCGACATAGAGGTGGCAGATACCGTCGGCGTGGCCCAGCACCGGAATTCGCGTATTCTCCTGCACAAACCTCACAAAGGCGTTGGAGCCACGGGGAATGATGAGATCGACGTAGTCCTCCAGCTCTAGCAGAGCCCGAGTCTCTTCGCGGGTGGTCAGCAGCTGCACTGCCTCTGGATCTACCCCCGCATTGCTCAGCCCCTGCTTGATCGCCTGCACTAGCGCCAGACACGAGGTTACCGCCTCCTTGCCGCCCTTGAGAATCACCCCATTGCCCGACTTAATCGCCAGGGCCGAAATCTGCATGACTGCATCGGGGCGCGACTCAAAAATCACCCCCAGCACCCCCAAGGGCACCGCCACCCGCTTTAGCACTAGCCCGTCATCCAGCTCGCGGTGGATCTGCACCGTACCCACTGGGTCGGGCAGTCGGGCCACATCGCGCACCCCGGCGATCGCCCCCGCCAGTTTTACCCGATCCAGCTTGAGCCGCCCGTAGAGGGGGGTAGCTAAGTGATCTGCGATCGCAGCTTCGCAGTCGGCTTCGTTTGCCGCCACAATCGCCTCAGCATTGGCCTCCAGGGCTGAGGCAACGGCCTCAATGGCGGCATTTTTGGCCTCGGCAGAGAGGCCCGCTAGGGTTTGAGCCGCCTGGCGGGTCGCCTGGGCAATCGCCAGCAGCGGCTGAGCATCCTGAGCAAGGGGAGAAACAGTCATAGCAGTGAGAGCAACCCGGCAATACTCCAGTTTACCGCCTCAGAGGAAAGGGTTTCGGGGTTTAAGTCTTGAGTTCGCATCAGTGAGCAACTCCCCACCTCACTCATCCTCTGGCTCATCTAAATGCTCTGACGCCTCGCGGTAGAGGTTGAACACGTGATTATCTTTAAGGCAATAGAGTACATTGCGGCCCTGTTTGCGGTAGCTGACCAGGCGAGTGGCCCGCAAAATGCGGAGTTGGTGTGACACTGCTGACTCACTCATGGCGACGACCGCCGCCAGTTCCCCCACCCGCTTTTCACCCAAGGCTAGGGCCGAGAGAATGCGCCAGCGATTAGAGTCACCCAAAACGCCAAAGAATTCTGCCATGCGCTGAGCCTTTTCGACGCTCAGAATTTCGGCTATGGGAGAGTCATCCCCATGATGACCACAGGTGGGTAAGTGGGCGAGGTCGCGATCGCCAGCCATAGACAACATCTCTCAACAACAGCCGCCCCAAAACCCATGAACAGCTGTTCATATGTCATTATGAGTTTATGAACGATTGTTCAAGCATTTGAGCATTAGTTTAGTCCACCCTGTCTATGAGGAACCCTGCCATGACTACCGTTACCCAAATGAAATGTGCCTGCGCCTCCTGTCTGTGCATCGTCGATACTAGTCAGGCGATCGCAAAAGACGGCCAGTACTTCTGTAGCAACGCCTGTGCCGACGGCCATCCCGAAGGCTCTACCGGCTGTGGCCACAGTGGTTGTGGCTGCCATAACCCCTAAAATAGCGCGCAAATGCTAGGGCGCAAGAATTTGTAGCGTCTCTACTTCGCTGCTGCCGCTGACTCCCCTAAAATCAAAACAGATCACAGCCCTGGGAGAGTTTGAACAACATGGCGCAAAACGACCCAAATCGGGTGCTGCGGCTGTTGCCCTTGGTGGCAGGAGTGCTAGGGGGCGTCCTACTGCTGGTCAATCGAGTACTGACCCCGGCGCTGACTGAGCCCCAGGCGCGATCGGATGTCATGGGTGTGATTCTCAGCGCTGTGCTGATTTTGACCGGCCTGCTATGGCAGCGGGTGCAGCCTACGTTGCCTGAATCCGTCACCCTGATTGGTGAAGAGGGCCTTGAGATAGATGACTCCCTCTCCGCTGCACTCAAGACCGAGTTGGCCTGGGCCTCCCACCTGCTGCTGACCAACACCGTCACTCGCTCTGTAGTGATCTATCGTCAGGGTAAAACCCTGCTGCGGCGAGGCACTTTGGCTCCCAAGGCGGAGGTCACCCCCGGTCCGATTTTGAAGCGTGTGCTTGAGACAGGCAAAGCAGTATACCTGGTCAACCTCAAGATCTATCCAGGCCGGGTAGAGTTTGACTACCTGCCCGAAAATACCCAGGGTGTAATCTGTCAACCCATGGGTCAGCAAGGGGCACTAATTCTCGCTGCCAATGCCCCCCGCAGCTACACGCGCCAAGACGAAGCCTGGGTGACAGGCCTCGCCGATAAACTAGGATATTCCTTAGACGAGTTAGCCCTCGAGGTCCCAAGCGCAGGATGATCTTGCCTATCACCCCTACGGACGCCCTGACTCGCTGTGGCTGGGTGCACGACGACCCCCTAGAAGTGGTCTACCACGACCAAGAATGGGGCGTACCCGTTCACGACGATCGCAAACATTTTGAGTTTATCATTCTCGACGGTTTTCAGTCGGGGCTGAGCTGGCTGACCATTTTGCGCAAGCGCGAAAATTTTCGGGCCGCCTTTGACGGCTTTGACCCTGAGATAGTCGCTCTCTATGACCAGGCCAAACAGCAGGAGCTACTGCAAAATGCTGGCATTGTGCGCAATCGACGTAAAGTTGAAGCCGCCACCCTCAATGCCCAGGCATTTCTCCAGGTGCAAGCGGCCTTTGGCAGCTTCGATCGCTACATCTGGCAATTTGTGAATGGCGAAACCGTACAAAATGCTTGGCCCACTCTGGCTGATGTACCCACCCGCACCACTGTCTCTGACGTCATGGGCAAAGACCTCAAGCAGCGGGGTTTTAAATTTGTAGGCACCACCATTTGCTATGCCTACATGCAGGCCGCAGGAATAGTCAACGACCACACAACCGACTGCTTTCGTCATCGGCCAGTCACTTTGCTCGTAGATGCACAACCAACTAACGACTACCAGAAAAAGCAAGCAGAAGTTGAGTAAGTAGGTAGGATTGGGTGCAAAGATGCCGGCGGTCATAGAGGTCGCAATCAGCTGCCCAATGAGGGTACAGCCTCCAGGCTCTCTACCTTACAATTAATCAGACTTACTTATCTACCTCTAGAAAATCATACATAGTTAGCAATGATTCCAAGACAAGGTAGGTTAAACTCTCTAAACTCCTGGATCATTTCGTTGGCAGCTACTTTATCAGTCTTTTGAATTCCTACGACTATTAAGGAGCTAGATGCATAAGACGTTAAGAAGGTAGCATCTGAGGATTCTTGATAACTAGGCGTATCATAGATCACCAGGTCAAATGAATCATGCAACCTTTGGACGAGTTGCTTCATCTGATTAGATGCTAACAACTTGCTCGATTGCGATGAAGACTGACCTGCCGTTATGGCAAAGAGATTCTCTGTGTTGGGGACAGGTTCAATCGCATCCTCAACAGATATCTCGCTGAGTAAAACCTCACTTAACCCTTTCGAATTATTCAAAGAAAGCATTTCATGGAGTTGAGGAGATTGGAGATTTGCATCCACTAGCAAAACACGCTGATTAGCCAAGAGCGCCGCCTTAGCGAGATTCAAAACTAAGGTAGACTTCCCATCCTGAGGACAAGCTGAAGCGACTACGATAGACTGGATTAAATCTGCCGAAGGTGAAAGCCGAATCTTCGTGTAAGCAGAGTTGAAAGCTTGAAGAAATGAGTAGAAATTAGCGCCATCTTTCCTGTCTGACTTGTCAAGAAGTACAGCGCTTGAAGCTTGCTGTAAGCGCACGGCATCTTCACAATAAGGAATGGCAGCCAAAATAGGTAAAGATGTACCTTCCTCAAGGTCTGTCAGGCCAAGAAACGTATTTTTGCTCCTATCGGTCAAAATGGCTCCAGCAACTCCTGCCATTAGCCCTGCTAACAGACCCAAAGCCATATTTCGAGGAAGTTTACCCTCCTCAGGTACTGGATTCCCATCTACATCTCTAGGAACCTGAGACTTAGAAATCAAATCCCAAGGAAATTCATTTTGAGCAGCCTCAACTTGAAGGGTTTCTCTCTGGGCTAATAGGCGATCTAGAGTCTGAGTAGCCAGCAATAACTCTCGCTGCAAATCAGCATATCGTCGTGCAATGGCTGGAAACTGTTGCACGCTTTGGCTTACCGAACTGCCAGCTTGTGCAAGGGCATTAGAACGAGCCTGAAGTACTTGGATTTGGTTCGCTGAATCGACCATTTGCTGAATTAGGTCAGTGCGAATAGTGTTTTGATAGGCTAACATCTGGGAGCTATTTAATTCACTGAATGCAGGACCTAATACTTCCCGTGCTCGCTTTTCTTGTAGAGAAGACAATTCTTCTTGCTGGCCACGCAAATTTTGTATTACAGGGCTAGCTTCATTGTAGAAAGCAGATTCAACAGCAATCTGACTTTCAACTTCTTCTCTTTGTCTCAGAAGATTCTGATAACCAGGATCTTCGCTTAGGGTAGAAGAGGCAAGAGCCTGGTTTGGATCAAGTCCTAATTGTGCCTGCAAGTTTTGATAGAGAGTGGCTTGCTCTCGGAGTAAAGAGTCCGTTTGCAATTTTTGACTCGAAAGATCTGCCAGTTGAGTAGAAAGTTGATTACCCTGAGCTTGGGGATCAGTCAGCAGATACTGCTCTTGAAGCGACTGAATTTGAGACTGCAATAAAGAAACTCGACTTTCTAATGAAGGAAGCTGTTCATCAATAAATCTAACTCCTTCACTAATGCTGCTTTTGCGCTCTTCAAGGCTATACCGAAGAAACCGATCTGAAATCACATCTAAAACAAGATCTGCTCGCTGAGGATCAGAGTCTGCATAGATTACTTCAAGAATTCTAGTCTCCTGCCTACCTGTCCCTCCAACACCATCGCCAGAGCAACATCTTTCTACAGTTAAACCTGCTCTCAGATCACTCTCTCGGAAATCAGGAAAACTTGCCTGTACCTGCTCTACAACCTCAGACAGTAGACCTGAGCTTTGGAGAATAACTAACTGAGTCGGATAGTCTACCAGAGAAATATTCTGCTGCCTTGCTTGATCTTCTCCCCGAGCAACAGCTCCAGGATCTAAAAGTCTTCTCTCAGGAGTAATAGGCTCGACTAACAGCCTGAAGTTACTTTGATAGACTGGTGCTGCAGCAACGCTGACCCAATAGGCTAACCCCGTTGTCAATGCAGTAGCGCCAAGCACTAGCAAAGCATTGCGGCGAACACTGCGTAACAAGGGACGAAAATTGATACCCTGTTGCTCGCTGATGTCGCTAGCTGAGGTTTCTAGTGGGGTTGATTGCAATTGAGCAGATGTGGAGTCAGACATCGACTCATGAGACCTTTGAACTACTTCCATCCCGCCCTCTTGACTACTATGAATACAAACAATAAATATACGTAGTTATCTAGAATCTTGAAGAACCAAGCCGACCAACGTCAGACATGAAAAGAGGACTTTGTGTCTGAATGCTAAATAATCTTACTTGAAACCGCATTGCAAGGTCGGACGTCGTGGCTATCTTAACAGCTAAAGCCTCCTAAGCAGTAGAATGGCTTATAGCCTTAGACTAATTTATCTGAACAACTCCCGTCAAGATTATTAAATCCTCCATATATCTTACATTCACACCCACTAGAGTTGAAATTCTCTGCCAAATTCTCAAGATAACTTTAGACAATCTTATTAATGTATGCACTTTAGGCGGGTACGCCAGTCGATAGGCAAGCTATAAAAAAGCAGTGTGTGGCGAAAAAGCTACTGGGTCAGACCAAAAAAACATATTGCCATGAAGAGCACAGGTGATAGGGCAGAAGCCTGCTAAGGGTCATATCACTTAGGCAACAACAATCAATCAATCAATCAATCAATCAAACGCGTGAGAATTGTCATTTTATCTATTAACAGAGGCAAAAGAAATTAAGATTCTCTCTAGAGGGGAAATGCGTCGGCTGATGAAAACACAGGACTTCCAGCATGTTTGCGACTATCTTAATTATTGTTATCATTAAAAAAGTCAAAAATTCCTAGAACCTGAAAAATTGGATTTATGACTGCATCGATAGCACCTCCAAGTAGGCCTAGAAAATCAGAGGTTCGTGCTAAGTTGCCAGTGGAGATTAAAACAATATCGCCTTCGCGAAGCGCTGGGTTATTCTCTTCATTTAAAGGTTCCGAGTAATCAACCTGGATAATACGGTTTACGACTGTGCCATCCGGATTTAAACGAATGAGATTAGCTGATCCAGATTTTGCTCTAGGATTATCAAAGCCGCCTGCTGCTAAGATGGCCTGATTAAGAGACGAGTTGGGTCTAATATCAACCAGGCCAGGAGCCCTAACTTCTCCAGCAATATTTATAGCGATGCTGTCCGGAGAGAAGTTAGCTATCGCAATTCTCTGTGCTTCAGAAGGGTCAAGAGCCGCAGCTATTGGAACAAAAATAGTGTCGCCATCACGTAGAGTAAAATCCTGAGGTGCATTTTCTCCTTGTAATAGCGACCACAAATTCACACTCAAATTTCGCGTAGATCCATTCTGTTCAAGACGACGCAGCTGAACGTTTCTAAGATCTGCTTGCTGCTGTAGTCCACCAGCCGCCTGAATCGCTGTAATAACGGTAGGCCAGTCATTAGGATTTCCTCCCACTTCGGTTAGTCCACCCCCGATACCTTGCTCACGGGGGGTCAGGGTATAGGAACCAGGGCGTTGTATTTCTCCTGCAACAACGACGCGCAAAGAACGAGGACTAACTAAAGTAACAGTGATATCGGGATTTTTAATAAAAGGCGCATAACTAGCCTCGATCTGTGTTTCAGCCTCTCTCACAGTTAAACCTTCAACACTTACCTCACCTACCCAAGGCAAATTCAACCGACCATCTACAGGAACAATATATCTTTCCTCATCGAAAAATGCTGGATCGACTCCGAACAGCCTAATTCTAAGTTCATCACTTCGACCTAGTCTGTAAGCGTCTTCACTGTAAGGGTAAGGTTCATTCTGTATCTCCGCTGGGGTTTCATCAGTTCTCTGGATATCTAGTCTTACAGGCTCCTGAGCGCGAGCCGCCAAAGGGAGAAAGGCAGAAGATAGAACTATTGAAAGAACTACTCTAGAAGAAAATATCAAACTGCGCTCTTTGTGAGGGACTGATTTTTTCTGGAGACCCAAATTTAAATTGCAAAATTTCATAACCCTTAAATCCCTAAACCTTCAGTTAAAAATACAAATAGAATCTAAGCCCACCAGTTCCAAGATTGTCCAATCTTAACCCGTTAAACCTTAAATGGCATGCCGCTGTGCATCCTGAGAGAACACTATCCAAGATAACAGCAATTGACATCGCTGCCAGTATAAATGTTCCCAAATAGCTGTGCACTTGAATCAAAGTTAATGCAGTAACCTAGTACAGAGGAGTCTAGAAACTTGTCTAAGTGCTTTAGCCCCAAATTACACCCCTAAGCCTCGGAATATAAAGCTATTGCGCAGAAAATCTCGCAATAGGAATGGAGGATCCTGATCCGGTTTGCGTTGTATGACCCGCCGCAATCGCCAAGTTGTAAAGCCTATAGCCCATGCCATATCTGCAATTGTCAAATAAGCCCAGCCATGATTCTTCAAGAAATAATGATGCCGAGAATCAAAAACATACTTAGGACGACGCTTAAGCGGATACTTTGTATTGGTAACGCCAGAACTCTGTCCAATTAAATGCACAACATGACTTTCAGGAACGTACCAGCAAGGCCATCCTGCTTTGTTAGCTTGGAGGCAAAAATCCATCTCCTCATAATACATAAAGTAGTCTTCGTCCATTAGACCTACTTGTTCGATTACCTCCTTTCGGATAATCATGCTTGCTCCTGCAACCCAGTCAGTGGGGCAAGCAGTCTCTGAGATAGGAGGAGCAACAACCCATCTTGAGAGCATTTTAGAAAGTAAGCCTAGACGCATTCCACTCTCTAATTCACTCCAGACTGTATGAAAGCGAAAAGCCGTCCGGTGAGGAGTTCCGTCTGGATCTTCTAGGCGGCTACCGGCGATTCCAACTTCGGGATTGTTCTCCATAAACTCTAGTAGCGCTCGAATTGCACCAGGACGAACTACTGTATCGGGATTGAGTAGCAACACGTAAGGCGGCAGTTTTCCAGTCTCTAGTGCCTGCCGAATCGGAAAATTATTACCGTAGGCGAATCCACCATTCCGTTCTAAGGGCATGAACGTCACCCATTCCCAACCTTCTTTAGCGATCGCCCCCGAAATTTTCTCGTTTGACTCGTCGCCAGAGTTATTATCTGTCACTACAACTTGAATATTAGGCAAATCTTTAACTTCGTTTACCAAGGAATGTAGACAGTCAATAGTCAAGTCGGGAGTTTGGTAATTGAGAATCACTACAAATACGGCAGGAAGGAACGCTGACTCAGTATCCCTTAACTCACTTTGGCCAGGCAAATGCTTACTGATCATGAGACCTCGCTAAAAATCCGAAAAATTGCTCTAAAGATGTTGGCAATTAGTCAATAACCTAATACTTCTAGGGACATTAGGTCTTCCTCACTTGCTCAAGCAGAAGAGAATTTTCTGGCTGCTAAAAGTAAATTAGAGTCTGCTAGTATTTTGGGGTAAAAATAGATTTTCACTTTGAAATTCTGTGGAAGAGGCAAATAGGCAATTACGCATTTTTCTAGGTCAAGGCTTGCTTGCAGTCAAGTAAAGCAAGAGTTTTTAGCCAGAAAAATCTGCAAGTTAGAACTTCAGATGCTATATGTCAGGAGATGCAGAATGTGGAGCCTTGAACCGATCATTTAATCCTCCAGAGGAGGTAGTAAATATCTAAGTTATCCAACTCAGATTGAATAACTTTCATCATTTATATTCTATAAGTTGCTTCCTGCCTCCTCTTAAGCGGTTCCAATGAAATATAACCTGGCCCTGTAAGCCTGGAAACTTGCCCAAGACACAGGAAACTGCATACATAGCAGCATCTCCTGCATGAAATCCGCGCTGTAGCCCATGTTGGTAGGTTTTATATATAGATAGTGGATATAGACTAAGTAACAGTAAGCTTAGTCCTTGGGTCTGAAATATAAGAGATAGGGAAACAATTGGTATAGCCAAGCCCCATACCCAAATCCTGCGGCTTTCCTTTACCCAGTGTCTTTCTGGTGGCTGGCCGTGCAGCCAAGCTCCTTCTGCATAGGCATACCCTGCTCTCTGAAAGCGTCTCCACCACTGACTAATACTGTGCATTTGAGCATCATGAAGTGTCATGTCAGCATCGATACGAAAAATCTTCCAATCCTTTTGGCGAAGTCGGACGCAGAGCTCGGGCTCTTCGCCTGCAATTAGGGTGGGATTAAATCCCTTAACCTGATCAAATGCTGCTACTCGTATAAGCGCATCCCCTCCACAGGCTTTCGCTTCACCGATTGGAGTGTTCCACTCTAAATCACACAGCCTATTATAAATGGATGCATCAGGATGTCGCTCTCGGCGACGACCACAAATAACTGCAACAAAAGGTTGTTCGTCCAGTATTCTCAGTGCTTGCTCAATCCAACCTTGCACTAGCTCGCAGTCTCCATCAATGAACTGGACATAGTCTAAGTCAGGCACTGACTTTATCAGCTGGTTGAATCCTGCGTTACGGGCACGTGCTGCGGTGAATGGAATAGACAAGTCAAGGCTTATAACTTTGATACCCAAGGACTGGGCAATATCAAGACTGTGATCCGTAGATCCTGAATCGACATATACAACATGAGATACTTGGGCGATCGCCGAAGTTAAGCACTGCCGCAGACGTTCGCCTTCGTTTCGCCCAATGGCAACCAATCCTACCCTATGCACGATAATCTCTCCTAGACACCGAGTTGTTGAGATGCCATCGAAAAGCCACAACCCCATCTAACTATCAACGTTATAGAACAAAACGCTTAGTCAAGGAGGTTGTTTGAGGAAGTCCATCAAAGCATCATATTTTGGTGAACTTTCCTAATCGGCAAACTCTAAAACTCTTCGGCAACCCTGCCGACCAGCACCCGTCTCTAAAAGTATAATCCTTGATTTCTCGTTGCCTAGAACCCTTTGACAGAAGCCACTCTAAAGGACAGCTCACTTTAGCAGTCCAGTTGGATAGATTTATCTCCTCCTAAAAAATAGTACTTTCACCCATAGTTCCCTAAAGTATAGTGTCTAGGTGGGTCTGTATGGTCTTGGCCAGCACGTTCACATTCGGGCTTTGAAGCATACTGGAGTGCCCTCCTGGCATTTCGTGTAGGGTGACCGTTTGGGCCAGCCTTTGCCAACCCAGCAGGGGATCACTGTAGATCTCCCGGTAGGGAGTATCGTCAATTTCAGTACCGTCAAAGGCGTTGCTACGCTGAGTAGCCAAAAACAACAGCACTTCTCCTGAGTAGGGCACATCGGGAACATACTCTTTTTCTGCGAATCGAAGGGCTGTCGTTACAGAGATGTGGCGTAGAAACTTGGGTAATGGCAGCCCCCGATCGAGGCAATAGCGGAAGAGCAGCATCTTCGCCCGTGCCTGAAGAACGGCAGCTCTGCTGGTCATTTCATAGGCGATTAGATTTGTTGCCTTCTTACTAAGGATTTTAACTAGTCGGGCTGAACGGGCTAGAGCGTTGATTTGCGAGTCGCCCCCTAGGGCTTTTGACAATCTGTCGAGGCGCTGGCTGGTAATTCGGCCTGGGCGCACCGGCAAATTAACCACAGCGGCATCTAGCAGCGCGATCATTTTGACCGTTTGCCCCTGGCGACGCAGGTTCCGTGCTATCTCAAAAGCAATAAAGCCGCCAATACAAAGTCCGCTGAGTAAGTAAGGACCTTCAGGCTGAACCGTGCGAATCTGCTCTGTATAGTAGGCCACAATATCATCGAGGCGCGTGTGCAAAATAGGAAAATAGTCTTGACTGTGGGGCTGAATGCCGTAAATTGGATGCTCAGCATCGAGCAAGAGCGCCAGAGTGCGGTATAAGAGTGTTTCCCCCTCACCGTCATGGATAAAGAAAATAGGCGGCTTTGAACCACCCCGTTTAAGGGGCACTACCGACTTATGTAGATCAGAGGTTTTGTTGTTTTGGAGTATGTCAGCTAGCTGAGCAATGGTGGGCTCTGTAAGCAGAGTGCTAAGGGGCAGCGCTTTGCCAAAGGCTGCATCAATAGCCACCATCAGCTCCACAGACTGTAGAGAGTCACCGCCAATGTCGAAAAAGTTGTCTTCAACCCCAATGGGCTGCATAGCCAAGACTGTTTGCCAAATATCTGCCAGTTTTGCTTCACAGTCGTTGCGAGGAGCCACAAAGGGCTTAAAGCCGACTAGATCTTGCTGGGTGGGGGCCGGTAGGGCTTTACGGTCAACTTTTTGGTTGATGTTAACCGGTAGTGCGTCTAAGACCACAAAGGCGCTGGGCACCATGTAGTCGGGTAGCTTTGTCTGTAAGAAGCGACGTGTATCTAACAGGTCTTGGGTTGAGGATTGATCTTTAACAATGTAAGCTACCAAGCTTTTTTCCTGCTTGCCAGGCAGCTCTCGGGCGACCACCACGCTCTCGCGAATGCCAGGAGCCTGGCGCAGGGTTGCCTCAATATCACTAGGCTCAATGCGAATGCCCCTGAGCTTAATTTGATAGTCAGAGCGCCCCAAAATCTCCAGGTTACCCTCGGCATCAAAGCGACCCAGGTCGCCCGTACAGTAGAGCCGCTGCCCTTCGACGGTAATAAATTTGCTTTGGGTCAAGATGGGCTGGTTGAGATAGCCTTGAGTGACCCCAGCCCCACCAAAGTGAATCTCCCCCACTACCCCCACGGATACTCGCCGCCGATTAGGATCTAAAAGATAGACGGTAACATTGCTAAAAGGCTTGCCTACCTTGCTTTTAGTCAGGGTCTGATCGCGCGGGGCAGGGTAGGTGCATCCCATGCAGCTAATTTCGCTACAGCCGTAGATCACATAGACCTCGGCGGTAGAAAAAACCCGCTTCATCGCTTCTAGTAGATCAGCAGAGACAAAATCTCCTCCTGAGGAAATATGCTTGAGCTGGCTAAAGCTCTGAAAGTCGATACCGGTGCTTTCAATGTGGCCGATGAGCTTTCTCAACAAGCTGGGTGACATATGCACAACTGTGGCTTGCTGCAGGGTGGCCACCATGCGATTGATATCGAGAATGTGGTCGCGATTGAGCAGCAACAGCGTGCCGCCAGCCACCAGGGGCGACCACAGCTCAAACATGGTGATACTAAACGTAAATCGGGCCATAGCCGGCATGATATCTTCGGCAGTAAACCGATATCTTTCTTGGGCAGCCCAGATGTAGTTGATTAAATTGGCGTGGCTGGTCATTACTCCTTTGGGTTTGCCCGTAGTGCCTGAGGTATAGATGATGTAAGCCGTTTGGTCAATATCGATGGGACAGCTGGGGTTGTGGTCTGGCTGCTGAGCAATGATGGGCCAGTCAGTATCTAGGCAAACAATGTTCCCGTTCACTGGCGGTAGTACCGAGGTCAAGTGCGACTGGGTCAGCACTAGGGGTGGCCGGGTATCGTCTAGCATGACGGCTAACCGCTCAGCAGGGTGGCTAGGGTCTAGGGGAATGTAAACCCCGCCAACTTTAAAAATGGCTAAAATACCGACTAGTACTTGCAGAGACGGCTCTAGACACGAGGCTACGTTAACCCCAGGCTTAATACCTATTTGGGTAAGGTAATGGGCAAGTTGGTTGGCCTGCTGATTTAGGTCTCCGTAGCTTAAGTGCTGGTCTTGGAACCGAATGGCTACCTGGTTAGGATGCTCAAGGGCGTGACGCTCAATAGCGTGGAAAATGGGTTGTCGAGGGTAACTAGCTGGTTGGCTGCCCCATTGTTCTTTAAACTGTTGCTCTTCTGCTTGGGTCAGTAAGGGTAAGGCCGTAATTGGCATGTCGAGATCCCCTATGCAGTTTGCAATGACTTGATTTAGGTGACCAGCCATGCGCTCAATGGTGCTTGCCCGAAACAGATTTGGATCGTACTCCAAGCAACCCTGGAGGTGCTGACCATCCTGGCACACTAGCAGATGAAGGTCGGCATAGGGTTGCGCTAGTGAGCGGGGAGGGGGTGTGAGGCCCCATGACTTAGATGCAGTCATCTCAGACTCAGCTAGGTCGGGGGCGTCTGGGGCGATCGCATGATCGAGATAGGTAAAGGCCACCGATGAGCAAAGAGCTGTTGGTACTGCTAACGATCCATGGCTAGCGCTGGTGAGCAGAGCTGCGGCCTGATCAATGAGACCGCGAGTGGATGGAGCATCTTCCATCAGGAGGGCCGCAGAGACTGTTGTTTTGGAAGTGGCGACCTGCTGCTGGTTGAGGAGGGTGCAGTCGACGGTGATCAAATCCTCCTGCGTATAGCGATAAAGCAATGCAGCAAAGGCGGACAACAGTAGGCTATCGGGAGTTGGCCACCCAGAGGAGGCGTGTTGCTCAACCAACCCCAGTAGAAGCGGGGAAAACTCAACCGTGACGGTCTGATACTGCCGGGTGGCCTGGGGGCGGCGCGGAAAATCGTAGGGAAGTGGCAGATTTACCCGTTCATCGGTCATGACTGTAGCGTTGAGAGGGACTGTGGCGTTGAGAGGGGGCTGTGGCGGCAGGCTTGGCCCCTGCTGAGATTTACTGACTACATAACTTTGCCTATCAGATGGTGTTGAAGAAAGTTCAAGACTCACGATTTCAAGCTCCTCAATCTTGTTGATGGTGGGCGGCATAACGGCAGCGCGCTAGCTCACAGGGGCTGAAAATCGGGGGGTGCCATGGCTGCCTTGCTAAACCACTGTGAAAATATCTCGGTATGGCGTGCCGACCAACATATAGCAATTTCTAGATTAGGAATCTAGATCTGCTTCTTAGTGGTGTAGGAAACGCCTGAGACCCCTGTAAAACAAAGGATTCTTGCTGAGACGACGATCTTGAGATTTATTGGACATGCAAACGAGGGCGATAGATATCAGCCGCTGTTTTGGCTATTTAGGTCATTCATCATGAGGCTCAAAAAAGTTTTCTAGGCTACCAATAATTTGCCTATGTGAAAAGGCTGCATGGCAAGTCTATATTGATTTATGAAATAGATATCGTGGGAAGACAAGGCTTTCCGGAGTCTTTATGCTTCGACAATTGCGTCGGATCGCTGTAGTAAAACTGTTCTTACTTGTTCTGTTAAAAACTTGACATCTAAGGTTAGCTCATAGCGCTAACCTGTCTCTACTATTTTTCCGTAGGTTAATGGAATCTTTGTCAGGAACCCTGCGGAAGGAGTTTTTTCATAAAGAGCTGATATTTGATGAAAACTCCATGTTGAGGCTTGCCGCCTGCTAGCTGCTGCGGCTACCTTCGGTTAAGTTCGTTAGATGTACTGATGCATCAGAGCGGTTGTTCGGGAGGCTCGACTTGAGCTAAGTGTTTTTACTTAGCATACGTTTTTATATTTTTAGTTTGACTCAGCTCAGTTCTGGAGAAGCTATGTTAAGTCGCGTTTGTCCAATTTTAGCGATTGACCACTTAGAATTTTTTGTGGGAAATGCCAAACAGGCCGCTTACTTCTACACCACCTGCTTTGGGTTCACTCAAACAGCCTACCGTGGATTAGAAACCGCTGAACGGAAGACTACCTCCTATGTATTAGAGCAGGGAGAGATTCGGTTTGTAGTCAGTTCGGCTATGGTGGCGGAGCATCCGATTGCGCAGAGTGTCGCTAGGCACGGAGACACCATCGCGGTGGTGGCAATGGCGGTGCCCGATGCGGCAGCGGCTTACCATTACGCTGTGCAGCACGGGGCGGTAGGGGCCATTCCGCCTACTCAGCAAACCGATGACTATGGAGAGTTTCGCTATGCGGCTATTCGCTCTCTGGGCGATGTCTTGATCAAGTTTGTCGATCGCAGCAGCTATGATGGCAATTTTGCTCCGGGTTTCGTGCCCCGTGCCCAAAGCCCTGGAGAAGGGTTTGGGCTGAGCCAGGTTGACCATGTGGTAGGCAATGTGGAGCGTGGCGCCATGGACATCTGGAGCCAGTTCTTTAAGAATGCCTTGGGCTTTGATCTGCGGATGCATTTTGATGATCAAACGATCTCAACCGAATACTCTGCACTGATGTCTAAGGTGATGCAGAGCGGCAGTAAGGTGATTTTTAACATCAATGAACCAGCGGACGGCCTGCGGCGATCGCAAATTGATGAATATCTAGATGCCCACTACGGGCCTGGCATTCAGCATATTGGCCTAGCCACCACCGATATCGTGAAGACGGTGACCTGTCTGAAGCGGGCTGGCGTTGAGTTTTTGCCGATTCCAAAGACCTACTATGAGTATCTAGACAGCTGGATTCACGAAATTGATGTGCCGGTTGAGCAGCTGGCTGAGTTGGGAATTCTCATCGATCGCGATGAGGACGGCTATTTGTTACAGCTGTTTACGAAGCCCGTGGGCGATCGCCCCACTCTGTTTTTTGAAATTATTGAGCGACATGGATCACGGGGGTTTGGCGCAGGTAACTTTAAGCACCTGTTTATTGCCTTAGAGCGCGAGCAGGCCCTACGCGGAAATCTTTAGGGCTCAGCCCTGGTGAGTAATTTGACTGAGCCACCATCGGGGAGGGTCGGTCAAGTCCAAAGACGAAGGGCGATCGTCCAGGTTATTCGCCTGCAACTTTTTAGTCCACGGGAGGGTTAATAATGGCTAAACTAAATGCGCTTCAGTCTCTGGATCAAGAGATTATTCACCTGCTACGTCGGCGGATTGCTCTCTTAGGCAGTGGAGAAACGCCTACCCTTGACAGCCAGCTGGCGATGGTTCAGCCCTTATTAAAGGAGGCTAATTTACCGGAACTGGCTTGGCAGTCTGTGCTGGTGCACTGTATGGCGGCCCTCGCCCAGGCTCCGGCTCCGGTCACCCAATCTGCTCACAGAGTCCGCCGCATTACGGTGGTGGGGGGCCGGGGGGCCATGGGGGCGATCTTTGTGGAGCGACTGACTGCTCTGGGGCACCGGGTCAGCATTCTAGAGCACGACGATTGGGATAGAGCCGATGGGCTGTTGGGTCAGGCTGATCTGGTGATTGTGGCGGTGCCCTTGAAGTACATGGTGCCGGTAATTCAACGAGTAGGGCCTTATCTTTCTGCCCAGACGGTGTTGGCTGATATTGCCAGCACTAAAACCGAGATCATGGCGGCGATGCTGGCGGCCCACGCGGGGCCGGTTGTGGGTTTGCACCCCATGTTTGGACCGGGGGGAGCGTCGTTTTTAGGGCAAAAATTTGTGGTTTGTCCAGGTCGCTATCAGCCCCGCTGCCAGTGGCTACTCGATCTTATTGAGATAGATGGCGGCACGCTGATTTCGTGCTCTGCTGACGAGCACGATGCCATGATGGTGGCGGTTCAGGCGATTCGCTTTTTTTCAAACTTTAGCTTGGGCACGTTTTTTGCCAAAGCAGGCATTGATATTGAACGCAGCTTTGAGTTTGCTAGCCCGCTCTACCGCATGGAGATGACGACCATTAGCCGCTTAGTGGCCCAGGATGCTGGCCTCTACGTCGATATTTTGCTGGCGTCGCCAGATCGGTGTGAGGCGATCGAACAGCTAGTCGACACCTTTGCCCAACTGGCAGAGCTGGTCAAACAGCGCGATCGTGATGGTTTGATTGCCGAGTTTGAGAACACTCGCCAGACATTTGCCGCAGGGGCAGTGCGATCGCTCAGCCAGAGCAACTATCTGCTCAACAATCTCAGCGCGCTGCTGGCCGCCACCCATGTGGAAGAAGCCGAGGCCAAGAGTGCTCTAAACGCAGCGGCTTAGAGTAGTTGCACCGCTAGCAATCCACTTTTGGATCGTCATCTATACCTAGCCCACTGATATCTTGTCGCCGCACCTACGCGGTATTGGGGGCATGCAGATAGGATTTGGGATTACCTAAACCATGTGGTGCGGTAGATTTTCATCCTGGGATAGTATCGGCCTACCCGTACCGATAGACTGATACTATCTCTATTGCCCCTGGCTACCCAATGGTTGCTACCTTCGACACCGCAGAACAAGAGCGCATTACCACCGTTGCCCAATGCCTGTACCAGGCGGCAAAACCCATCAAAATTCTCAAGGTCATTGGCTGGAATGACGAAGTAAAAGCCAACTTCTTTGCTCGGGGTGCCACAGAGCTGCCCCAAGTGGAGTACCCGACCTTTGACCCTAAGCCGGTGCTCGACCTGGTCTACACGGCGCGGCGTAATATCTTTGCTGGCTCAGCGATCGACGGCTGGCTAGAACGGCAGGCCAGTGCCTTAGAGACCGGCGCTAGGATGCTGGCTGGTGTTAGCACCCCTGTTTTTTTTGAGTACTCCCGCCAGGCTTATGGTGAACCCACCTCGCCGATGCGGTTTGACACCGAAACGCCGCTAGATCTGGCCCGGCAGATTCAGTCCACCATTCAGCAGCTCGACCACATCAAGCTCGACATCTCGCCGCCGGAGTTTCACAGCGCTGAGGTTGTGGCTGGGGAGATTGCGATCGCCGTCCAGCAGCATTTTGGAGCGGCTGCCCCTGCGATCGAGGTGGTTGATACCCTCTCAGCCAACGCCCTAGCCTCGGCAAGCCGCATTCGCCTGCGCCGAGACGCCCGCTTTACCGATCGCGATGCTGCCCAGCTGCTGCACCACGAAGCCCACATCCATGTCGCCACCTCCCTCAACGGCCAGGCCCAGGCTCGCCTGCCCATTCTGGGGGCGGGGCACCCTGGCACCACCCGCACCCAGGAGGGGCTGGCTGTCTTCGCCGAAATCGTCAGTGGCACTATCGAGCTCAATCGGTTTCAGCGCTTGGCCAATCGCGTTTTTGCCATTCAAATGGCGGTGGAGGGGGCCGATTTTTTGCAGGTCTACCAATATTTTCTAGAGCGCACCGATAGCCCTGATCAGGCTTTTGAGAGCACCCGTCGAGTCTTTCGCGGTGGGGTGCTGACTGGTGGGGCTCCCTTCACTAAAGATGTGGTCTACCTCTACGGGCTGCTGCAGGTCAGCACCGCCATTCGCGCTATGTTTAGTGCCGGGCGGGCCGACTGCCTACGGCTGCTGTTTTGCGGCAAGCTCGATATCTACGACCTGCCTGCCCTGGCCGAACTGACAGCGGCGGGGCTGTGTCAGCCACCCAGATTTGTGCCCCCCTGGGTGAGCGATCCTCGATATTTGCTGGCGCTGCTAACCTACTCGACATTTATGAACCAAATTGAGTCAGATCGGGCCCTTGCTGCCGCTAAAAAGCTGCTCGAAAACACCCCTATCCTTGACATGACAACCCATTAGCCGATCGCCGACCAGCCCCTGACCTCGGTTGGCCCCTGACGCTGATCGCCCCCGGCGAGAACGGCTGAGATCGGGGATGCACGGCTTCCTTCATGTTTTCTTTCTATCTCTAGATAAAGTTTTTAAGGATAAATGCTCAAAAGCTTTTCTGGTTGGAGTGCTAGGATTTCCTAGGTGAACATGCTCAAGGGGCTTGCTGTGATCCGTTCTGCAACGTTGCCGATTCAAACTCCGTCGCTGACTCATTTCGGAGAAAACAATCGCCTCAAGCTATTTTCGGGGTCGGCCAACGTCGATCTGGCGCGAGAAGTCGCGCGGTACCTGGGTTTAGATCTTGGCCCTATGGTGCGCAAGCGCTTTGCTGACGGCGAGGTCTACATTCAGATCCAAGAGTCAATTCGGGGCTGTGATGTCTATTTAATTCAGCCCACCTGCTATCCGGTGAATGATCACCTGATGGAGCTACTGATCATGATCGATGCCTGCCGCCGAGCCTCGGCGCGGCAGATTACTGCTGTTATTCCTTACTATGGCTATGCCCGGGCCGATCGCAAAACCGCCGGACGCGAGTCAATTACCGCTAAACTGGTGGCTAACTTGATGACCAAAGCCGGAGCCAGCCGGGTGTTGGCCATCGACCTGCACTCAGCCCAGATTCAGGGCTATTTTGACATTCCCTGCGACCATGTCTACGGCACCCCGGTGCTGATCGACTACATCTCTAGCAAAAATCTCGAAGATTTGGTGGTGGTTTCTCCTGACGTGGGTGGAGTAGCCCGCGCCCGCGCCTTTGCTAAAAAGCTTAACGATGCGCCCCTGGCCATCATCGACAAGCGCCGCCAGGCTCACAACGTGGCCGAGGTAATGAATGTAGTGGGCGATGTGCGGGGCAAAACTGCCGTGCTAGTCGATGACATGATCGACACGGCGGGCACCATCTGCGAGGGAGCTCGCCTGCTCAAAAAAGAGGGAGCCCGCCAAGTCTATGCCTGTGCCACCCATGCGGTGTTCTCGCCCCCGGCGGTAGAGCGTCTGTCTGCCGGGCTGTTTGAGGAGGTGATTGTTACCAACACCATTCCCATGACGGCGGCTCGTCAGTTTGAGCAACTGACGGTGCTGTCGATGGCCAACCTGTTGGGCGAGGCGATCTGGCGTATCCACGAAGAGAGTTCTGTCAGCAGTATGTTCCGCTAGTCAAGCGGCTCGAGGCCTTGGGCGGTGTGCGCTACCTCACCTACTAGGATGAGGTGGCTGATTACCAGCAGTTCTATCAGCAGTTTGTCTGTTGGCGTAGAGAATGCGCCAACGACATTGGTCGTAATACAGCCGCCATTGAGATGCCGCTCTAAGGTACTGATACTAAATCCTGCTCGTTTACCCCCGATTTAGCAGGGCGAACAGCGGTTCGCCCCTACAGGTTAACCGGCTAGGAATCGGGGGTATGGAATTCGGATTCGGTATGACTCGGTTGAGCTAGCGTCCGAGCTGATGGTCATTCTGGTGCTGGAGTACACCCAAGGCTATACAGTGCTGCTGTACGACAACCGTGCCCGATCATCTGGCCTGGTTTGTGGGTTGCACCAGCTCTACGCCTTTTGCTGCCACTGCTGGCACTCGAGGCCTGAGCAGGTTAAATCAATGGAGGAACTGGCCACCTACTTTGAGTAGGGGCTGTCTGGCCGCGATCGCCGCCACCATGCTGACAAAGCCCACCGTCTAGCAGATGCAGAAGTGCCTCGCCTGGTTGAAGGCTCAGTAAGATTGGGGATGGAAAATGCCCGTTGACACCTCTGTGCCGGTCTTTGACCCATTGCCTTCGCTATACATCAAACACGTAGCGCACTGCTCCAGAATCTGGATCGTTGGTGACATCGGCATAGCCGCTGTGCAGAGCAGCCTGAATTAGGGCCTCTACCCGCTCTGGGCTTAGCCCCGTGTGCATGGCCACCTGGGCCTTAGAGAGCTTGCCCCCGTTGGCGTGGGCTGCCTTTAGCAGCAGTTGCATCGGGTCTGCTTGGGGTTGGGCAACCGCCTGGGCCGTGACCAACTTTTGGTCTATGGGCACCGGCATCGCCAGGCCATCCTCGCTCCACTCGGCCAGGTACTTGCGCCGCAGTTGATCGTTGCGGTCTTTGACCATGCCGGGTACCAGCACCAGATCGATGAGTTGGCCGATGCCAAACAATCCAAAGGTACATAGGTAGACGATACCCCACACAATCTGCCCGGCATAAAACCGATGCAACCCGCAGACACCAAAAATCCCTAGCGCCCAGAGCAAGTAGGCTGTTCCAGTTTTTGCTCGTGCCATGGTGTGTCTCTGAAGAGGCTAATGGTCGGGGGCCGCAAACCTGAGATCGGCGCACAGCCGCCACCTAGAGCCCATTATAGTCAGCCGATTTTTGGGATTGCTGTCCCTGTAACCGACCCGTAATACCGTGATTGAGTTGTAGGGCAGCTCTACTGGCCAGCCTGAAAGATGGCCTCAGCCGTTAGCACTAGGTCTGGGAACAGCTCAGAGTGAATGGGTTCATTGCCGCGAAACTGGCTGACCTGGTACTCATCTTCGACCAGGCGATAGATGGACAGGGTAGGTCGCTTGGGGTTGCCAATGTAGCGGCGACCGCCCAGACCCAGGTAATCGACAATCCAATATTCGGCAATGCCTAGGCTTTCGTAGTCAACCAGCTTTTTGCCGTAGTCATCGCGCCAGTTGGTGCTCACGACTTCTATAACCAGCGGTACTGAAGCGCCTAGCGTGACGGTTGAAGCCTTTTTCCAAAGGGATTCCTGGGGTAGGGCGTCGCGGTTGAGCAGCAAGACATCGGGCAGGTAGGCGGTATCTTCACCGGGCAGTTTGACGAGGGCTTGCTTGGGCAGCATAAAGGGCTGCTGTAGCCGATGCACTTCTAGCACAAACACCGAGTTTAAGAAGGAAATAATCTCCTCGTGGTCGCCAGTGGGTTGCATTTCAATCGGGGTGCCGTGGTGAAGTTCGTACCGGCGGTTGTCGGGTTTCCAGTCAATGAACTCAGCAAAGGTCATTAACTGAGCATCGGGGAGAGGAACAGTGACCATAGGGATATGGCTTATGCAGTAAGCGCAGATCTTAGCTTACCTTCACCGCTATGTTTAATTTCCGTTCATGCCCTTCGAGGTTACCGCCGCCGTTTTGCTGCCCGACCACATTCATTTTGTGTGGTCTTTGCCCCAGGACGATGATGATTACTCAAAGCGGGTCGGACGGCTAAAGGTGTTGTTTACGCGATCGCTGAAGGGAAGTTGTGCGCTACCGCAAGATGTTTGTATGTCTCGCCAACGGCAACGGGAAAGCGACGTATGGCAACGACGATTTTGGGAGCACACCATTCGCGATGAGGGTAATTGGGTGGGGCACATCAATTATTTGCACTACAACCCGGTGAAGCATGGGTTGGTGGAGTGCCCCCATCAGTGGGAGTTTTCGAGTTTTCGGCGGTTTGTTGGGGATGGGTTTTATGGAGGGGATTGGGGATGCCGGTGCGGAGGGAAGGAGGCAGCGGTTGAGTTTGAGGGGGAGGGGTTGGTGGTGGGTGAGTAAATGGGGTGGCGGGCAGTGCCTTAGTTAGCCCGGAAAGTCGCGAAGAAACTTGTCATCTGCACGACCTCTGTCCCCACTTAAGCCAACTAACACCTGGAACCGCTCTCTCATTTGAGTTCGATAAGGTTCTTGGAAATGTTTTTCTGATTTAAGCAGAATATTCGTAAATTCCCTTCCAGAATGACGTTCTGTACTCCCAAGCCCATATTTCATCCTGTTATATGTATAGGCAAGTTCTTGAGCAGCTGCCTCGATCTGTTCTTGAATTTCGCTCATCTTTATTCATCCCCCCTGCAGAAAAATAATAGAACGCGCCCGCCTATATAGTTCAATATTACTGCATTATTGAAACTTTGGCTAAAGAATTATTTTGTGAAGTTCAGTTTTGGTTTTTTCAAGAAAAATAAATATCTATAAGTTGTTCTAGATAGGTTTCCTTGGATTTAGAGATTGATTGCTCGAAGTATTATTGAACAAGAGTATAACCCTGAGTAAAAATAAAAGCTTCGTATCTTCTCTTCTCGAGGAGCTTTAGCATTTAAGTTTAAATTAAGCCAAATTAATGTGAATTAAGGCTACGCTGATCCGTCTATAGTGACACATCAAATGTAATCGGAATCATCATCAAACCCGCTAATATATGGGGATCTGCTAGGCAGTGTTTGTAAAAAATTTGGACTATTTAGCTCCTGGGGCAGAATGTTCATGATTGATGTCATAAATTTCTCTATTTCGCTGTTTAATATGTGTATGACCTCAATGCCAGAATCACGATAACGCCTATCTCTACGAATTACATCGGGCAACAACTTATTATCTGAGTCAATTTCGATTGCAATCATTCTTTGCCCAGTCCAAAAAGCAAAGTCTACCTTTTGCATATGTGTTTTACACACTAGAATATCATCTATATAAAGATGCGCTTGTGGCAAAGGAAGTAAAGGACGCAATTGTTCCTGCAATGAAAAAACAGAGGGGCCATGCTCCCAAGCTTTGTCAGACCAATAGTCGAAATATATATCTAAAAATTTACTTTCGTAATTAGAGCCTAATTCGCAACGGGTTTTTAGGTAAGTATAAATTATCTGAAATCTGTGGCCAAATTCTCTAGCTGCATTATTAGAAATATCATCAAAATCGTATTCACTTCTGTCGAAATGCGGACTAACTCTTTTAAACGAGCCTACGAAATTGTCCGGCACAACATCCCAAAAATCGGCAATTTGCAAAGCCTTGCCTGCATTCTTGTCAATATAAGCGAAGGGAATCTTGCCTTCTAAATATGTTCCGTTAGGAGTCACTTTCGAAATTCTAATATTTTCGATTTCCCATTTTGGTCTTCCAAAGGGTACAATTAAATGATCTTTCAGGTATAACTTTCGAGCCATATAGCAATTCGAATTAATTTATAAAGGTAGGACGGGCATTTTGCTCGTGCAGGCGAGACGCTGAACTACGAATTTTCATGATTCACAAAGGATTGCTATATCAATACCCTAAAGTCACATCTACGCCAGCACGCTATCAGACTTTGCTTGTTTTTATCACCTCGTGATCAGAATAAATAGTGCTTATATCACTCAACAGTTGAGGCATATATCCCCTAGAATTCTATTGGTTTTGATTGGATGCGTTGATAGTTTATTATTTTATTTACAAAAAGATGTAGCTGTTTTAAAAGAAAGTTAGCTCTTTCGTTAGAACTAGGCTTTGCCAGAAAATATTTGAGTTCTTGCATGACTTTTGTCTTATTGGCACTATGTTCTTCGCCAGCGATCTCTTCGGAATGCCAAGACCCAGAAGAAATGTTTTGTGCTTCTTTCTTCGATTGATAGTATATCTCTTCTATTAACTTCCTGGCTTCACTGTACGAGGAGATTTCGGGTCGCTCCAGAAAACTTTCAACTATGGCTTTCAAGCGAGTTGTCTGATCGTCTGAGGTTGGAGTTGTCATTTTTTAGTATCCTGACTATATTTTTTCTGTTAATACTAGATTGAGCAGGTTTGAAAGTTGTCTATGTTAGCTAGTACTCTTATAGCACCGTAGGGTGGGCACTGCCCACCTTTCCACTCAGCCATCACCAACCCATCGGGAACACTGTCTTAGAGTATTTGCACCTACCCCCAGATGTCCAATTATCGACGCGCCTACACTCCTGGCGGAGCAATCTTTCTCACCCTGGTCACCTTCAATCGCAGACCCATCTTTGCAGAACCCGACAACGTAAAACGCCTGCGCCGGGCTGCGATCGCCGTTAAAGCTGAAATACCCTTGAGTTTGAGGGGAAGAGGGTGATGGTGGGTGAATTGATGGCGTGGTGGGCGGTGCCCACCCTACTTGACGCCAAACAGGGCGATCGCTGGGGCGATCGCAGCTAGGTTGGTGAGGGGCGAAGTGTCGCTGACAACAATCATTGCCAGTTGTTTTCTTCCAGGCTTTTCACATCCTCATACAGTTCAGTAATGCCATAGTGGAGCGGAATTTTGCGATCAGCAAGCAAGTGTTGAAAAGCAAGCTGATTCATACCCGCAAATCGGCTTGCCTGCCCTAGCGTAAAGCGCTCTTGCTGAAAGAACAGAACGGTAATTTCCTGCTGCAATTCTGCTTCCGTCATTTGAAGCGATTACAAAACTTTATCTGAAATAATGACGCTCATTGCATAGCCTGACTATAACCTTAGATCTAAGATAAGGGATTGAACCCTAAAGAAGCAGCCAAAAGCGATCGACGCATTACCTTAATTCTTCAAGCGGGGCTGAGCGCTTCGGCCCCGACCAAATGCCCCGTTTTTACATAGATCGTGCAGCCCTCGCGGCTAAACGGATTGTGGCGGCTGCCGTGGGGGCTGCGCAGCCAGGTGCCCGCCGGGTAGTCGCCGTGCTCATCGGAAAACACGCCTTCTAACACAAAGATCTCTTCGCCACCCCAGTGGGTGTGGGGCTGAAACTGGGTGTTTGGTGCCCACTTCACTAGAGCAACATTCTCGGTGCCGTAGGCGTGCAGCGGCATTACCTGCAAGCCTTCCACTAGGCCGGGGTGCCAGGGTGCGGTGGTTGTATCGACCACTACCCGAGTCTGGTCGTCGGGGTGCATTTGCCACAGCTTGACCAAGATAGTGCAGCCCGGCTGGCTCGATGGCGTATGGGTCGAACCGACCGGGTTGCGCACGTAGGTGCCCGCCGGATAGTCGCCGTGTTCGTCAGAAAACACCCCTTCGAGCACAAAGAATTCTTCACCGCCGCCGTGGGTATGGGGCGAAAAGGCACTGCCGGGGGCATAGCGCACCAGAGAGGTAGCGCGGGCCACTTCGTCACCGACGCGATCGAGCAGGCGGCGGTGAACACCGGGCATGGGCGAGTCTACCCAGGGCAGAGCGGGGGTGGTGAGAACGACGCGCTGGGTGAAATCGGCGTGGAGTTGCATAGGGGGTGGGGTGAATGGGGAGATGGGTGGATGGGTAGGGGCGAACGGTGTTCGCCCTGAAACGGTGTTTGCCCTGAAATGTATTTTCCTTTAATCAGGTTTGCCCTCAATGGGGCTTTCCCTATTCCATTATTCAGGATTTTGCCAGGGACCGGTGTCAGCTAAAAACGGCGAAAACTCTGGGGCTGACCCGGTGAGGGGCAGGCTGCCTGCAACCCGGTAGCCCTGGTTGAGCGAGAAACGCAGCAGACGCTCGGCTCCTGCGTAAGCCAAAATTGCGGGATCATCCCAAATAACTTCGGCGGTGCCGGTGAGGTAGAGCAAATCGCCCCGGTCAAAATCGATGAAGATCAGTCCAGCGCGAGGGTTGAGTTCTAGATTGCCAAAGGTGTTGAAGTATAAGTTGCCTGAAAAATCGGGAATGGTGAGCGTGTTGGCATCGTCAATTCGCACAAAGCCCGGTTTGCCGCCCCGGTGCGACACATCCACTCCGCTGACCGCTGACTCAGCCTGGTAGGCCGTAGCAATGAAGAAGGTATCTGCAGCGGCAATGATCGCGCTTTCGCATGCCCCTAGGGTCGTTAGGGAATGTACCGGCTTAGGTGCTGCCGGGTCAAAGGCGCGCCAGTCAAACCGCCGCGCCTGAATGTACTGGGGGCAGTTGCCAAAGCTCTGGCCCACCGCCACCGTTAATCCTTGGGGATGGCTGGCCGCTAGGGTGCCATTTAGGCGGTTGCGGCGGCGGCTGTGCAGCTCAATGCCCAGCAGGCCAATGTCGGCTCCGGCTACCAGATTGTGGTGCAGCGGGTCGCCCCAGAGAGGCTGTGTGGCGATGTGCAGATTGTGCTCATCGGGGGAGGTGATAAACCCCGGTGCCCCCACCAAAATAGAGGCCCAGGGCTGGCCCTGGCTATCTACCGTACCCACCAGCAAGTAAGAGAGTTGGGCAAAAAACTGGCGGTGCTGCTCGGGCAAATAATCGCGAATGATCCGCCGTCCCTGGCGATCGATTTGCTCTTGCACCCCCAGCCGCGCCTGAATTGCCCGTTCTCCAGGGTGAAAGGGGGACTGTTCGTAGGGCCAGCCAAGATTTGCCATGGGTATGCTCCTGCTGATTAGGGCTGAGGGGCAAACAACCGTTTGCCCCTACAGTGTGGTCAATGTGGTCTAGATGCCTGCCATCGGCATAAAGCCGGGGAGCTGCTTGATGCGATCGATCCAGGCCAGCACGTTGGGGTAGGCATCGAGGTCAATTTTGCCGTCGCGGGCCAGGGCTACGTAGGGAAATACCGCTATATCGGCAATGGTGGGGCGATCGCACTCTAGCCAGGGGCGGGCGCTGAGGTGCTGGTCGAGCTGGGTAAGAATGTGTGCGGCTTTTTGGTGCGATCGCTCGATGTTGATATTAGCCATCCCAAACAGATGGAAAAGCCGCGCATTTTCTGGCCCCTGGCGCACTTCTCCGGCAGCGGTTGAGAGCCAGCGCACTACCTGGGCTAGGGGCAGCGCCTCAGTAGGCAACCAGGTATCGCCACCATACTGCCGGGCCAGGTAAACCAAAATCGCCTGGGCATCGGCCAGGGTAACCTCACCATCGACGAGCACGGGCACCTGACCAAAGGCGTTGAGGGCAAGAAAGTCGGGCGCTTTGTGCTCGCCCTTCATCAAATCCACCTTGACCCATTCGTAGTCGAGGCCGAGTAATTCTAGAAAAAGACGGACTTTGTAGCTATTGCCAGAGACGTCGTGACCGTAGAGCTTAATCATGGGTTTCTACTCGCTAAATTAAGGAATTAGTCAAAGGAAATGCCTGGGGACAGGGCTTAGGTCTGGGTAAAAAAATCAAGTAGCGCTGCCGAAAATTGGTCTGGGGCATCCTGCTGTATCCAGTGGGATGCGCCTTCAATGGGCTGAAACCGAGCGCCAGGAATTTCGCTGGCCAGCTGTTGGCCATCCGCTGCTTTTTGCCAGGGGTCATCCATCCCCCACAGCACTAGGGTTGGGGCTGCGATCGCGCCGTGGCGATCGACTAACGCCATGGTTTGGTTAGTGTTGAGGGCCGACGCATTGCGCAGCAGACTCAACTTTCCTTCCTCGCTGGCCCAGGGGGCAATGATGCCAGCGCGAAACTCTGGGGTCAGCCGCAGTGCATTGGAGAGCCCCGCCGCCAGGCTGTCTTCCAGGGCTTGAACGAGATCGTCCACCGAGCGAGGCTGCCATCGCAGCGGATGGCCAAAGTCGAGCATGTCGTCGTCAAAACGGTCGTAGCAGACTGCGTTAGTGATGACTAGACGGTTCACCACCTGGGCATGCTCGATCGCCAGAATCAGCGCCACCGCCCCGCCCGTGTCGTGGCCCACCACATCGACCCGATCTAGGCCCAGGGCAGACAGTAAGGCCACAATCATGTGCGCCTGAGTTTGAAACGATCGATCAAAGCGATCGCGGCGATCGGACCAGCCGTGGCCGAGAAAGTCTGGGGCCAACACCCGATAGCCCGCCTCAACCAGGGGCGGTATGACCGCGTGATAGAGATAACCCCAGGTGGGAATGCCGTGCATCAGCAAAATGGTGCCTTGCCGAGCTTCACCCCTATCGATATACCGAATTGTGACGGGGATATGAGCAGCGGTGCCTGCGGGCACCACCATCTGTTGCTGAGCGGCCTTAAAGTCTTGCCAGGTGCTCCAGCCCTCGCAGGCTGGGAGCATATCATTGCCCAGGGCTGAACTATTAGACCCCATAACATACCTCTATAGACTCAGTACCGAACGTTCGGTACACAGCTACTGTACTGATCGTTCGGTATGATGTCAATAGGTAAAAAACGTTTTAGGTGATGCGCGGCGATGTCTAAACAAGCCTACGTGCCGTCTCTGCTCGATCTATTTCGGCAGTACGGCTACGACGGAGTCAGTCTGTCGAAAATCTCGCAGGCAACGGGCTTGGGCAAAGCCAGTCTTTACCACCACTTTCCCGGCGGTAAAGATGACATGGTGACGACAGTGTTAGATACCCTCGACCAGTGGCTGCAAGAGACGGCCTTGGCAGCGCTAGAGGGAGAAGGCGATGTCTTGACTCGGCTGGGGCGCATGGGCGATCGCATTCGTGAGTCCTACAGCCACGGCGAAAAGCCCTGTATACTCGCATCCCTCATGCTGGGTTCTGCCAAAGACGACTTTCAACTCCAGGTGCAGGCCATGCTCAGGCGGTGGATGGGGGCGATCGCCGCCGTTTTGACCCAGGGCGGCATGGCAGCATCCTTGGCTCAGGAGCGCAGCGAAGAGGCCATGATCGCTATTCAGGGCGCGCTGATTGTGGCGCGGGCCATGGGCGATGCCGCCATCTTTGAGCGCACTATGGAGCGTCTGCCCCAGCAGCTCTGCCGCTAGGCTAACCGCGCTGGCCTATGCTGGGGCGATCGCTACTCTGGTGGGGAACTGGCCCTGGGGGTCAGCACGGTCTGAATGGCGGTGGTGCCGCTGAGCAGGCGGTGAACGGGGCAGCGATCGCCGATGTCCTGCAGGCGCTGCCGCTGTGTTTCCGTCAAGTCGCCTACCAGAGTGAGGTAGACCGCAATCACCGACTGTTTGTCTACGGTTTGCAGCTCCGCCGCCACGTAGACATTCTCGACCGGCCAGCCCTTGCGCTCGGCATACATTTTGATGGTGATCGCCTTGCAGCTGCCCAGCCCGGCCAGCAGCAGCTCGGTGGGAGTTGGCCCCCGATCGTTGCCGCCCACGGTAATTGGCTCATCGGCAACCAGCTCAAACTGGCGCAGGGCAATATCTTGGCCGTAGCGCGACGCATTCGACGAAACCTGCACTGAGGTCATACAAATCTCCATTGCCCCTAACGGTTGACGCTAGAGGGCGATCGCAGGGGACAGTTCTCCCGACACAATTTGCACCGAGTCGGGGTTGGCCCAGAGCACCAGTTTAGGGTCGTAGGGGCTATTGAGATACTGGTGTCGGGGCAGTAGCCGCAAAGAAAGCCCCTGCAAGCCGCTGGCAGTGTACTGCATTTCTAGGGTATAGAGGCTGCGGTCTTGGTCGTCTTGCCCCCGGTAGGTCATGGGGATAGCGGTGCCCGCGTGAATTTCGCCATCTACCGAGACGGTGCCCTGGTAGAGCTCGACTTCAACGTCGTCGGGGGTCAGTTCGCCGAGGCGCAGGGTGGCGATCACCTTAAAGGGCTGATTGACCTTGAGGTTGGTGGTGGCGGCGATGGCAACTTGTTCAAAGCGGATGTCGTACCAGTGGTTAGTGAGGTGGTCTTGCCAGGTGGCGAGCTCTTTGCCGGGGCCGTAGTTTTTGGCGACTAGGGCGTGGGCGCGATCGCTGGCCGCAAAATAGCCCAGGTTCGCATAGTCTTTGACCATGCGGGCCGTGTTGAACTGGGGCGTGTTGAGGGTGATCGCCTGCTTCATCTTGGCCACCCAGCCGCGAGGGATTTCGTCTTTGTCGCGCTCATAGAACAGCGGCACCACTTCTTTTTCGAGGATGTCGTAGAGGGCGTTGGCCTCCACATCGTCTTGGTAGTCGGGGTCTTCGTAGTTTTCGCCGTGGCCGATGGGCCAGCCGGTGAGACTGTAGTCGGCCTCATCCCACCAGCCGTCGAGCACGCTGAGGTTGGGCAGACCGTTCATCGCCGCTTTCATGCCGCTGGTGCCAGAGGCCTCGCGGGGGCGGCGGGGGGTATTGAGCCACACGTCGCAGCCCGCCACCATGTCTCGCGACAGGTGAATGTCGTAGTTGGGTACAAACACCAGCGACTTGCTCAGCCCCTCGTCACGGGTAAAGTGCACAATGCTGCGAATTAGCTCTTTGCCGGGAATATCTTTGGGGTGGGCCTTGCCCGCGATCACAAACTGTACCCGGCGACCGCTACCGCCGATAATCTTGCGAATGCGATCGAGGTCGTGGAGAAAGAGGGTGGCCCGCTTGTAGGTGGCGAAGCGGCGGGCAAAGCCGATAGTCAGCACAAAGGGATCGAGACATTCTTGGGCCTCGGTGAGCTCGCGAGCCGAGGCACCACGCTCTTTTAGACCCTGGGTGAGGCGATCGCGCACGGTCATCACCAGGTGCGATCGACATTGCTCGTGGTTGCGCCACAGCTCGTCGTCGGGGATAGTCTGCACCCGCTGCCACAGCGAGGCTTCTGGGCTGGCCTGAGCCCAGTTGGGGCCGAGGTAGCGATCGTAGAGTATCTGGGTTGACTTGGCGACGCAGCTGCGGGCATGCACCCCGTTGGTAATAGCCTGAATGGGCACCTCTTGGAGGGGTAGCCCCATCCACAGATCGCTAAACATATGGCGGGAGACTTCGGCGTGGAGCTGGCTCACCCCGTTGATAAAGGTGACGGTCTTAATCGCCAGCACCGCCATGCTAAAGGGGGCCGAAAAGTCTCCCGTCTGGGTACGGCCCAGGGCGAGAAACTCGGCCTCGCCCAGGCCAAAGCGATCGCGGTAGTGGCCCAGGTAGTGCAATACCTTGTCGGGTGGAAACAGGTCGATACCGGCGGGCACCGGGGTGTGGGTGGTAAACATCTGGCTAGCCTGGGCCACTTGCAGCGCCTCGGCAAAGCTCAGACTGGCTTCATCCATCAGCACCCGCATGCGCTCTAGGGCCATAAAGGCGGAGTGGCCCTCGTTCATGTGGTAGGCGGTGGGCGCGATCCCCAGCGCTTTTAGCATGCGAATGCCGCCGATACCCAACATGATCTCCTGGTGGATGCGCATGTCGATATCGCCGCCGTAGAGGCGATCGCAGATATCCTGGTCGTACTGGTTATTCGGCTCAATATTGGTATCCAGCAGGTACAGGGGCACCGTGCCCACCTGCACCCGCCAGATCCGCGCGTACACCACCCGGCCGGGATACTCCACCTCGATGCGCAGTTCGTTGCCCTCGGCGTCGTGCTCTAGGTGCAGGGGCATGTTGTAAAAGTCGTTGATCGGATAGTATTCCTGCTGCCAACCGTCGGCATTGAGGTATTGGGCAAAGTAGCCCTCTTGGTAGAGCAGACCCACCGCCACCAGGGGCAGGCCCAGATCGCTGGCGCTCTTGAGGTGGTCGCCGGCCAGCACCCCCAAACCGCCCGAGTACACTGGCATACAGGTGGTGAGGCCAAACTCCATAGAGAAGTAGGCATAGTTCTCCCCCGGCACCGGGGTGGGGCGGTGCTTTTTGTACCAGGGGCGATCGTGCAGATAGTCTGCTAGCCGCTGGGCGGCCCGATCCATCTGAGCGAGAAACCCTTCATCTTCAGCGATCGCGTTAAGACGCGCCTGGCTGATGGTGCCCAGCATTAGCACCGGGTTGTAGCGGCTCGACTCCCACAGGTCGCTGTCCAGCCGACGAAACAAATCGACCATCTCCACATCCCAGTCCCAGTGGAGGTTGTAGGCCAGAGTGCGGAGCGCCTCCAGCCGCTGGGGCAGCGCCGGCGTGACATTGAAGGTGCGAATCGGTCGCATAGAGCAGAAGGTCCATGAACGGGTGGGGAGCAGCTTGCCCGGTTAGCCAGGGTTCAACCGGCCTCTCCACTGTACTGCCTCTCACCCTCTCGCTCACGGGCAAGCTAAGTCAAGCCCCTGGTGTCACAGCATTCTAGCCCCGAGGCGACTGCTGGGAAGTCGTGGTCTGGTGGTAGGCATTGCCCGCCCTCCGGTGGTTCCAGTCGCTGGATCAAGCTGGAATCTGCTGGCCTGGAAGCTTCCCCAGTGCCCCGAGGCGGCCGGGATCTACCGGCGGGTCGCTAGAAGGGAATATCGTCGTAGCTGGCGGGCTCGGTGGGCGGGGCCGCAGCGGGGGCCGCCATCGGAGCCGCCGCCGAGGGGCGAGAGGCCGCCGGGCTCGGGGTGGCAGATGGGGGCGGCACTGCGGCAGGCGGGGCCATGGGCATGGTGCCCAGATCGCCCACGTTGTAGATGCGCGATACAGTCATCTCCACCTGCTTTTCTTTGAAGCCCTCGGGGCGCTCGACCACATTCATGGCCAGGCGGCCTTCGAGCATTACCCGCTGGCCCGCCTGGTATTGAGCCTGAATGTCTTGGGCCAGATTGCCCCAGCCCACCACCTTCATCTGCGACGAGGGGTCGCCCTCCCGCAGACCCGGAAACTGCACCACAAACTCGGCTACGGGCGTTTGGTTGTCGGAGGTGTAGCGCAGCTGGGGCGACTGCACGATCTCGGCCATTATCAGGCAATTGTTCATAGCGGCATGGTCTCCTTAATCCCCTGTTCTTTCTCGATGAAGTTTTGGACGTGGTTTTGGTACTTGCCCATGGTTTCATCGAGCCACTCGCGGCTCTCGCTGTTGCCGTAGAGGTGCACCAGGGGCTCACCGGCATCGGGCAGTACTAGCACCCAGTCGTCGGGGTTGTCGCCCAAAATTTTAACCCCATCGATGAGCTCTAAACGCTCCGGTGGGTTATTTTCGACCAAGTAGCGCATCAGGGCACCCTTCACCGTCCAGGGGCAGCGCAGGGTCTGCATGCGGTAGGCCATGCGGGGCAGGTCTGACCAGATCTGGCCGAGCGATCGCTGCTGCAGGCTCAAAATCTCAATCAGCTTAGCAATACAGAACATGGCGTCAAAGCCAGGATGTAGCTCGGGGAAAATAAAGCCCATCTCGCCACTGCCCCCCAGTACCACGTTGGGGTTGGTCTGGCAGGCTTCCATCAGGGCGGTGGGGTTGGCCTTGGTGCGTATCACCTTGCCGTCGTGACGGCGGGCGATGTGCTCGATCGCCCCAGAGGTGTGCACGGGCACCACAATGGTGCCCCGAGGGTGAGAGCAGAGCATCATGTGGGCCATCAGGGAGGTCAGCACTTCGCCGCGAATGCGGGTGCCGACTTCATCGACGAGAATTAGCTGCTCACCGTTGGCCGACACCTGGGCCCCAAAGGTGGCCCGCAGCGACTGCACCACCTGCCCTAGCTGGCTCAGCATCACCTCACGCTCATCATTAGAGAGGGCCATTTGCCGCAGGCTAGCGTTGAGCACCACCGCATCGCAGTCAAACTTGCCGAGAATCTGAGGCAGCACCGCCCCTGACACGGCATAGAGGTAGTCAATCACCACCTTTGCCTGACTGTTAGTGACTGCCTCGACATTGAGGTGTTTTTCAAAGGCGGTAATGTAAGTCGAGACCACGTTGGTGGGATAGGTGACCGTGCCAATCTCATGGACGGCGGCGCGGCGTAGATCTTCTTTAAAGTAGGCACCCTCGATCTTTTTCTCTTTGCCTTTGGGGATGTCGATGCCCTTGTCGTCAAAGAACTCGATCAGCACATAGTCGGGGCGATCGGGGTGCAGCCGTACATGGATGCCCCCGGCGACGCCCATTTGGGCCAGCACAATGCGGGCCACCGGAATCGCTGTGGCCTCTAGGTTTTGCACGTTGACGCCGACGGACATGAGGCCCGCAATCAGCGATCGCGACACCATGCGCGAGATAGTGCGCTGATCTCGCGATACCGTCACGTGGGATCCCTGCTTCAGCGTTGAGCCAAAGGCGGCTCCCAGCTTGACCGCAAACTCGGGGGTGATGTCAATATTGGCCAGCCCCGCTACCCCCCGCTGACCAAACAGATTGCGCTGGGCCGTATTGCCCCAGATAAGGTTGATGTTCAACGTTGCACCCGACTCAATTTGCTTGCTCGGCCAGACCCGCACGCCAGGGCTGATTTGGGCCTCCTCGCCCACCGTAGATAGAGGGCCAATCACCGCCCCCTCCAGCACGTGAGAACGGCGGTCGACCCTTGCCCCTCGGGCGATGCTGCACGCCCGCAGATGCACTTCGTCACCGACGATCGCCCCATTCCAAACGATCGGCCGCTTGAGGTCGGCATCGTTGCCAATGGTGACGTTGTCGCCGATCACGGTGCCCGGCTCGATCACGGTACGCGCACCGATGCGGCAGTTGTTGCCAATCATTACGGGCGGGTGAATCTGAGCCGTTGGATCTATCTGAGTATTTTCGCCGATCCAAACGCCGGGCGATGTCTCGGGGTATGCATAATCGACCACAACTTTGCGATATAGAGCATCGTACTGGGCCTCGCGATAGGCCTCCAAATGGCCCACATCACACCAGTAGCCATCGGCCACGTAGCCATACATGGGCTCGCCCTTCTCCAGCAGCAGCGGAAAGAGATCTTTAGAGAAGTCAGACTCTTCGCCATCGGGCAGGTAGTTGAGCACCTCTGGCTCAAGAATATAGGTGCCGGTATTCACCGTGTCAGAAAAAATTTCGCTGGTGGAGGGCTTTTCTAGAAAGCGCTTAATGCGGCAGTCTTCGTCGGTGATCACCACCCCAAACTCAATGGGGTTGGGCACTCGGGTCAGCACCAGGGTAGCCTTAGATCCTTTTTGCCGGTGAAACTCAATGGCGGCCTTGAGGTCAAAATCTGTCACGCTGTCGCCGCTGATCACTAAAAAGGTGTCGCTGAGCAGGTCGGCAATATTTTTGACGCAGCCAGCGGTGCCCAGGGGCTGGTCTTCTTCGACGGCGTAGGTCATCTGCACGCCAAAGTCGCGCCCGTCGCCAAAGTAGTTGCGCATGACGTCGGGCAGATAGAAGAGGGTGGCGATCACCTCGCTAATGCCGTTGCGCTTGAGTAGGTTAACAATATGTTCGGCAATGGGCCGATTGAGAATCGGCACCATTGGCTTGGGCAAATCACAGGTTAAGGGCCGCAAACGAGTCCCCGAACCACCGGCCATCAGCACTGCGCGCATAGTGTCTCCTTCCTGCTGTTGAATAATTCCCACTGGGGGCACCTCTGCCCAGATTAACCACTGGTCAAAGGCGAGAATGATGTACCAACCAGAGTCAACATCGTTGGGGATGTCTATAACCTTACTCCGGCCTTGGTACGTCCTAGGATAGATTAGAGTAAATGTACTGATCTATATCTCTATCCCAGGTGAGATCTGTGAACCGGATCATGGCTCGTTGCCATCCGTCTAAGGTTAAGACGATGGCCATGCGATCTACTACGAGATTGGTATGGTAGAAGCATAGGTGACCCCAGGGGAAAGGAGCAGTGACGATGAGTACATTGATAGTGCTTTTGCTGGCCGGTATCTACGGTGGTGGGGCGTTTAAGTTTTGGACTGGGTTTAACCGCACCAACTTCACCGAGGGCAAGGTGAAATTTACGGTGCTGTGGCCCCTGTTTTTGGCTCTCAGCAAGCCGTACCGCGAAAACTTTAGCCGAGCCCTGAAGGGATGAGCAACGCGAAAATTAGTCGTCTTCCCGGGGTTGACCCGTCGCCCTGGGGGCCGCTGGTGCAGGCGGTCACCCGCCGCTACGACCAGGAGTTTGGCGGCCAGCCCTTTGACTTGCCCCCCGAGGTCGAAGAGATGCCGGTGTTTCAAGACTGGATTGGCGGTTCGCTGACGCCGCGGATTTCGACGCCGTTTTGGCAGGCGGTGAAGCCCCGCAAGCGCGATCGCTGCCTTGATATCGGTTGCGGCATCAGCTTTTTGATCTATCCCTGGCGAGAGTGGGAGGCCCTGTTCTACGGCCATGAAATTAGCTCAGTGGCCTGTGCCGCCCTCACCGCTCGCGGCCCCCAGCTCAACTCCAAGCTATTTAAAGGGGTCACCCAGGGGCCAGCCCACCGGCTGGAGTATGAGCCCCACTCGTTTGATATGGCGATCGCCACCGGAGTGAGCTGCTACTACCCCGCCGACTACTGGGTCGAGGTGCTCCAGCAGGTGAAAACAATTCTCAAGCCCGGCGGCTGGTTTTTGTTTGATGCCATCAACCCCGACGCTGAAATCGCTGAGGCCTGGGCCATTCTTGAAACCTACCTGGGGGCCGAAGTGTATCTAGAAGCCCTCGATCGCTGGCCGGCCCTGGTCAAGGCCGAGGGCGGGCGGGTGGTCTCGACTAAAGACTACGAGCTGTTTCGCCTGTTTAAGGTGAGGTGGGACGGGTAGGTTGCGCTAGTATGGGCGGCGATATGGGGCTATTTCTGGGGCCAGGAGGTGGGGTATGGGTTTGGTCTGGGGAAGCCCAAAACGGTGGCTGGGGCTGGTGTTAGCGCTCAGTCTGCTGGGGGGCTGCAATCGGGGCGCTGAGGTGTCAGACACCCCTACTGAGCCAGGGGCGGCTGGCGAGATCGCGCCTGAGTCTGGCAATGGCTCAGAGGCACCGGCGGGGGAATTTGAAGACGAAGGGGGGTTTCGCTCGACGCCGATCAACCCGACCCGCACGGCCCATCTAATGACCCAGGCGACCGGGTCGCAGATCAACCTGCGATCGCAGCCCACCACCCAGTCTGAGTCTAAGGGCTACGGCCTCGGCGGCGATCAGATTACCCTGCTGCGGCTGGCAGAGGGTGAAGGCGGCTTTAGCTGGTACTTTGTAAAATTTTCTCAGTCGGGGGCCGAGGGCTGGGTGCGCGGCGACTTTGTCGATACTAGCGGCCAGGCGGCTAGCCCGGCCCCCGGTGTAGATTCTGACCCGGCCCCCGGCACTAACCCAGACATCAGCACCGGCCCCTGCGGCGAGGCTAACCGCCCCGAGGCCTTTTTTGAGACCAAATCGTTTACCATTCATCTCTGCCAAACCCCTCGGGGACTCAGCTATATCGGCATTAATAAAGCCAGCAATGAAACCCTCACCACCGCCGATGTGCAGCTCAACCAGGGGACTTACATCGCCATCAACGGCAACTACCAGTACCACATCAATGACAACTCGCTGACGGTTTACCAAGTCACCAGCGGCAGCTATAACCAGCTCGAAAACGAGGCTGTTATGCGCCACGAACGGTTTTTGTATTAGTCGTCAAAGGCAGCCATTCCTCAGGCCCGAACTCGGCCTGCCGAGCTGGTTGTGGCGAGATTTTGGATCAGCACTTAATGGGGGCAATCTAATGTTAATTACCCCAGCGATCGCGGGGCGATTAGCTTAGCGTAGTCCAATGGATAAAACATCCAGTGGGTGCCCTCACCCTACATTCCTCTCTCAGAGCGAGAGAGGGTCTTTGAGTCTGTCTGTCTCTCCTGCTTCCATTTTGGGAGCAGGGGCTGGGGGATGTCGCTGGCTTGCCGCAGGGTGGGCCAGACGGATGGTCATTTTCATGGATCACTCTAAAAATTGATTAGAAATGCTGCACTCAATGACGTCTTATAACGATAGGTTGCGCAGAGGCCTGTCGCTCTACTACTGGGTGGCGTTTAGGGAACGCTAAACTGCACATCAAACCTGATCCCAGTCCAAGGGCAGAGTTTTGCCTGTGGGAAACTACAGATTTTGAGATGAGACTGGGTACAGCGTTCTCGCACGGGGTATTAGGGGCTACATGGTAACGGACGTTTTAGCTCGAAACAATGTGCGGGTGATGGGCCATGGGCCAAGGCCGATGGTGTTTGCCCATGGCTTTGGCTGTGACCAAAACATGTGGCGGTTTGTCGCCCCGGCCTTTGAGGCTGACTACCGCCTAGTTTTGTTTGACTATGTCGGGTCGGGTCAGTCAGACCTCAGTGCCTACGATGCCGGGCGCTACAGCCAGCTAGAGGGCTACGCCCAAGATCTGCTAGAGGTGTGCGAAGCCCTAGACCTCAGAGATGTGGTGCTGGTTGGCCATTCAGTCAGCAGCATGATTGGCCTGCTGGCGGCTATTGAGGCCCCCGATCGCTTTGAGCGCTTGGTGATGATCGGCCCATCGCCCTGCTATGTCAACGACGCGGAGCAGGGCTATGTGGGGGGCTTTGAACGCCAAGACATCGACGATCTGATCGACATCATGGAGAAAAACTATATCGGCTGGGCCAGTTTTTTGGCCCCTGTGGTGATGCAAAACCCCGATCGCCCCGAGCTAGCCCAGGAGCTAGAGGGCAGTTTTTGCTCGACCGATCCCACCATGGCGATTCGCTTTGCTAGGGCCACGTTCTATAGCGACAACCGGCAGGATCTGGTCAGGGCATCGGTGCCGTCGCTGATTTTGCAGTGTAGCGACGATGCGATCGCCCCCCTTGCGGTGGGCCACTACCTGCACCAGCAATTGCCCGATAGCACCTTTCAACTGATGCAGGCTACGGGGCACTGCCCTCATATGAGCCACCCCGACGAGACCATTGCGCTGATCAAGACCTATCTGGAGGCGGCTAGCAACGGCTAAGGCCATGGTAAATCTCGGCTCTGTACCTATGTCAGTTCCCCAGGATATTGATCCCCGCTTGGATGCAGCCCCCTGCGGTTTTTTCTCGGTGCGTGATGACGGTACCCTAGACTACGTCAATGCTACGCTGCTGGCCATTTTGGGTTGGGATCGGGCTAGCCTGACGGGGCAGACCATTGGGCGTATCTTGCCTATGGCCAGCCGCATTTTCTACCAGACCCATGTGTTTCCGCTGCTGCGGCTGCAGGGCTCGATCGATGAGATCTATCTGTCTCTGCGACCGCAATCGGGGCCAGACATTCCCGTATTGCTCAACGGGGTGCGGCGGCAGCACCAGGGGGCAGCCATCAACGACTGCATTGTGATTGTCATTGGCCAGCGCATTCAGTACGAAGCCGAGATTCTCAAGGCCAAAAAAATCGCTGAGGCGGCGATGGCGGCCCAAAAGCAGGCCGAGGCTACTCTTCAGCAGCAGTACGAGCGCGCCGTGGCCCTGGCCCAGATTACTCAGCAGATTCGGCAATCGCTGGAGCTGCCAAAGGTGTTTGCAGTGGCGGCCTACGAGCTGCGCCAGTGCCTCGGGGTTGACCGGGCCGGCATTTTTCGATTTGCCGACTCTGGGGATGGGCTGGTCTCTGGTTTGGTCTCTGAGGCCGTTGCACCGGGGGTGGCGTCGGTGATGGCATCGGCGTTGCCCCATCAGGGTTTCGGCGACTACTATCAGGGCATTCGCCCCAATGGTGGCACCCTGGCGGTGCGCGATATTCACGGGGTCAGCCTGCTGCCAGAGCACCAGCGGCTGCTGGCCCAGTTTCAGGTGCAGGCCACGCTGGTGGTGCCGCTGCGGGCGGGCGATGACATCTGGGGGCTGATCTGCTTGCACCAGTGCTCTGGGCCGCGCTACTGGCAAGCGGTGGAGATCGAGCTAGTCGAGAATATTGCCGTCCAGTTGGCGATCGCCATTCAGCAGGCTGACCTGTTCCATCAGCTGCAACAGGAGCTGCGCGATCGCCAGCGCACCGAAGCCCAGCTTAACGCTACCAATGCTGAGCTTAGGCGCGCCCAGGGGCTGCTAGAGCAAATGGCTTTGACCGATGCCCTCACCCAGATTGCCAACCGCCGCCACTTTAACGATCGCCTCACCCAAACCTGGACCCACGGCAACGGCGAGGGGCAGCCCCTAGCGCTGCTGCTGTTTGACATTGACTACTTCAAGCTGTTTAACGATACCTACGGCCACCAGCGGGGCGATGACTGCCTGCTGGCCATTGCCCAGGCGGTGCAGGCGGTGGTGTGCCGCCCGACCGATCTGCTGGCCCGCTACGGGGGCGAAGAGTTTGCGGTGATTTTGCCCAATACCGATTTATCGGGGGCGATCGCTGTAGCCCAGCACATTCACCAGGCGATCGCGACTCTGGCCATCCCCCATGAGACCTCCACCGTGAGCGATCGGGTGACCCTCAGCCTGGGCCTCAGCGTGCTGACCCCTGGCCAGGGTCTACCGACAAACCTGCTGCTCAAACAGGCCGATCAGGCGTTGTACCAGGCCAAGCGTCAGGGGCGCGATCGCTCGGTGGTCTTTGAGGCCGAGCCTGGCCATCGCTGTCTGTCATCGCCGATCGGCTAGCGATCGCCCCACCCAAGCAGAACCCATCGAAGTCTGGGCCGGGAGGTAGGTGTAAGGTGAGAAGGGCGATCGCCCCTGTCACTCTATACATTTCTGCTGCCCTGCTATGGCTGATACCATTCCGCTGGTCTACCTGCCTCTGTTTTTGCACTGCGTGATTGGGCTGGTGGCGGCCCAGGTGGCCCAGCGCAAAGGCTACGACCTAGGGCTGTGGTTTGTGTGGGGCATGGTGGGGGGCACCCTGGCTCTGGTCGATGCCCTCTGTCGCCCGCGCCGGTCGGCCCTATGAGCCGGTCATGGCCCGGCTGGCTCAAGGGCTGGCTGCCTGACTTCGATCGCCGCGTGTGGATTTTGGCCTTTGGGCGGCTGCTGTCCCAGGTGGGCATTGGCTTTACGCTGTTCTACGCGCCGATTTTTTTTACCACCCAGGTGGGGCTGTCGGCCACCCAGGTGGGCCTGGGCATTGGCCTGGGGTCGGTGGCAGGCATAGCGGGTCGGTTTTTGGGTGGCTCTATGGCCGACTCGCCCCAGGGAGGGCGACGGCCTACCCTGCTGCTGTCGGCTCTGCTGTCGGCCCTGGCCGATGGCGTGCTGCTGCTGGCCAACGATTTCTCAATCTTCTTGCTGGGCAATCTGCTGATGGGGTTTGGGGTGGGGCTGTACTGGCCCGCTGCCGAGTCGGTGGCGGCAGACATTACCGCCCCAGCGCAGCGCAACGAGGCCTATGCCCTGGTGCGCCTGGCCGACAATCTGGGCCTGGGGGTAGGGGTGGTCGCCGGAGGGGCGCTAATTTCGCTGACGGGGGCCTACCGGGCGCTGTTTGCCGTAGACGGCATTACCTTTTTGCTGTTTTTTGGGATTATCTACGTCGCCATTGCTGAGACCCGCCCAGCGGGCAACCCGACGCGATCGCTGTGGCAGGGCTGGGGAATCGCCCTGAGAGACAAAACGCTGATGGTCTACGCCCTGGTCAATGTGCTGCTGACGGGCTATCTGGCTCAGATTCAAAGCACTCTGCCGCTCTATCTCAACCGCTTTGTGGGCGAGGGCGAGGGGCTGAGCGAGGGCACCTTGAGTATGCTGTTTACCGGCCATGTGGTGCTGGCGGCGATCGCCCAACTGCCGGTGGCTCGCTGGCTGCGGCGCTACCGCCCCGCCCAGGGGCTAATGGTGTCATCGCTGCTCTGGGGGCTGGGCTTTGGGCTGGTGTGGCAGTCGGGCAAGGGCGGCTCGCCGCTGCTGTGGAGCGGATTAGCTCTGGGGGTGATGGCTCTGGCTATGGTGGCCTACACGCCCATTGGCTCTGCGCTGGTGGCGGCGATCGCCCCCGCAGCTCTGCGCGGTGTCTACCTGTCGGTCAATTCGATGTGCTGGGCAGTGGGCTACCTGATTGGCCCCCCGGTGGGCGGCTGGGCACTCGATCGGGGCGACGCCGCTGCCCATAGCTTTTGGCTGGGGATGATGGCCACGGTGCTGCCCGCTTTGGCGGTACTGGGCTGGCTCGATCGCCGCCTGCGTCATCCCCGATAATGTCGGCTTCCTTCTATGGTTCTAAATGGGTTTTAAATGATCTAGGGTCTGTGAATAATTCAGGCTAGAGCTTTTATGGGGGAAAATACAGTCATCCCTCACTCCCCAGGTCGCTCTATGGCTTTTCGCTACGGTCACGGGCAACGTTTTGTTATCAGCACCAGAGCTTTGGCAGGATGGCGGCTAGCCAAATTTGTGCTGCTCCTGGGGCTGGGTTTGGGGATAGCGGTGGGCTTGGTCCTGCCGCTGCGGGCTGCCGATCAGGTGGTGCTAGAGTTTGGCCCCTTGAGTCGATCGATATCCACTGAGTCGCTGGTGACGTTTGCTGAGACCGGGGTGGTCGATCGCCCCCTGGCCCCTTTCCTCAGACGCCTTGACGCAGCCCAGCGAGAGCGGCTGCGCGCCGCCCTAGGAGCCCAACGATCGACAAATCTGGTGCCTATTTCCCAGTGGTTTAACAGCCCTATGGGCGATCGCAGTCTAGAGTTTTTGGGCCAGGTGGTTCGCACCGAGGCCGGTCTCAATGGTCGTCAGGCCCTGCGGGCAGCGATCGTGGCGGCGGCGGCGGATGGCAATATTTCGGCGATCGATATCATGCGCCACTTTCCCACCACCAGCCTGCGGCTGGATCTGGCCCAGGCCCAGGCTATTGGTCGTCAGGTGCGGGCCGAAGCCCGAGATACCCTAGCCATTGCCGCTGCCATTGAGCAACAGTCTAGGGCCGACGCCGCCCTGCAGCCAGCCGTTGACCTGGCCGCCCTGCCCGACCTCACCCAGCCCGGCCCCTACGCCATTCGCCAGGTGCCCCTCACTCTAGTCGATGCCAGCCGAGACCGCACCTACCCCGCCGATGTCTTCTTGCCCCAAAATCTGGCGGCGATCGCAGGCCCTCTGCCCGTGGTGACCATTTCCCACGGGCTGGGCGACAGCCGCACCAGCTTCTTTGCACTGGCAGCCCACGTCGCCTCCTACGGGTTTGCCGTGGCGCTGCCCGAGCATGTGGGCAGCAACAGCAGTCAAAAGCAGGCCATGCTCACCGGCCTAGACCGCGAAACCTTTAGAGTCCAAGACTTTTTAGACCGCCCCCTCGACATCAGCTTTTTGCTCGATGAGCTAGAGCGGCTCAACGCCACCACCTTTGAGGGGCGGCTCGATGTCAGTCGAGTGACAGCGGTGGGGCACTCCTTTGGCGGCTATACCGCCCTGGCCCTGGGTGGGGCGACCATTGATTTCGATCGCCTGGCCCAGCGCTGCGACCCCGCCGCCAACCTGCTAGCTGATGCAGCCATGGTGCTCGAATGCCGCGCCTTAGAACTGCGGGACAATGCGGCGGTGATGGCGCGACTGGCCCAGGGTACCCAGGACGATCGCGTCAAGCTGGTGATCGCTCTGGCTACGGTGTCTAACCTGTTTGGCCCCCAGGGTGTGGCTCAGGTTTCTGTGCCCGTCATGCTGCTAGGCGGCGAAGTTGACCTGCTGGCCCCCGTGGTGCCCCAGCAGGTGGCCGCCTTTAGCTGGCTCCAGGGCTCAGACCGCTACCTCTATCTGGGCGAAAACACCTCCCACGGCCCCGACTTTACCAAGATATTCACCCAATTTTTGTATGTTGACGCTTCCCTAGAGCAGAGCCTTGACGAAGCGGTGAACGCCACGCGGGGGGTGATTAAATCGCTGGTGGTGGCCTTTAGCCAGGTCTACCTCAACGAACAGGACGACTACCGCCCCTTTTTGCGATCGGCCTACGTAGAAGCGGTCAGCGCCGACCCCTTTCGCCTGCACCTGGTGAGAGATCTGCCCCCCGCCGTGCTCGAACGGATAGAGTCGGGGCTCCCCGGCCTGGAATAATGGGGGCAATCTTTCCCCTTGACTCACCCATGACCGCTCCTAGCGTAGATTCTTCCAAATCCATTGCCCTACCCGAGATGGGCTGCGGTACCTGGGCCTGGGGTAACCGGCTGCTGTGGGGCTACGACCCCACCATGGATGACGAACTCCAGCGGGTGTTTAACCACTGCCTCAGCCATGGCGTCACCCTGTTCGACAGCGGCGACTCCTACGGTACGGGGCGGCTAAATGGCCGCAGCGAGGTGCTGCTGGGGCAGTTTGCCCAGGATTATCAGGGGCCGCATCGGGATCGCCTCTGCCTGGCCACCAAGCTGGCGGCCTACCCCTGGCGGATCACCCCTGGCTCGGTGGTCAAGGCGGGGTTGGCCTCGGCCCAGCGCCTGGGTCGCCCCATTGACCTGGCCCAGATGCACTGGTCTACCGCCAACTACGCCCCCTGGCAGGAGGGGCCGTTTCTCGACGGGCTGATGGATCTCTATGCCCAGGGGCAGGCGCGGGCCATTGGCTTGTCAAACTTTGGCCCCCGGCGGCTCAAACTGGCCCACCAGCGATTTCAAGATCGGGGACTGACCATTGCCACCCTGCAGGTGCAGTATTCGCTGCTGTCGACCTACCCGGTCACCGATCTGGGGCTCAAGGATCTCTGTGATGAGTTGGGCATTCGCCTGATTGCCTACAGCCCCCTGGCCCTGGGGTTGCTGACGGGCAAATACTCCGCCTCGGGGCCGTTTCCCCCTGGGATTCGAGGTCTGTTATTTCGCCAGCTATTGCCTCGCATTCAGCCGCTGCTAGATACTTTGGGGGCGATCGCTACCCATCGCCAAAAAACTTCTGCCCAGGTGGCCCTCAACTGGTGCCTCTGCAAGGGCACGATCCCCATTCCGGGGGCTAAGACCCTGGCCCAGGCCGAGCAAAATACGGGTGCCCTGGGGTGGCGACTCGATGCTGGAGAAGTGGAGGCATTAGATCGAGCGGCCCAGGGTGGCTTAGGCCGGGCCGGAGGGGGCCAGATGGTGCAAAATATTTTTCAGTCTCGGTAGGGGGCGCACTGCTGTCGCTTCTCAGTCATGACGGTACAGTTTCTCAACCGGGCCTGGGCTAGAGTGAAACCAATAAGTTTGGGTCATAACCATGGGCAACAATAACGGTGCCGCTGTGTCTAAGGGCAACCCATCCCCCAGCGTTGACAAGTCAAACAAAAAAAAGAAGCATCAGAAAAAAAAGCATAAAGACCAGAAAATCTCCAAAAAAGACCTCAAAAAGGCCAGTGCAAAGCTGGCGGAGTCGTCATTTTCCCCTTACCTCTCAGAGTCGGAGGGCAGCTCTAAGCTATCTAGCAAGGTCTACGAAAAAGAACTGTCTCGCCTGCAGGTAGAGCTGGTAAAAATGCAGTATTGGGTGAAGCACACCGGCACCCGGATCGTGATTATTTTTGAAGGGCGCGATGCGGCGGGCAAGGGGGGCACCATTAAGCGCTTTACTGAGCCGCTAAACCCGCGCGGCTGTCGGGTGGTGGCCCTGGGTACCCCCAGCGATCGCGAAAAAACCGAGTGGTACTTTCAGCGCTACGTCACCCACCTGCCCGCTGCTGGCGAGATCGTCTGCTTTGACCGCAGCTGGTACAACCGGGCTGGGGTAGAGAAGGTGATGGGCTTTTGCACGGATGAGCAGTACCAGGAGTTTATGCAGACTTGCCCCGAGTTTGAGCGCATGCTGGTGCGATCGGGGATCATCTTGATCAAGTACTGGTTTTCGGTGAGCGACGACGAGCAGGAGCGACGGTTTCAGTCGCGCATTACCGACCCCGCTCGCCGCTGGAAGCTCAGCCCCATGGATCTAGAATCGCGCGATCGCTGGGTGGAGTATTCCCAGGCTAAAGACAACATGTTTGCCCATACCAACATTCCCGAAGCGCCCTGGTTTACCGTCGAGGCCGACGACAAAAAGCGGGCCAGGCTCAACTGCATCAGCCACCTGCTCAGCAAGATTGACTATGTGGATATGACCCCCGAGCCGCTAGAGCTAACCCCCCGCAAGAGCGCCCCAGACAACTACGTGCGACCGCCCATCAATGAGCAATTTTTTGTACCCCAGCGCTATTGACCAAACGGGTGGGTGGGTAGGCCGGGGGCGGGGGCGGCGATCGCAAACACATCCCCCGAGTAAAAGCCCTCCTGTAGCTCTTGCTGGCTCAGCCCCGCCGAGGCCGTGGTGACGTAGAGCGTTTGCAGATCGGGGCCGCCAAAGGTAGGGCAGGTAGGCCGCTGCACAGGAAAGGCGACCCGTCCTAGGGGCGCTCCCGTGGGGCTAAAGCAGGCGACGCACCAGCCATCCCACAGAGCCGTCCAGAGATTGCCGTCGGCGTCGATGGCCAGGCCGTCGGGCTCCACCGGTTCGTCGCCCAGATCCACGGCTACCCGGCGATCGCCAATCTCCCCGGTTGCCCCATCAAACCGATAGGCAAAAATCTTGCGCTGGGGCGAATCGGTCAAATAAAAGGTGCTGCCGTCGGGGCTCCAGCCCAGCCCGTTAGAGATGGTCAGCCCCGTTTCCATGGTGTGTACCGATCCGTCGGGGTCATAGCGGTAGAGGGCCGCGGTACCCGGCTCAGGGCTAATGGTGCCAATCCAAAAACGGCCTTGGGGGTCGCACTTGCCGTCGTTAAACCGGGTGCCGGGGTGGTCAAACTCAAAGGTTTTCAGGGTTTCGACCGCCCCGGAGGCGAGATCGAGGGTGGCGATCCTGTTGCCCATCGCCACCAGCAGCTGATCCTGGGGCATCAGCGCCAGGGCACTGCCCATGCCGCCCACATCCCAGTGGCAGTCGTCGCCGCTGCTGGGCTCAAACACATGCACCCGGTGGTTGAGAATATCGACCCAGTAGAGCACCTGCTTAGCACCGTCCCACAGGGGGCCTTCCCCCAGCCGAGCGCGGGCATGCAGTACGTTTTGGGCCGATAGCTGGGACAGATGAGCAGTGGTCATAGCTAGAACACCGAAGTAGTTTTACCGAAGGCTTGTACAGTCCGATCCTGGGCGTTTCTTATCTGAGGGCATCTGAGGATAGAAGCCCCGTGTTGTATTAGCAGTATCACCGCTGCATGCAGCGCAGCTCAAGGAATTGCCCGACCCACCCCTGCCCCTCCTCGGAGGGGATGCTGAGCAAACCCACCCCTAGATTGGCCTATAGCCCCATCGCCTGGCGAATTTCGTCTGTGGCCTCAATCTGCTCCTCATTAAATCCGGCTTGCAATAGATGATCGAGATACTCGCGGCTGGTGTAGCGCCCGTCTAGGCTCAGAGCCTGACGGTAGTGGGCGATCGCCTCTCCCCGCTCCCCCGCGATCCAGTGGGCCAGGGCCAGAGCGACCCAGGGGTGGGGGTTGCCCGGTTCTAGGTCGGCGGCGATCGCGGCTTCAGAGATAGCCTGCTCGGTTTCGCCCAGGCGCTGGTAGGCCAAGCTGAGGTTGTAGTGGGCGATCTCGTTGCCGGGCCTAATCTGGGCGGCGCGGGTGTGGGTGGCCACGGCAGCATCGAGCTGGCCATCTACCAAATAGACAATGCCCAGGGCGTTGAGGGCGGGTACGTGGTCAGGGTTGTGGGTGAGGGCCGTTTGCAGCGCCGTAGCGGCGGGTGCAGAGAACCCAGCCAGGTGCTGAGTCCAGCCCAGCAGCACCTGGCCTTCGGGATTGCGCGGGTCGAGAGCAGCGGCGATCTTCAGGGTGGCGATCGCCTGCTCCAGATTCCCCTGCTGTCGAAAAGCCAGCCCCTCCTGTCGGTAACGCGCTGCCGTCGCCCCATCCACCAAAAACGGCGGATAGGCCAGCTGATCTAACGCTTCTGGGGAAAGCCTGGCAGTCTGCCAGGGCACCGCCGCCTCCCGCTGGCAGCTGACCAAAACTAAAGCTGTACAGAGTAACCACCCAGAGACTTTTCCCATAGATCGTGTTGGCTAGATTGATCAAAACATTCCTCGCGATCACACTCTATCGGCTCCTGCCCCATACAGCGCTACGCCCTCCTACGGTCATGCCCTCACCATTAACCTTTCCCCAGAGAGTTCTCTCTGAACGGTCTGGGGTCACCATTTCATGAGATACCAGTGCCGACTGTGCGATCGCCCCCAAGCGGGTAGATATAGCCCGGCCTGCCGTTAGCGTTTACCTTTTGCTCTAGAATTTGGTCAACGGCGGTTACCCTCCCGACAGCTCGGCACTCAGTTAACTTCTTCAGCGGCACCCTATGGCTACCGGATATCTCGCACTCGTCCTCCACGCCCACCTGCCCTACGTGCGTCACCCCGAGAGTGACTACGTGCTCGAAGAAGAGTGGCTCTACGAAGCCATCATCGAGACCTACGTGCCGCTGCTCACCATGTTTGAGGGGCTCAAGCGCGACGGCATCGACTTCAAGCTCACCATGAGCATGACGCCGCCCCTGGTCTCCATGCTGCGCGATCCGCTGCTGCAAGAGCGCTTTGACAACCACCTGGCCATGCTCGAAGAGCTCACCGAGCTAGAGGTCGAGCGCCACGTCCACAACGGCCACCTGCAATATTTAGCTGAAACCTACGCCCAAGAGTTTAACCACGTGCGCAACGTGTGGGAGAGCTACAGCGGCGACCTGGTCAATGCCTTTAAGCAGTACCAAGACAGCAACAACCTCGACATCATCACCTGCGGAGCCACCCACGGCTACCTGCCGCTGATGAAAATGTACCCCGAGGCCGTGTGGGCACAAATTCAGGTTGCCGCCGAGCACTACGAAGACACCTTTGGCCAACCTCCGAAAGGCATTTGGCTACCCGAGTGCGCCTACTACGAAGGCCTCGAGCGCATGGTCGCCGACGCCGGTCTGCGTTACTTTCTCACCGATGGCCACGGCATTCTCTACGCCCGCCCCCGGCCCCGCTTTGGCAGCTACGCCCCGATCTTTACCGAGAGTGGCGTCGCCGCCTTTGGCCGCGACCACGAGTCGTCGCAGCAGGTGTGGTCGTCGCAGGTGGGCTACCCCGGCGCGCCCGAGTACCGCGAGTTTTACCGCGACCTGGGCTGGGATGCCGAATATGAATACATCAAGCCCTACATCATGCCCAACGGCCAGCGCAAGAATGTGGGCATCAAGTATCACAAAATTACCGGCAAGGGCCTGGGCCTCTCTGACAAGCAGCTCTACGACCCCTACTGGGCCAAAGAAAAAGCTGCCGAGCACGCCGCCAACTTTATGTACAACCGCGAGCAGCAGATCGGCCACCTCCACGGCCTGATGCAGCGCCCGCCGATTATCGTGTCGCCCTACGACGCCGAACTGTTTGGCCACTGGTGGTATGAAGGCCCCTGGTTCCTCGACTATCTCTTCCGCAAGAGCTGGTTTGACCAAAGCACCTACGAAATGACCCACCTGAGCGACTACCTCCAGGGCCACCCCACCCAGCAGGTCTGTCGCCCCTCCCAGTCGAGCTGGGGCTACAAGGGCTTCCACGAGTACTGGCTAAACGAAACCAACGCCTGGATCTACCCCCACCTGCATAAAGCCGCCGAGCGCATGATCGACCTGGCCAAGCGCGAACCCGCCGACGAGCTAGAGTGGCGCGCCCTCAACCAAGCGGCGCGAGAACTGCTGCTGGCCCAATCCTCTGACTGGGCCTTTATCATGCGGACGGGGACGATGGTGCCCTACGCCGTGCGCCGCACCCGCACCCATCTAATGCGCTTCCAAAAGCTCTGGGATGACATCCTGCGCGAAAAGATTGACTCCGGTTGGCTAGAGAAGATCGAGGTGGTAGACAACATCTTCCCCAATATCAACTACCGCGTTTATCGCCCACTCTAAAGATACACGCTTCATAGAACCCCGGATTACACAAAATCCGGGGTTCTATACTATTACTCATCCGTCAATTATTGATTATCCATACTACTCAAATGCATAAATAGAGATGGACAACGAACAGTACAGAAATATCCTTCAACTCATTCTTGATCCGGTATTGCCGGGTGCCACTTACGGAGATTTGGAGCCTATTGGCAACCAAAAGAAGAGGGTTGCCTTCTTAAAAAATGGGACTGCATTGGGGATCTTAGCTCCTAACGAAGATAAGGATCAAAGATTTCTCGTGAAGAGAAGTCAACCGTTCAGCAAGAATGAGAAACTGTTTATAGAGGGCTTGGCAAACAGTCTATTTGAGATAAATTGTTTGTCTAATCAAGCAGCAAAATTATTATCGTTAAATATTCCTAGCGCAGCTATAGCTTACGCTTTGACCGAAAAGGAGGAAGATGACCTCATTCTCATCATTTCTGAAATCATAGAGAAGATGAGCGAATGGTCGTCGGAGACATATGAGGGGAGCAACATCTCCTTGTCATTTGTGTTTGACCGAGACAGCAATGAATCAAGCGAAATAAAATTTAAGGATTATGTACTAAAAGACTTCAGCAAGGTTCTAACGAATGGCTTTGATACCTACATTGAAATCAACAAAAATGGATGTATATCAGGATACAAATATATTAGTGCTTCAAGCTCTAGTGACAACTATAAATGCCCGCATAGATATACTGGAATTTGCTCTGTTACCGCTGGGAACAACAAGATTAGCTTTTTGCTTAACAGGAATGGTGAAATATTAATATTTAAACAAAATGAACTCGTGTTTGCAAAGAGAAGAGGCTACTGGACAATTTTCAATCACAATACAGTTATAGATAAAATTGCATTTGAAAGCAAGAAATTCGATAAAGAGCTTCGTAAAAGTGTTTATGCTTCAGCATTAGATGTTTCTTTTTCCAGATCAGGAGGATGTATCGCATATTTCTATAAAGGCAAAACAAGTAAGGGGATAGAGTTGGTAGGGGAAGAGAATCTTATGTCTTCGCAGGGAGATGCTAAAACAATATTCTTGAATAAGGTGATAACCGAGCCATTTCAAGATATTGATAGAGTTTTGAGGCAGGAACTCATAGCTATCGACGGCGCAACAATTATTGGTCAAGATGGAAGATTGCTGGCAGTTGGCTCAATTGTAAAAGTCAAGTCCGGGAGTGATGGAGGTGGTAGGTCTGCTGCCACACAAGGACTTAGCGGGTGTGGAATCGGAATAAAAATTTCAGAAGATGGCAAAATAACAGTCTACAGAAACCAAGAAAAAAAGTTTGGTTTTGCGTAGGATTTAGTGAATAGGCTGGTGGAGCGAAGCATAATCCAACGCGAACTCGGCTTTCTGAGTTCCGCTAGCACTCTACCTAACCTACAGCATTGAAGCATTGTTAGAAATTGTGCGTTAGGGGTAGTTATGATTGTTGTAGGTGATTTCTCACCCTACATGGAGAAAACTCTATGACCAACTTAACCGTTTCGCTCCCCGAAGCTCTCACCACCTATCTGCAAGAGCAGATTGCCGCAGGCCACTACGATACTGCCGACGATTATATTCAGGCTCTCATTCAGCAAGACAAGGCCCGCAAAGAGCACCTTGAACCCCTACTGCTCGAAGGGCTTGCTTCTGGAGAGGCAACGCCTATGACGGCCACCGACTGGGAGACGATTCGCGCCGCCGTTCGCCAAAACCAGAGTGGCAGCGCCTCAAATGGCTAACTTGGTCAAGCGCCCCATCGTTATTCAAGACCTGATTGCCCATGCGACCTACATCAGTCTTGACAATCTCGATGCGGGCGATCGCTTTCTATATGCTGCCGAAGCTACATTTCAGCGCATTGCTGCAATGCCTGGGATTGGGAGGTTAAGTGGGTTTAGCAATCCTGCGATCGCTGAGGTTCGTCAGTATTCAATCAGAGGTTTCAACAAATACATCGTCTTTTATCAAATTCATCCTGGGACAGTAGAAGTTATTCGAGTTCTTCACGGCGCTCAAAACCTTGAATTTATCTTGGATCAAGAAAACTCTTAGGTAATATCATGACCATTGCACCAATAGAGAGTCAGTTAATACTCTCTCCAGAGCAGCTACAAAAGCTTTTGCGAGAATTTAAAGAGCAACGGGGAGAAAGCTTTCGGCTAACTGCTCTGGGTTACTTTGGCTCCTATTCCCGTGGGGAAGCCAGCTCCGACAGCGATGTGGATATTGTGTTTCAGACGGATTATCCAAACTTTCTACTTACCTCGCGGCTGCGCCTCGACCTAATCGATCTTCTCAACCGCCCCGTAGACGTCATCCGCTACCGCGAAAACATGAATCCTCGCTTCAAGGCTCGTTTAGATAGAGAAGCCATCTATGTTTGATGGAGATGATATTCCTCAATTGATTGAAACAGTTCGCCAAATGATTCGAGACTTAGATAAGTAGGTTGAAACAAAGTTTAACCAACGCTGCAAGATTTGCGGGCTTGGTGGCAAGCGAACAATTAACGCAGAGGCGATCGCGCAGACTGGGCCAAACTTGACCGCGATCGCCCACCATGGGGGTTTAAGCGAGTGTGTGGTTCAGCGGTCGCCAATCGCAGTTCAGGCTGCGCACCCATATTTAATGTCTCTCTCAGGGGCAAAAGGCCTTTTGCCCCTACCAAAGTTCCTCCCTCAATTCAGCCATACCCTTTTCCTTAGGGCCTGGGCGGAATGGCCAAAGCTGTAGGTAGTTACCTAAAAATCAGCCATACTCGGCGAATCATGGCAGAATTCGTGGAATTGTCTACACCACCCCTAATTCCAATGGAAATTGACCCTGAGCTTTTAGACCCCTCAACCCGCTACAAACTGCTGATTGGCAGCGTCGTGCCCCGTCCGATCGCCTTTGTCTCTAGCCTGTCACCCCAGGGCGTGGTCAACCTGGCCCCTTTTTCCTACTTCAACGCGGTGGGCCACAAACCCCTGGCACTGATGTTTAGCGTCAGCCGCAAGCCTGACGGCAGCGACAAAGACACCCTGCGCAATGTGCGCCCGCCCAGCGAGGGCGGCACGGGAGAGTATGTGATTAACCTGGCGGTTGAGTCCTATGCCCACCAGGTGGCCGAGTGTGCCGAGCCATTGCCCTACGGCGAGTCAGAGTTTGACTACGTAAACCTATCAACGGCCCCCAGCCGCGTTATTCAGCCGCCCCGCGTGGCCGAGTCGCCGGTCGCTTTTGAATGTCGCACCCTGCAAATTGTGCCCGTGGGCGAGTTTTCGATGGTGATTGGCCAGGTGGTGCACCTGTTTGTGCGCGACGACGTGCTGGGCGAAAACAACCGCATTGACGCTGATAAATTGGGGGCGATTGGGCGCATGGCCGGTTATGAATATTGCCGCACGGGCGATCGCTTTGAGATTCCCAATGGCTTTCCTAAACCGCCGTCGGTCTAGGGGCGTGCTATGGGGCTGATGGTGAAGCGTTAGACCGGATCGAACCAATGGCTAACAGGCAACCCATTGGCCTGGAGCTGGGCGATCGCAACCCAGCCTGCGATCGCAGCATCTGGGTACTCTAAACGCAATAGAACTCGGTGGCATTGTATGGTCATTCACCCTGGGCAAACGCTGGGCTTGAGCCTTGGGGCCGTTGTGTTGAGCCTGGTTGAGGTCTGTGGGGCGATCGCCAGCCCAGCCCAGGCGCAGTCGGGGCCGATGCCCATTCCCCCCGCCTATTGGCAGGCTGTCGAAGATGCCAGAACGCCGGAACCCAGCGAAGTCTTTCGAGACCTCACCGCCATTACGCGCCAAAACAGCGCCCTAACTTGGGACGAGCGGGGCCATGTTTTAGTGGCGACCTGGGCCGACTGGGTCGGCTACACCCAAAACGTAGGAAATCGGCTGATCGTTACCCGCGATGTCTGGGTTACAGCTGTCCCCGATCTGCAACGCTTCTGCAATGCCTACAGCCCAACCGCCGAAGTTTCTCTAGCCGCGCGCCTCGGTCAGTTGCTCGGTTTGCCGCCCGAGCCCGCTGCCCAGGCAGCTAATCGCCAGGTGGTTGAGATCTGGGTAGACCCCCAATTTCTCTTTCGCCCCAGCCCCGACCCCGAAATTACCGATCACGAGGCTGAGCTGAGCTTTCGCACCGCCAGTGAGTTTGTCTCGGTGCCGAGCAGCTATCAGCACTGGTTCTATGCCCAGTACGACCAGCGCTACCAGCACCAGGGCCAGCCGATCGCAATCAACGACGCAGACCCCCCCAGCGCTCTGCCCTACCCCTGGACTCAGCTGGGCTATACCTACGACTGGGGCGATCGCGCCGACTGGGCTACTCTTGATGGCGATCGCCCTGCGAATGTGGGCCTGAGTGAATTTGTTGTTCGCCAGTGGTCACCGATCGCAGTCGAGGCCACGCAGCCGATTGACGATTACTGCCGCTAGGGGCAAGACTCAAGAATCCAGGGTTTTTCAAAAACCCTGGATTCTGTCGAAGTTATGTCTACGTCACGTTAACTACAGCTTAGCCAGCAGCCGCTGCACGATTTGCATACCGGTCAGAGCTTGCCAGCCAAATAGCCCCACCAAAATGATATTCAGGCTGATGTGGGTGAGCCGAGCCGTTTCGCTGCCCTTTTGCATAAAGGGTACCAGAGCTGCTGAGGTGGCAATCAGGGTGGCCATGCCCAGACCCACCAGCAGGTGAGGCCCCACGAACAGCTTGCCCGCCTCTATGTAAGTGGCCCCCATACCGCCCACGGTGCCAATCACCATGAAGGCCAGCAGGGCAGAGCCGACTTTGTGGTGCTTGAGGGCAAACTTGCCCTTGATCAGTTCTTTGCGGGTTTCGGCATCGGCCAGGCGGGTTTTGCGCGCCTGAATGCCTAGATAAAGCGCGTAAAGGGTAATAGCCAGCAGCAGCCACATCACCACGGGGTGAACAAAATTAAGCCAGGGTTTTAGGGTGTCTAAGGTCATGAGGCGCCAGTGTTACATTTATTCAAGAATTATAGGATTAGGGATTCTAGCTTGGCAAAGCTTTAGTCAGAATAGAGCAGTCATCTGGGGGAACTTTGGCCTAGATCAATCGTCAATTGGTCAACATAATTGTCTAGAGTTGTCTAGATAGTCAGGGTGCCAAACGCTACAAAACCCTTACACAGCCCCTCCCTAGGGCACAATGGGGCGGCTATCCCCATGCCAAAAATTCTTTTGATAGATTGGGCATTGGTTAAATACCAATCGTTCATGCCGCTAGAGCGGCACCCCCCACAATAAAAATCTATTTTTAGAGCAATCGTCTAGGCAAATTATTTCTGGCAGTACGACTCTTATGCAGCGGTTTAAACGGTTTTTAACGGCTCTGCTGGCTGGCCTGTTGGGGACGGTGCTGCTGAGCCAAGGCATGGGGGCGATCGCGTACCCTAGAAGCCAAGCACTCGCCCAAGAAACCCTGGCTCAAGAAATCCTGGCCCCAGCAGTCCCAGCCCCAGCCGCACCGGAAGACGGCTCTGCCTCGACTAGCCCCCTCCAGGTTGAGCCAGCCTCTCTCCCTGACCAAGGGCTGCCGGTTCCCTACCCTACCCAGCCCGACGGCACCCTCAAACTACCGCCCAAGGATCCTTCCATTCCTGGTCTAGAGGTAGAGGTTGACCCAGAGACGACCCACGACGAGGCTGAGGGGGCGACTGACCTATCCATGAGTCAGCTGCTCGTCGGCCTGTCGCCTGAGGCGGCTAAACGCAGCCAGATGCTGATGGAGGCCGATCGCCTTTACCAGGAGGGCGATCGCGACAATGCAGAACTGCTCTACCGTGCTGCTAAGGATCCGACTTGGCTGGCAGAAGCTGGGGCAGATGTGGCGATCGCCCCCATTGACGACCCCGCCGACCTACCCCCCGCCGGGCAGGTCTACTGGCGCGAGGCCATGGCCGGAGCCGAGTCTGGGTTTCCTAGCCGGGTCTTAGTGCCCTTAGAACTGCTGGTTAAAAACTACCCCGAGTTTTTGCCCGCTCAGGCCTTCTATGCTCGCTACCTGGTACAAAATGGCCGCGCCGATGAGGCGATGCAAATTCTCGATGCGGCGGTGACTCGCTTCCCCTTCTACCCTGACCTGCTCAAGGCCCAGGCCGACGTGCAGATGGCCCAAGAAAAGTGGATTGAAGCGGCCATTACCGCCAACCAGTTTGTGATCTTTAACCCCGAGCACCCCGAAGCTGAGGCCATGACGGCCCTGGCCCGGCAAAACCTCGATCGCTTTCGCGGCGAGATGAACCAAACGCTGACCCGTAACCTGGTGTCAAATATCATCACCGGGGCGGCGGGGTACATTCTCACCGGGGGGCTGCTGGGGCCGTTTAGCGCTATCAACTCCGGCATTTTGATGATGCAGGGCGAGAGCGGTCTGGGCGATCGGGTGGCTGAGCAGGTCAAGCGGCAGCTGCCCATGGTCGACGACCCCGAAATTCGCGCCTACGTCAACGATATGGGCCAGCGGCTGGCGGCGCTGGCGGGGCGCGACGAGTTTGACTACAGCTTTGAGGTGATCATGGATGACAGCCTCAACGCCTTTGCCCTGCCCGGCGGCAAGATTTTTATCAATGCCGGGGCGATCACCAAAAGCCACTCCGAGGCCGAGCTGGCCGGGCTGTTGGGCCACGAGATTGCCCATGCAGTGCTCTCCCACGGTTTTCAAATGGTGACCCGGGGCAACCTCACCGCCAGCCTGGCGTCGTTCATTCCTATCCCTGAGGTGGCCAATATTGCAGCGGGGCTGATCGTGTCGAGCTACTCCCGCGATATGGAGCGCCAGTCTGACATCCTGGGTACCAAGCTGCTGGCTACCAACCGCTACGCCGCCGATGGGCTTCACAACCTGATGCTCACCCTTGAAGCAGAGTACGGCAATCGAGGGGTGACTTGGTTTGCGTCACACCCCAACCCCGGCGATCGCGTCAGCTATCTAAAACAGTTAGTCGACCAGGGGGGCTTTAACCGCTACACCTACGAAGGGGTTGAGACCCACCTAAAAATGCGCCATAAAATGACTCAGCTGCTGACCGAGTACAAGCTAGAGCAAGGACGGGAGGACAACGCGCCTATGCGCGATCGCCGTTAGCATCTCGTCCACGACGGCTTAACCCACCTCGCGCAGGGTCTTTTCTGCGGCCTCGGTTTCGCCCAGCACCGTGAGAAACTGAAGCGCCATCGCAATGTAGGTGGCGCACTGGGTGGGCGGCAGCTGATAAAACGCCTGCCAGGCAGCGGCCTTATCAGACTCGTAGGTGCCAATGCGATCGGGCTGGTGGTCAAGCCAGCCGAGCCGCACAGCATGGCCGATTAGCACATCTAAATAAATGTGATCTTCGAAGTAAAGGTCGGGATTGACATTAAAAATCTCTCCCATTTCCCGCAGGGCTTCGAGGTTGACATGGCGGTACTCTGGTGCCTGAATTTTATTCAGCAGGTGGGTGATGCGGCGCTCAAAGTTTTGCTCGCCAGGGGTCATCTCCGAGAGAATGCGATCGCTATCGAGCCGGTTTTTGCGATCGAATTTGTTGCCAATCACAATGCCTTTCGAGTGCTTCAGTACCTCCCACACCTGGGTGTAGAACCCCTCAGAGATGCGGGCGATTTCACCGTCGATAATGCGTTTGCGCCACCAGTCAGTGGGCTTGGCCTCGGCGGTTTCGGGCTCAGCCTCGATGCCGGTGGGCAGCACCTGCCAGTTGATCGAGATGTGGGGCTTAATGTGCAGCGACTCGCGGCGAAACACCGACTGATTGAGCCCGTCAAACCCGGCCAGCACCTGGCGCAGGCGAGTTTTTAGCTCAAAAGGGCTGAGGTCGATCAGCTGACCGTAGGCTTCGTCTTGGGTAATGCCGCGCTCGCGGGCGAGTTCGCTGGTGATTAGCAGCAGCAGGTAGCCAATCCGCAGGGTCATCAGCCCTTTGAATAAACTGGGTTCAGCTTTAATTAAGATGCTTAGATCGATCAAGATCTCCTGGGTGAGCACGTGGTCGCGCACATCATCACCGCAAAAGGTGCGAATTTTATCGACAATCTCGCTGTGGCCCATGGGTTCGGTGATCAGCGACGCCTCACTGTACGACTTGCCCACCGAAATCTGCTTTTGACGCACTAGCAGCTCGGTCACCGCGTCCGACAGGGTGATGTCGGCCTTGCCCAGCAGCCCAGCGGCCCGACGCAGCACGCTCCACTGCTCTAGCTGGCTGGCCTTGGCATAGACCTCATCGAGCAGGTTTTCGACGGTGACGGCCCGGCTGGGGCTGCCCAGACCAGTGTTAAAGTCGCTGCCATGCAGGTGCTGAAGGGTGGCGAGCAGCTCTAGCTGCTCGTAGACATTGTTCGACTCGCGCAGCTGGGTAAGCAGGCGATCGATGTCGGTTTCATTCTCCACGTCATACTCTTCGAGCAGCGACAGGGGGCCGTCGTGGCCTGACTCAAAGCCCAGATAGGCCGTCCACAGAGGTGTATAGCCCACGGAGGTGCTGCCCAGCTGGTAGCCGTTGACGTTGTCGATACGCTCTAGGTTAGTGGTCATGGTGAGCTGGTGCAGAGGGCCGAGCTTGACCGGCACATGGTCACAGCGATCGCCCTGCAACTCCTGCATTAGCGCCATCAGCGGCGACTCATAGATCGGCTTACGTCCCAGCTGAAACATGGCGTGGGTCAGCAGCAGCGTTACCGTGGGTCGCCCCGGCTCGCGCCAGTGGTCGTAGATGTAGGCCAGCTCGCTGCGCATCTGAGCCACCAAAAAATGGTAGTCGAGGGTGAGATAAAACCGCTGCTGATCTAAGAACGACGGCAAAAACACCACCGACTCGCCCTTGATGCGAAAAACACGCGATGTGGTCAAGCTGCGCAGCCGCCGCACCGGGCGACCGCTGAGGCCCAGCTTATCGTTCTTGCCGATCTCGGCATAGATCGACGACAGCTCCGTGGCCGGAAACACCTGCACCGGGGCAATTTCTTCAAGGGTTTGGGTGGGCAGGCCGTAGGTGGCCAGCTCCGTTTGCAGGGCTTTGTCTTCAGCGAGTAGCGCCACCTGCACCACCGGGTAGCGGTGGTCGCCCAGGGCGCGGTACCGCCCTAGGGGGTCAATGTCGCTGGGCTTGAGCAACCCGTCACGAAGCAGCTGCCCCAGCAGGTAGAGGCTCTGCGCCCATACCAGGGGCAGGTTGTCGTTGGGTAGGCGAGTCTGGCTGCCGGGTTTGGCCCGCTCGGCCTCAATTTTTTCTTCGGGCACGTAGTACAGCTCGGGCAGCAGGCCCACCCCGTCGCGCTCGACTTCTAGGGCTGCCAGCCGCGCCTGGTAAAACTCAATCTGGTCTTTGTCGCCCGCAAACAGGCTGTCGAGCCATAGATAGGTAAAAAACAGTGGCCACTCGCACTCGATGTGCTCAAACTGCTTCAGCTCTTCGGGCTCATAGTGCAGCCGGGTAGTGTCTTCGATCACCGCCTGGTGGCCATCGCGCAAAAACCGCTTGCAGCCGTAGCGCCCCTGGAGCTTATCGACAATCTTTTGCCGGGTCTTGCGGGCCAAATCGGCATCGTCAATGGCAAAGGCGGGGTAGCCAATTACGTTGAGCAGAGCGGCATCGACCTCCTTCGAACCCGATTCTCGGGGCAGCATCGACTCTAGGGTGATGCGGGCGCGGGCAATCTCATCGGTGAGCACGTGGATGGTGGAGGCCTGCCCGCCGCGCATGCCAAACAGATTGAACCCTCGCAGCGCCTCTAGGGCCGCCTTGGCTAACCCCACAGAGCTCGCATTCAGCTCCGGCTTGCCGTGGTTCATTTTGTTGCCCCGCTCCCAGATGCCGTAGTCGGGGGTGCGGTAGGCCCGGCCAATGTAGTAGACCAGGTTTTGCACAAAGTTGACTTCATCTTGGGTGAAGATGATTTGCAACCCCGAGGCGGTCATCTGGGCCAGCATGAGCAGGTACACCGAGGTGGCGTCGATTTGCAGGTGGCCCCACTCGTCGTCGCCCACTACGGGCAGCCCGGTGCCGGTGTCGTACTTGGCGTGCAGCGCCTGCAGCGGATCTTGACGTTCTTTGAAATGCTCGACTTTTTTTGACTGGCGCAGCATGGCCTGGAGCAGGCCGCGCATCAGCTTGACTACGCTCTGCTCTAGCTCGACAGTGCGGCCTTGGTCGTCGTCAAGGTGGCGGTAGGCCAAGCCCACCCCCCACACCGCCAAAATGCTAAACACGTTGTCGCGTACCCAGGCGTCAGTGTAGTCACCGTGCACATTCACCGCCGTGCTGGCTGGCAAGAGGCCGCTCACCGGGTGCTGTCGCGACAAAATCACGGTTTTAACCTGGTGATAATAGCGATCGAGCTGCTCTTGAAGGGCGGCTGAAGACATAGGCGGCGACAATAGGAACGACAGGGAAAGAAATTAATCGGGGTTTAACCCACTCTAGGGGCGATCGGCCAGATAGTAGTTATGGAGGTTACAGAATTCTGTGAATTGAATCTAAATGACTGACGGCAAGGCACTGCTAGGTAGATCTCTGGACTGCCCGATAGAGTTGAATGAGAATTTTGGCTAGACCTCCCAATTTCTGCGTGAGCTTGCTGATCGTCTCTCTAGAGTAAAGGAGAGCTGGTACAACAGCACCTTGATAACCCATGTCTGACTTTCAAGGAACCCGCCCCAAGTTGTGAGCAATCGTTCTGACGAGCGTCGCAAAACTATTCGCCTTCCAGTCTTTCTACCCTGGTTGACTGACAAAACTAATCGGCAGCATAGCAGTACGTGTGTATTTTGAACTCGATTCGATAGATGCGCTGCTCATGTTGTTTCCGAGACGC
>NZ_JAYFES010000098.1:0-57111 GCF_055795045.1 Pseudanabaena sp. PCC 9330 | reverse complement strand
TCTCGGAAACAACATGAGCAGCGCATCTATCGAATCGAGTTCAAAATACACACGTACTGCTATGCTGCCGATTAGTTTTGTCAGTCAACCAGGGCCTCAACACCGACGAAATCGATCGAATGCGCATAGAAGCTGAGACCTATGCTGATGAAGACGAGCGGCGGCGACAAATTGCCGAGCTAACCAACCGAGCAGATACTTTGTTCTACAGCTATGAGGCAACTCTGCGCGACCACGGTAGCCTTCTGGATGAGGCCGTTCGCACCAGTCTAGAGGAGAAAGCCGGTCAGCTGCGGGCCGCCACCCATACTCCCAGTATCGACGTAGTCACCTTCCAAGGATGCATTGACGCCCTGCAGGCTGCCATCTTTGCCGTGGGTTCAAACCTTTACCGAGAGGGTGACAGTACAGCAGAGGTGGATATTAACATCCCAGCCTCTATCTACACCGGTCTAGAGGATGGCGATGACGGCGATGCTGAAGCGCCCTACGATCAAGATTTAGGCCTAGATGCTACAGTAACTGCTGACTATGAAGCAATTGACTGAGGCTAATTACGGCTGTAGGGCGGGTATCCCACCTGGGCAAGCTCTGCACTGCTTTTAAAATGGTCTAATGTTTGATTCTTGCTGGAGTTGCCTAGGTAGACCTTTATGGCCCGTGATTTCTACGACATTCTTGGTATTTCGCGCAACGCCGATCAAGACGACATTAAGCGAGCCTACCGCCGCTTGGCCCGTAAATACCACCCAGATGTCAATAAAGATCCTGGCGCTGAAGATACCTTTAAAGAGATTAACCGAGCCTATGAAGCTCTCTCAGAGCCTGAGTCACGGGCTCGGTATGATCGGTTTGGAGAAGCTGGCCTAGGCGCTGGGGCAGCTGGCTACCAAGACTTTGGCGATATGGGCGGCTTCGCCGACATATTCGAAAGCTTCTTCAGTGGGTTTGCTGGTGGGCAGAGTCAGGGCGGGCGGCGGCGGGGGCCAACCCGAGGCGATGATCTTCGCCTTGACCTTCGCCTTGACTTTAAAGAGGCTGTCTTTGGTGGTGAAAAAGAAATTAAGATTAGCCACCTCGAAACCTGCGGCACCTGCACGGGCAGTGGCGCTAAGCCCGGCACTCGCCCTACCACCTGCGGCACTTGCAGCGGCACTGGCCAAGTGAGGCGGGCCACTCGCACCCCCTTTGGCAGTTTTACCCAGGTGTCAGCTTGCCCTACCTGTAGCGGCACCGGGGAAGTGATTGAAGACCGCTGTGAGGTCTGCGGCGGCAGCGGCCAGACCCAGGAGACTAAAAAGCTCAAGATCACCGTGCCAGCTGGGGTAGACAATGGCACCCGCCTGCGGGTTTCCAGCGAAGGGGATGCCGGGCTGCGGGGTGGGCCTGCAGGGGATCTCTACGTTTACCTCTTTGTAGCAGAAGATGCCACTTTCAAGCGCGATGGCATTAACATTCTCTCTGATCTGAAAATCAGTTATCTCCAGGCAATTCTGGGTTGCAAGTTGACCATAGAAACCGTTGATGGCCCCCTTGAGGTTGATGTACCTGCTGGGACTCAACCCGGTACCGTGATTACCCTCGACAACCACGGTGTGCCCAGGTTGGGTAACCCGGTCAGCCGGGGCGACCACCTGATTGCAGTACAGGTTGATATTCCCACGCGGCTTAAGCCAGAAGAACGGGAAATCATTGAGAAGCTGGCTGAAATGCGCGGCGAAAAAGTGAATCGGGGAGGTATTGAAGGCTTTTTGGGGGGGCTATTTCGCGGATGAGCCATGTAACTGCGTCTGCCCCTCTCGGTGGCACTACCCCCGATGGGCATTTAGACCTGAGGGGAACCCCCTGCCCAATCAACTTTGTGCGTACCAAGCTTCAGCTTGAGAAGATGGCCCCTGGCTCGCTGTTAGAAGTGTGGTTAGACGCGGGTGAGCCAGTGGAGCAGGTGCCCGACAGTCTGATGATGGAGGGATATCGGGTGGAGGATTTGCAAGATTGCGACGGTTATTTTGCCTTACGCATCCGTCGTCCTGCTTAATCGATGGATGTAATAACGGCCACCGATAAAGATCTGGCGGCCCCTTGGGGCGTAGTGATGGCCATGCAGGCAAACTATTACCAGGTGCAGATCCGTGAATGGGGCGACGGGGTGGCCCCGACCGAGACGGTCTTGCCCAGCAGCCTGCTCTGTACCCGTCGGGCTCGGCTGAAAAAGATTGGGCAGCAGATCATGGTGGGGGACACTGTGTACCTAGAAGCCCTGGACTGGGAAGGAAAACGGGGTGCGATCGCAGCAGTATTGCCGCGTCAGACGGTTCTAGATCGTCCTCCAATTGCCAATGCCGATCATATCCTACTGGTTTTCGCCCTAGCCGAACCCGAGCTAGACCCCCAGCAGCTAAGCCGATTTTTGGTTACGGCTGAGTCGGCAGGGTTGCGGGTGAGCATTTGCCTAAATAAGCAAGATTTGGTGACGGTGGAAACCCGTCAGTACTGGCAAGAACAGCTAGCCCGGTGGGGCTATACTGCTACGGTGATGAGCTTACGGTCGGAGCCTGTGCCTAAAGAACTCGGTGAGCTGCTGCAAGATCGCACCACGGTGGTTTCGGGGCCCTCTGGAGTGGGCAAATCGAGCTTGATCAATCGGCTTATTCCCCAGGCGAGCTTGAGAACGGGAACGGTGTCAGGAAAGTTAGGTCGTGGGCGACACACCACTCGCCATGTGGAGCTATTTGAGCTCCCAGGAGGTGGTTATTTAGCCGACACCCCGGGGTTTAATCAACCCGATCTAACCCGGCTAGCTCCAACGGATTTGGGGCAGTGTTTTCCTGAAATTCGGCGGCGATTGGCCCAGGAAGGCTGCCACTTTAGAGACTGCATGCACCAGGGCGAGGCCGGGTGTGCGGTTGGCATTGACTGGCTTCGCTATGATTTCTACCGCACTCTGCTCAAGGAAGCCCAAACCCACCAGGAGCATCGCCAACACCGACCCGATCCCGATGCCACACTCAAGGTGAAGATGGGGGAGAAGGGACAGCAACAGCATGAACCGCGCTTGCAGGCTAAGCGCTATCGCCGTCTATCACGTCGCAGTCAGCGACAACTGATGGATGAATGGCGCTATGGGCCGGGAGACAACAGCGGGCAGGAAGATGCGATCGCTAACGAGGACTCTAGCTCTGGGAACGGACTCAAGAGCCCCTACGACCCAGAGTAGCCTTATCAAGCTAGGGCCATTATTAGCTCATGGGCAGGCATGACAGGCTCAGCATAAATGACGCCCCTTTTCCCTACTCTAATTCGTCCTGACTTAGGGATCTGGTCTAGAAATAGAAAATGGTATTTGGCCCTACCGCATTTGACATGTTGCAAACTCTCCAATGCCCCCGAAGCATTTGGTTCGCAAAGGCTTAAGGGGTTTTGATATCAACCTCTGCTCGCCTGCCCCCCGTTCGGCAGAGCAAACAGCGGTTCACCCCTATAGGTTCGCCAGTTGGGAATCGGGGATATAGAATTCAGATTTGGCATGGGATGTGGCAAACATGTTGATCCTAGGAGATCACAGCGTCTCCGGCACTTTGGAGAGCCAAAATTCCTATGCATCCTTGGATCCCGCTTTATCCTTCTGCTTTGCGGTACTAGCTGTATCTAATTCGCTATAGTCTGAAAGAAAAGTGGAGACAAGCCCATGGCTAAAGTGACTTGGAATGGCGTTGTACTTGCTGAAAGCAGCGCCTGTGAAGTGGTGGAAGGTAATCAGTACTTTCCACCCGACTCGCTCAATATGGACTATTTCAAACCCATCAGCAAGACTACTGGCTGCCCATGGAAAGGTACCGCCAGCTATTACGACGTCGTCGTGAATGGAGAAATCAACGCTGGTGCAGCCTGGTATTATCCCGAACCCAAGCCAGCCGCGAACAATATTAAGGGCTACGTGGCGTTCTATAGCAACAAGGTGAAGGTAGAGGCGTAGATTTAGCAGGGGCACAGCATGCTGTGCCCCTGCAGCTCGATTACGCTTTCTTCAGCCAGCTAAACATCGCCCGCAGGTCTTTACCCACTTCTTCGATCGGGTGTTCGGCTTCGCGGCGGCGCATGGCGGTAAACCCGGCGTTCCCTGACTGGCTCTCCAGCACAAACTCACGGGCAAACTGGCCGGTCTGAATTTCCTTCAGCACCTTGCGCATTTCGGCCCGGGTTTCATCGGTGATGATGCGGGGGCCACGGGTGTAGTCACCATACTCTGCGGTGTTAGAGATGCTATCGCGCATTTTTGCCAGACCACCCTCGACCACCAGATCCACAATCAGCTTCACTTCATGGAGGCACTCAAAGTAGGCCAGTTCGGGCTGATAGCCTGCGTTCACCAGGGTTTCAAAACCCGCTTTAATCAGTTCGCTAAGCCCGCCGCAGAGCACCACCTGTTCACCAAACAGGTCGGTCTCGGTCTCTTCGCGGAAGGTGGTTTCGAGAATGCCAGCGCGGGTGCCGCCGATGCCTTTTGCATAGGCCATGGCGCGATCGCGAGCCTGACCTGTAGCATCTTGATACACCGCAAACAGACAGGGCACCCCTTGGCCCTCTTGGTAGGTGCGGCGCACCAGGTGACCGGGGCCTTTGGGGGCCACCATCACCACATCCACATCAGCGGGAGGAACGATTTGGCCAAAGTTAATGTTAAAGCCGTGGGCAAACAGCAGCACGTTGCCCGCTTCTAGATTGGGGGCGATCGCCTCCTTGTAGATGGTACGCTGCACTTCGTCGGGCAGCAAAATCATCACCCAGTCGGCCAGCTTGACGGCATCGGCGACGGGCTTGACGGTGAGGCCCTCGGCCTCGGCCTTGGCGGCGGACTTGCTGCCTTCGTACAGGCCCACAATGACGTTGACGCCGCTGTCTTTGAGGTTGAGGGCGTGGGCGTGGCCCTGGGAGCCGTAGCCGATGATGGCTACGGTCTTGCCGTTGAGCAAATCTAAGTTGGCGTCACTGTCGTAGTACATGCGGGCCATGGGGTTCTCCTTGAAGTTGACGAGCGATGGCATTTTAGTTGCAAGCTCTTGATCTTACCAAACTAAGGGGTAAGCCAAAATACCTTAGGCCAATGCCTAAGCTAAAACTGCCGTAAGAACCGCAGATCGCTGGTGTAGAGGCGGCGAATGTCGTCAATTTGGTGCTGCACCATGGCCAGTCGCTCTACCCCCAACCCCGCCGCAAAGCCGCTGTAGATCTCGGGGTCGTAGCCCACCGATCGCAGCACGTTGGGGTCGATCATGCCGCAGCCCAGCACCTCCAGCCACTTGCCCTGCCATTCCACATCCACCTCAGCAGAGGGCTCGGTAAAGGGGAAGAAACTGGGCCGAAACCGCACGGGAATCTCACCGTAGAGGGCTTCTAAAAAGACTTTGATAGTGCCGCGCAGGTCGGTAAAAGTGATGTCGGTATCGACCGCAAAAAACTCGATCTGGTGGAACACGGCGGCGTGGGTGGCATCTACGGTGTCGCGGCGGTAGCAGCGGCCAATGGCTACCGCCCGCAGGGGCGGCTCGTGGCTCTGCATATAGCGAATTTGAGTGTTGGAGGTGTGAGTGCGCATCAGATGGCCGTTGGGCAGGTAGAGAGTGTCCTGCATGTCGCGGGCCGGGTGGTCGGGCAAAAAGTTGAGCGCCTCAAAGTTGTAGTAGTCGGTTTCGATCTCGGGGCCATCGGCAACGGTGTAGCCCAGGCCAACAAAGATATCGACAATGCGATCGATGATGCTGTTGATTGGGTGAATGCGGCCCTGGGGGTGAAAGACGCCCGGCATCGTGACATCGAGGGTTTCGGTGGCTAGCTGGGCCTCGATCGCCGCTGTTTCTAGCGCGCCCTTACTCTGGTCGAGCTGAGTTTGAATGAGGTCTTTCACCTCATTGGCCAAAGCCCCGATGCGGGGGCGCTCTTCGGCGGAGAGTTTGCCCATACCGCCCAGCACCTTCGAGAGCTGGCCCTTTTTGCCCAGGTAGCCAATGCGCAGTTGCTCTAGCTCGTCTAGGGTAGTGGCGGCAGCGATCGCCCCTCTGGCCGCCTCTTTCATGGCTAACAGATCGGCTTCGAGCGAGGTGGGTGCGACGGTCATTCTGGGTGTATGGTGCAACAACTTATGTTGACTAGTTTAATGGGGTGGGGGAAAAGTTATGAACATTCTGGTCAGTAACGACGACGGCATTTTTGCCCTGGGCATGCGCACTCTGGCCCATACCCTGGCGGCAGCGGGGCATCAGGTTACCGTGGTCTGCCCCGATCGCGAGCGATCGGCCACCGGCCACGGCCTCACGATGGATCAGCCGATTCGGGCGGAGATGATCGAGTCGGTGTTTGAGCACGACATTCGGGCCTGGAGCTGCTCGGGCACTCCCGCCGACTGCGTCAAGCTGGCCCTGGGGGCACTGATGACTACCCCACCAGAGGTGGTGGTGTCGGGCATCAACCACGGCGCTAACCTGGGCACCGATGTGGTCTACTCGGGTACAGTGTCGGCCGCCATGGAGGGCATGATGGAGGGCATTCCGGCGATCGCTGTCAGCCTGACCAGCTTTACCCAGCAGAGCTTTGCCCCCGCCGCCAATTTTATTCGCGATCTGCTGGCCGATCCGGCCCGGTTTCCCCAGGCAAATCCCCTGCTGCTCAATGTCAACGTACCAGCAGTGGCAGCGGCAGACATTCGGGGGGCAAAGATCACCCGCCAGGGCATTCGCCGCTACTTTGATCAGTTTGAAAAGCGCATTGACCCTCGCGGCAAGACCTACTATTGGCTGGCTGGGGAGGCAGTTGAGGAGATCGAAGACCCCTTGCCTAACCAGGGGTGGCCAGTAGATCTGAAGCAGTCTCTCGCCCCTATACCCACCGATGTGCAGGCTATTCGCGATCGCTACATCTCGGTGACCCCGCTCCAGTACAACCTCACGGCCGTAGGCGACTTGCTAGACCTGGCCGAGGGTCGCCGCTCTCTCTTGCCCTCATAGACCCTGGGCTGCCCCCAGACTAAGAAACATCGTTTCAGGAAGCATCTCGCCGCAATTCAGGGCAAACTGTACAGTAGGGTGATTTACTACTGCGTAAAGATTGTCCCTGGGGGTGGTCAGCCTACCCTGACCATTTTGATCAGAGTTCACTACTATTAGAGACATCCGTTTAGAGATTTCTAGGTCGCCGCTCTATTCCAAGGTACATCTGTGATCTTGAGCCTCCTGTTCTACGCTTGTCACCTTTCGAGAGATTCATGGCTGAGCCTACCCAGCAATTTTTAGTTCGCTTTTGGGGTGTGCGGGGCAGCATCGCTTGCCCTGGGCCTGCCACAGTTCGCTACGGTGGCAATACTTCTTGTGTCGAGATGTTGGTGGGCGGGCACCGGCTGATCTTCGATGGCGGCACCGGGCTGCGAGAACTGGGTCTGACTCTGCTGGCTGAGACGCCGGTTGAGGCCAATCTCTTCTTTACCCACTCCCACTGGGATCACATCCAGGGCTTTCCCTTTTTTGTACCGGCCTTTGTGCGGGGCAATCGGTTCAATATCTACGGTGCGATCGCCCCCAATGGCTCCACCATTGAGCAGCGGCTCAACGACCAAATGCTGCACCCCAACTTTCCGGTGCCACTCCAAATCATGGGGGCCGACCTCAAATTTTGCGATCTAGATATCGGCGAAGCCCTGGGCATTGGCGACATCACCGTTGAAAATGCTCTGCTCAACCACCCCGGCGAGGCCGTTGGCTATCGGGTGACCTGGCAAAATTATGTGGCGGCCTACATCACCGACACCGAGCACTACCCCGATCGCCTTGATGAGAACGTGGTCTGGCTGGCCCGCAACGCCGACGTGATGATCTACGACTCTACCTACACCGAGGATGAGTACCACGACCCCAAGTCGAGCAAGGTAGGCTGGGGCCACTCTACCTGGCAGGAGGCCGTTAAGGTGGCCCAGGCGGCTGGGGTCAAAAAACTGGTTATTTTTCACCATGACCCCGCCCACGACGACGACTTTATGGATCAAATCGCTGTCCAGACCCAGGCGCTTTTCCCGGGTGCGGTGGTAGCCAAAGAAGGGCTGGCGATCGACCTGGTCGCCCAGGCCTCAACCCCAGCGGGCTAGAAATAAGTCTGTGGCGATCGCGGTGGCGATGACTGGCCTAGTTCCATTGTTCCTCGCCTAGGTGTGCTGATATCCCCGCTGGGTCGCCGGGATATCAGGGGCGAGCTTATGTAAAAATGTAAAGCGTGTGGATTACGTCCTCTCTTACAACCGCTATCACGCCCACGGCGATCGCCCTGGGCAATTTTGATGGCGTCCATCTGGGCCATCAGGCGGTAATTGGTGCTGTGGTGCCGCCAAGACACGAGCTAGACAAGCAGCACGCAGAAACATGCTCTCCCCCGTCCCCGGTGGCGCTGCGTGGGCTGAGCGATCGCCAACGAACCCTAGCTGGCCCCCTCTCCCCGCCCCAGGGGGCAGCGGCGTCGCCCGTACCCACGGTGATGACCTTTTTTCCTCATCCCCAGGAGTTTTTTACCGGTCAGACGCGGCCCCTGCTCACCCCCCTGGGCGAAAAGGCCGCCCACATTAGCCGCTTGGGGATTGATCAGCTGGTGTTGCTGCCCTTCGACCAGCACCTGGCTAGCCTCTCCCCCGAAGACTTTGTCGATAGGCTGCTGGTGAAACAGCTGCGGGTGCAGCAGATCAGCGTGGGCCAAGACTTTTGCTTTGGCAAAAAGCGCCAGGGTACCGTAGATGATCTCTGCACCTTGGCCGCCCGCCATGGGGTGCAGGTACATGTCGCCCCGCTGACCTGCCATGGCTGCGATCGCATCAGCAGCTCCCGCATTCGCCAGGCGCTCCAAATCGCCGACCTAGACACAGCCCAAGCGCTGCTGGGTCGGCCCTACAGCCTCACCGGTCGGGTTGTGAAGGGGCAGCAGTTGGGTCGCACTCTGGGGTTTCCCACCGCCAATGTGCACCTGCCCGCTGAGAAGTTTTTGCCCCAGACGGGGGTCTACAGCGTTTGGGTACACGGGGCGACTCAAACCCCCTACCCCCTAGTGCCTGCCGTCATGAACCTGGGCCACCGCCCCACGGTTGACGGAGCGACTGTCACCGCCGAGGTCCATCTGATCCACTGGCAGGGCGATCTCTACGACAAAACCCTTGAGGTACACCTGCACAGTTTTTTGCGGTCAGAGCAAAAATTTGCCTCCCTGGCCGATCTCAAGGCCCAAATTCAGCGTGACTGTCAGCAGGCTCTGGGAGAACTAACGCGATCGCCAGTGGGCAATTTAGGGTTTAACGGGGCATCATAGGCCTAGACAGCCCAAATCCGATTGTAGAAGCAGATTTCTTTTGCGGAGAAATTTTGTAGGCTATACAGGGCTTGGTGTATCAGGACTCTTTGGCATGCGCGAGCGGATTGAGACGCTAGTTCAAAACTTAAATAAAACCATCGTCGGCAAGGCAGACCCCATCCGGCTGGTGCTGGTGGCTCTGTTTTCCGGTGGCCATGCCCTGCTCGAAGACGTGCCAGGGGTAGGCAAAACCCTGCTGGCCAAATCCCTTGCCCGCTGCATTGACGGTAAGTTTCAGCGCATTCAGTGCACCCCTGACCTGCTGCCCACCGACGTCACCGGCACCAACATCTGGAACCCCAGCAGCGGCGAATTTCAGTTTATGCCGGGGCCGGTGTTTGCCAACATTTTGCTCACTGACGAAATCAACCGGGCCACCCCCCGTACCCAGTCAGCCCTGCTAGAGGTGATGGAAGAACGCCAGGTCACCCTCGACGGGCTTTCTCGTCTCGTTCCCGACCCGTTCTTTGTGATCGCCACCCAAAACCCGGTGGAGTACCAGGGCACGTTCCCCCTGCCCGAGGCCCAGATGGATCGTTTTGCCCTGTCCTTTAGCCTGGGCTACCCCACCGAAAATGAAGAGCTGGGTATGCTAAATCGTCTGACAGATGGCCCATCGACCCAGACCATTCAACCCTGTATTACCCTTGATGAGGTCATGGCTCTGCGCCGAGAATGTGCGCAGGTGACTGTGGAAGGCTCGTTGCAGCAGTACATTCTCAACATTGTGCGGGCCACTCGCAGCAACAGCGACATTACCCTTGGGGTCAGCCCTCGCGGCTCGGTGGCTTTCTACCGGGCGATTCAGGCTCTGGCCTACCTAGAGGGCCGCAACTACGCCATCCCCGATGATGCCAAGTACCTAGCGCCCTTTGTGCTAGCCCACCGCCTCATTCCCGCTGGGCACCATCGGCCCCAGCGGTTGATCTCCGACCTACTGGCCACCGTCCCGATTCCGTAAATGCCCCAAGCAAGTGGCCTAACTGCCGCAGCTAGCCCGGCAGGACAAAATTCCCAGGTCAATGGTAGTTTTTAGAACCAAACAGCCCATAATAGGGGCGGTGAACTGAAGGAACGCGATTTCCCATGCCAAGAACGCCCAGTGAGTATGTCATTCACATGCTGTTTGATGGCGGCCACCACGAAGAGGTGCGCTTCTCCTCGATTCAAGATTTTCAAAAGTGGTATAGCGGCGAGCTGATGCCCAAGGCCACTTCGGATGAGTTTATTACGGTGCCTCTGCCCAAGGTCAACCCAGGGGAGTATATGGTGATTCGCCCCTCGCGCCTCAGCGCCATTCGGGTGGAGCCGGTGTTTAGCTCCAGTGTTGAGCGGTATTAATGGGCAGTGGGTTGAGCATTTTGAGATTGAGTTGGCGGCTGGGGCTAGGGGCGGCGTTGAGTTGGGCTGTATGGGGCACGTTGATGCCTATCCCTGCCGCGCCCCAGGCTGAGTCTGAGGACGTAGCGATCGATCGCCCCCAGCCCCTGCGACCTGTTGCCGGAGGGCATACGCTCTGGGCTGAGCTGGCTCTGCCGCCAAACCGGCAGCCGCTGCTACAGGCCATTGAGCACAGCCTCAGCTACCTGGCTACGCCCAAGGCAGCGGCCGACTATCAAGCCTACCCTCTGGCTGACATTACGCGCGATCGCGTTTACCGCAGCCTCCAACGGCTGCGCCAGTTAGTGCTCGCCAGCTCCACTGACCAGGCCTTTCAAGCGGCCCTGGAGCGAGAGTTTGTGCTGTACGAATCTGTTGGCGCTGACGGCCAGGGCACCGTCGCTTACACCGGCTACTTTGAGCCCCATTACCGGGCTAGCCCAGTGCCCACCGCCGAGTATCGATACCCCCTCTACCGCCGCCCGCCGACCCTAGAGACCTGGCCTCAGCCCCACCCCACCCGCCTAGAGCTAGAGGGAGTTGACGGCTTGGCAGCGAGCCAAGGTCCGCTGGCGGGGTTAGAGCTGGTGTGGCTGGCCAACCGGCTAGAGGCATTTCTTGTGCAGGTGCAGGGGTCGGCCAAGCTCCAGCTCACCGATGGTCGGGTCATGGCCGTGGGCTACGCCGGGCGTACCGAGTACCCCTACACCAGCATTGGCCGCGCCCTGGTCAACGATGGCAAGATTGCTGCCGATGACCTGTCGCTGCCCAATCTACTGGCCTACTTTGAGGCTCATCCCTATGAGTTAGATCGTTACCTGCCCCAAAATGAGCGGTTCATTTTCTTTCGCGAGGGCGATGGTGGTCCTCCCACGGGTAGCCTCAGCGTGCCGGTGACCGCCGGTTATTCCATTGCCACCGATAAGACCTTGATGCCCCCTGGGGCGATCGCCGCCATTCAGGTCGACCTCCCCCAGCAGACCGCCCAGGGCACCTGGGAGCCTCGGCCCACCACTCGTCTGGTGCTTGACCAAGATACCGGCGGCGCCATCCTCGGACCAGGCCGGGTTGATCTGTACGTTGGCTCTGGGCCAGAGGCCGGAGAGCTAGCCGGTCGCATCAACACCCCCGGTCGCCTGTTTTATCTCCTGCTCAAGCCCTGAGCGCCATAGCCTGATCGGCCACAGCCTGGCGATCGGAGCCTGGCGATCTTCCCCTGCTTCTGTCACAGTGGGGGTGCTACCCTATACGCCTATGGATACCTCCTTTGCCCTCACCCTACAGATAGTGCTCACGGTGTTGGCCGGAGTCACCGCCCAGGTAGTGGGAGAAATCGTCAGGGTACCCAGCATTATTTTTTTGCTGATATTTGGCATTGGCCTAGGGCCTGATGGCATTGGATTGCTGCACCCCCAAGACCTGGGAGTGGGTCTAGAGGTGATTGTGGCCCTCAGCGTGGCCCTGATTTTGTTTGAGGGGGGGCTGAGCCTAGAGCTGAGCGAGCTGGGCCAGGTGTCGAACAGCCTGCGCAATCTGGTGACCATTGGCATTTTTGTCACCCTGATCGGCGGCGGTATGGCGGCTCACTGGCTGGGCGAGTTTCCCTGGTCATTGGCCTTTCTCTACGCCTCGCTAGTGGTGGTTACTGGCCCCACAGTGATTAGTCCTCTACTGCGCCAGGTAGAGGTCGATCGCAAGGTGGCCACTCTGCTCGAAGGCGAAGGGGTGCTGATCGACCCGGTGGGGGCCATTTTGGCCGTGGTGGTGCTCGATATTATTCTGAATGGTGATGCCGACCCCACCACCGTAGTTGGCGGGCTAATTTTGCGGCTGAGTATCGGCACGCTGATCGGCATAGTGGGCGGCGGGCTGATCGGCCTGTTGCTCAAGCGGGCCAATTTTTTGGGCGAAGATCTGCGCAACTTAGTGGTGCTGGCGGGGCTGTGGGGCATTTTTGGCCTGGCTCAGAGCATCCGTAGTGAGGCCGGGTTAATGGCCACAGTGGTAGCGGGCATGGTGGTGCGCTGGCTGTCGGTGCCCGACGAGCGCCTGCTGCGTCGGTTTAAGGGGCAGCTGACTGTGCTGGCTGTGTCGGTACTGTTTATTTTGTTGGCTGCCGATCTCTCTATTGCTAGTCTGTTTGCCTTGGGCCGGGGGGCGGTGCTGACGGTGCTGGTACTGATGGTGGTGGTGCGCCCTATCAATATTTGGCTGTGTACCCGATCGAGCGATTTGAACTGGCGGCAAAAGCTGTTTTTGGGCTGGGTGGCGCCCCGGGGCATTGTGTCGGCATCGGTGGCCTCGCTGTTTGCCATTTTGCTTACCGAGCGGGGCATTAGCGGCGGCGATGCTATCAAGGCTCTGGTATTTCTCACCATCATCATGACGGTACTGGTGCAGGGGCTCAGCGCCCGATTTGTGGCTCGCTGGCTGGGGATTACTAAGGCCGATGCCATCGGCGCGGTGATTGTCGGGTGCAGCCCCCTGAGTTTGCTGATTGCTCGATTGCTCAAAGAGTATGGCGATCCGGTGGTGATGATCGACACTAACGAGGCCGCTTGCGAAGCTGCCGAAAAAGAAGGTATTGCTGTGCTGATCAGCAGCGCTCTGGATCGTGAGGCTCTAGAACAGGCTGGGCTGGCCAAAGCGGGTACGTTTCTGGCGATGACCAAAAACGGTGAGGTCAATGCCGTCGTGGCCCAGCGCGCCCTAGAGGAGTTTCAGCCAGCTCGAGTGATTGCCGTGTTCCCCCAGGGTAAAAGCGTTGGGGAGCTGCCCAACCAAGGACAGCTAAAGGGAGCCCAAACCCCTTGTCTTGAACTTAAACAGTGGAATGCCTACCTCACCGATGGAGAAATCTGCCTGGGGGAAACCCGCCTCCGCCAAGACGATAGCGACCGGCAAAGAGCCCATCTCTCTACCCTGGTGGGCAGCGGCGCCCTGCTTCCCATCCTGGTCGAGCATGACAATGCTTTGAGGGTGGCTTTTGAGCAGGAAGCTTGGGAGGGGGGCGATCGCATTGTCTACTTGTGGCACGACTCTAAACCCAAGCTGCTCAAGCAGTTGGCCGGGGGTATTCAACCCCGCCGCCTCGCCCTAGAAACGATTCCTGCCGTCGAGACTTGGCCGGTAGAGACCATCGCGCCTCTAACCTCAGCCGAGACCGTCGCAGTCTTTTCCAATCTTCAGGCTGACACCTCTACCGATCGCAAGAGTTCAGACATCCCCGCCATTCCTAAAGTCAATGGATCTTCGGCTCTAGAGGCAAGCCCAGATCTACCTCCCGATGCCGCCGCCGAATCGGCTAGCGATGATCCACAATCGATTGGCGATGGCTAGAACGGCGATCGCACTTATACAATTCCAGCCTTTTTCCCAGACCAGCCCTTGTCCTAGATTCTATGGCCCTCAATACTGAACAGCCTGCGGCGATTGGCACCCTCACCGGCATTGGGGTGGGGCCAGGGGATCCTGATTTGATCACGCTCAAAGCCCTCAAGCACCTGCAATCGGCCGATGTCGTTGCCTTCCCCCAGGGGCGCAACGGTCAGCCGGGGCTGGCCCAGCGCATTGTTGCCCCCCACCTGGGTGACCAGCAGCAGCTGCCCCTCAATTTTCCCTATGTCTTTGATCCCGATCAACTCTCCACCGCCTGGCACCAGGCCGCAGACGAGGTTTGGCAATACCTGTGCCAGGGCCTCAATGTCGTGTTTGCCTGTGAGGGCGATCTGAGTTTCTATGGCACCTTCAACTACCTGGCCCTGAGCCTGGCCCAGCGACATCCCAACGCTCAAATCTATCGAGTTCCAGGTGTCTGCTCGCCGATGGCGGCGGTTAGCGCCCTGGGTGTGCCACTGACTGTGCAGGCTGACAAGCTAGCGATTCTACCCGCCCTCTACAGCCTGGCCGATCTAGAAGCTGTCCTAGCCTGGGCCGATGTAGTGGTCTTACTTAAAGTAGGCTCAGTCTATGCCAAGGTCTGGGAACTCTTGCAGCAGCGGCAGCTTCTAGATCAAAGCTGGGTCATGACCCATGTCACCCAACCCAATCAAGCTATCTACCGCCCATTGACCGCCTATCCCGACTTAGAGCTACCCTACTTCTCTCTCATGGTCATACGGTCTAAGGCAAATCCGCTAATCTAGGAGAGAGAGCACCAGCCCGCCAACCCTTTAGCCCCAAATCACTCCATCTAACTGATGTAGCAGCAGCGCCACGCATGAACCTCCGCACCTCGCTTCCACTCAACCAACTGCTTACCATCCTCCGCCAGCCGCAGTGGATAGCCGCGCTGGTATCCGTAGGGTTTCATGGTGTTTTATTTGCGGCTGGGCCATCTTTTTCTAGCCTGAGCTTGGCTGCTCTCGAAGGCAACGATGCCGAGCTCAATGAGCGTCGGGTGCCGCTCATTGAGCTTTCCCCAGAAGAACAAAATCGCCTCCCAGATTTTTCTACCCCAGACTATTCTCTCTTTCCCGATAACGAAGACGATCTCTTTAGTCTATTTCCGCCGTCGGGCAGTAGCCTACCCCTCGACCCAGGCTCAGGCTTTAGTACCTCTCCCCCAATTCCGACGCCAAGGCTGCCGTCAAATCCTTTCTCGACGGGCATTTCTCCCTTTTCCCTACCCAGGAGTCGCACATCCATCGCTCTGCCTCCTCGCCGCGCTACCCTACCCTCCATTCCAGGCAGCGTGGCCTCAGGAGAGCGGTCGAGCCCGACATCAGAAGCAGGAGCATCGCCCTCTACACGAGGCTCTGCTGCCGCTGAGGATGGAGCTGACCCCAACTCCAGTCAGATCGATCCAGGATCTGACAATGGGGGCGATGAGAGTCAGTCTGCCGACATTGCTGCTGCCCCTGGCGATACCCCAGAGAGCAGTAGTCGAGCGAGTGATCTACTGACACGGGTTGAGTACAGCGAGTCTCAAACTAGCAACACAGAGGTTGAATTTGCCCAAGCAGCCTGGCTGGCCAAGGTACAAGAGAAGCTAGGCGACACCGTCGTTCAAGCAGAAAGCCCCGTCACCCTAGAAGTTCCCTACGCTGGCCGCCTTTGCCTTACCCCTGAGCCTACCGATGGCTTGCTCGGTGTAGTTGGTCTGCCCAGCGAGACCGATGACACCTTAGTTCCCTGGACCGCTGTTTTAAAGAGCACTGGCTATCCCTTTCTCAATCAACTGGCTGAGCAGGCTGTGCGAGACATTGGTCAGGGAGAAGATGCCGACGAGGCTGGCCTAGAGCCCAACACCCTTTACCAGGTGGTGGTTAAGATTATCTATGACAGCGAGACTTGCATCACCCGAGAGGCGTTGTTACAGTCCCGCGTAGCCGAAGACGGCGAATCTGAACCTTCGGCGTCGGATTAGTGCGGATGGGTGACCGCATCGACTGCTCAAAACCTGAGGCGGTCAATCGTCGATCCAGTTGCTGTCGTCGTTGTCCCCAATGTTGTCTGACGAGGCGTCTTGGGTGTCAAGGCGAGGCTGTGGAGCAGCCGGTGAAGGGGTGTTTTCGGTGGGCTCTGGTGGCGGGCTGATGGGGGCGATCGCCTCTGCTCCTGCCTGACTCTCTACCGCTTCTGCGTCTACGATGGTCACCGCTGGGCCTGAGTCTGGGCTTTGGGAGGCTGCCGCTGCCGGGGGGCGTTTGCGATCTAATGGTGAGGGACGAGGGGGGATGTCAATCACCTCTCGCTTCGATGACTTTCGTTTAGGCACCTCTCGATTGGCCGCTGTTGGCTGAGGCCGTTTGCGGTCGAGCGGCGAGGGGCGGGGGGGAATCTCAATTACCTCTCGGCTGGGTTTGGCCGACGGCTGACCTGGCCGCAATTTCCCTAACCAGCTGCGCAGGCCGGCAATTTTGCCGGGCTGAGGTGTTGACGGGGGAGCGGGTTTTGGCACGGCAGGTGCGGGCTGCGATCGTCTCATCGGCTCCTTTAAGCTGGGTTTGGGGGGGCTGGGTTGAACTGGTGCTGGAATTGGTTCTGCTGGGGCGATCGCCTTTCGCCCTACCGCTATCTCTGGAGATCGGGTCAGCTCATCGACAAATTCGTAGTCCACATCCTTGAGCGAAGAGGCGCGGATTTCACCCACGGCGATCGCTGGATCGATAACTTTCGGGCTCTCCCAGTCCGCCGGTAGCCAGCGCCCCAGGGGCGTTGCCTTAGTAAAGCCCAGCACCGCTCGCCGAAGGGTTGCCCAAAATGTCGGCCAGGACTCGGCGGTCAATGGCGTCTGTAAGTCGAGTGGGGTGCGCTTGCGGCGCAGGCTCAGCGTCTGCCAGCCCAGCCAGCCTATCAGGGCCAGGCTAGCCCCGTGCCCCAATAGCTCTGTCGATGAGATCTGCGTCGCATCAAACCACAGTACTAGCCCGTAGAAGGCGGCTACCCCGCTCCAAAAAAAATCGTGACGACGGTGCACTTCGGGGAAAAAGAAAGCAGCTCCGTAGAGTGCTACGCTGCCAAACCAAAGGGCGATCGCCAAGCCGTGAGCTACCATGGCCCCACCCACTGCACAACCTCCCTACTCTATCGCGGCTTGCTCAGCCCAGCACGGCGGCTATAGCCCGAGACCAAAAATCCAAATATTGCCTTGCCTATCCACCAAAAAGTGGAAAGACAAACATCCTCCACGGCGTCTAATCTCCATGGGCTACCCTACGACGCCCCAGCCTTTCTAGAAAACAACACCATCACAGTCTTAAGGATGAGCTGAATGTCGTACATCAGACTCCAGTTCTTTTGGTAGTCCAAATCCATGCGGATGACGTCTTCAAACTTCTTCACGGTCGATCGACCATTCACCTGCCACTCGCCGGTCATGCCGGGTTTGACATCGAGCCGTTGCCACTCGGGCACCTTGTATTGTTCGATCTCATCGGGAGTGGGGGGACGGGTACCCACCAGACTCATCTCGCCCTTCAGCACATTCCAAAACTGTGGGAGTTCATCCAGGCTGGTGCGCCGCAGAAACCGCCCTACTTTGGTAATACGGGGGTCATTTTCATTTTTGAACAGTGGCCCCTCAACCTCATTCTTGACATGAGCTTTGAGCTGTTCAGCGTCGGTCACCATCGAGCGAAACTTCCAGATCTTGAAGCGCTTGCCCATCCAAGAGCACCGCACCTGGTTAAATAAAATGGGGCCGCCGTCTTCTAGCTTAATGGCAATCACAATCGGTACTGCTAGCACTGCGGTAATGCCCAAGCCAACAAGCGCCCCTACTATATCTAGAGCTCGTTTGCCCTTAGAGGCGACCGAAGGATGGGTCGTCAAGCCGACAAACCGCATCTCGGGCTTTAGATCGGGAGTTTCAGATGCGGTTTCGCTAGGTTCTATGGTGAAGAGCTGGTCGAGATCGGTCAGGGCCAACACCATGCGCACCTGTTCCTGTACGCTGCGCAGCACCATCGCGACTTGCTGAGCTTGGCAAGTGCGGTAGCAGATTACCAATGCCCCCAGTCCGCTGCTGTCGATAAAGTTGGTTTGGCTGAGATCGAAAACGATCGTTGCCGGTGCAGGTTTGACCTGGCAGTGACGCTTAACGGTCTGCTCCACCTCCATCGCTTCAACCACCGTAAGCGTTGCCGGCACCTGCACAACACAAACGGCCTCTAGGGTGTCGAGAGATGACTCGTTAGCCGCTTTTTTGGGGTTTTGATCTGAATCAATGGATGAGGCCATACCGGCATCCCTAGTGGTGGTCATGGGCTGGCAAATGAGGTCAAAGTGCCCTCATACTAGTAAGCACTATAGGGTTTGGCTCCTAGGGTTGCCTAATCTCGAGCCCCATCTTTAAGGAGTCTTGATAAATGAGTATTTTCATAGCTGCCTGCCGATGAACAGCAAAAAAATCGTAGAAAACAGCGTCAATCGGGTAATGGGGGTGAAAGCACCCATTCTCGACACTACTGTGCGCACCGACCTGGCCAATCCTCGGTGGGACAAGCGGGCCACGCTAGCCTATCTGGGGGCGACGATCGCCCAAGTGGCAGCGATGACCGGGCTGCTGGGGGCGATGGATGTCGCCCTGGGGCAATTTGACACAGCGGCGTGGCCCCAGGGGGCAATGACGGCCATCGCCTGTGCTTTTTTGGCCTTTGTGACGCTGCGATCGCGCCTCTTTTCGCCGCTCGACAACCGGCGAAACAGCGGCCGCTACGCCGCGCTTCAGCGGCCGGGTTGGGCACCGCCGCCGCTGGCCTTTCCCATCGTGTGGATGAGTATTGCGGTGCTGCGGGTGGTCTCGGCCTATTGGGTGTGGTCGGCCCTGGGGCAAACCTTTCTGTGTGTGCCGCTGATGCTCTACGTGGCGCACCTGAGCCTGGGCGATACTTGGAATACGATTTTTACGGTAGAAGGGCGGCTGGGGGCGGCGGTACCGATGGTCATCGCCGGGCCATTGCTCTCGGCGGTGGTGGTGACGGTCAGCTACTACCGGGTGCTACCGTTGGCAGGGTGGGTAATTTTGCCATCGCTGGTGTGGTTGGCGATCGCCACCGCTCTGTGCATCAGCCTCTGGCGTCTGAATGGTCAAGAACCCCTATACCCAGTTGTATCGGCCTGATCTACACCCTCGCTAGACAACCCAATCAGCCGACACAATAGGCACAATAGGAGAGGGCTGCCGCCCCATCTTGCCCCTTTCGCCATGTGCGCCATGTCCCTGACTGAACAGATGCTCTCTGGCCTGCCCGGCGACCCCCTCGGGGGGCTGCAGCGGGCCGACGATCTGTGGCTGGCCTATCGTACCGGCAACCTACCCGAAACCCAGGTCGTGCACCAGGCTAAAACGTCTCTAGAGTCAGTGGACTGGGATGTGGTGATCGGCGGCGGTACCCTAGGGATAATGCTGGGGGCCGGGCTGGCCCAGCGGGGCTGGCGGGTGGCGATCGTAGAACGCGGCAGTTTGCGGGGGCGAGACCAAGAGTGGAATATCTCTCGTCGCGAACTGGCGGCCCTGACGGCATTGGGGCTGCTAACCCCTGAAGAATTAGAGCAAGTCATCGCCTCGGAATACAACCCGGCTCGCATTCAGTTTGGCACGGGCGACCCCCTGTGGGTTGAGGACGTGCTGAATGTGGGGGTTGACCCCAGGGGGCTGCTAGACCAGCTCAAGGCTAAGTTCTTGCAAGCGGGGGGCAAGCTGTTTGAGCACAGCGCTTTTGATGCTGCCTGGGTGCACCCCAACGGCGTGTTGGTGAAGGCAGGGCAACCCTTCACGACTCGGTTGCTGATCGACGCCATGGGCCACTTTTCGCCCTTAGCACGCCAGGCCCGAGGGGTGGCTAAGCCCGATGCGGTGTGTCTGGTGGTGGGCACCTGTGCCGAGGGCTACCCCCAGAACGACACCGGAGATTTGATTGCTTCGTTTACGCCCCTGCGGCACCAGTGCCAGTACTTTTGGGAGGCCTTTCCGGCTCGGGATGGGCGCACCACCTACATGTTTAGCTATATGGATGCCGACTCCAGGCGGCTGAGCCTAACGGAGTTTTTTGAGGAATATTGGACTCTGCTGCCGGAGTATCAGGGGGTGAGCCTGGAGGAGTTGCAGGTCAAGCGGGCGCTGTTTGGGTTTTTCCCTTGCTACAAGCACAGCCCGTTGCGGTACCCCTGGGGGCGTACCCTGGCGGTGGGCGACAGCAGCGGCAGCCAGTCGCCCCTGAGCTTTGGCGGCTTTGGGGCGATGATTCGCCATTTGGAACGGTTGGTGACAGGTATCGACGAAGCCCTGGCCAGTGATTGTCTGGGGGCGCAGGCCTTGGGGACGCTGCAACCCTACCAGCCCAATCTATCGGTCACCTGGCTGTTTCAAAAATCTATGAGCGTGGGCATTGACCAAAGCCTACCGGAACAGCAGATCAACACCCTACTGACGGCGATTTTTGCCGCCATGGCGGGGCTAGGCGAAGCCACGCTCAAACCCTTTTTACAGGATGTGGTGCAGTTTCAGGCCTTGGCCAAGACCCTGGCGGTGACCTCGGTGAAATACCCGGCGCTGGTGGCCAAAATTATTCCCCAGGTCGGGGTGGGAGCCCTGGCGCGCTGGCTGGGACACTACGGCAGCCTGGCTGGGTACAGCGCCTTAGCCCCCCTGGCTCGCGCCTTAAATCCTGTAATTGAGTCACTACCCCCAGGGCCGCGATACCATAGCCATCGGTGGCAAGATCGGCTGTTCTATGGCAGCGGCAAGGACTACGACGCATAAATGACCAATTCTGCACTGCCCAGGGAGCGCCTTTACCACGAACTGCAACGGCCCTCAGACCAGGTCAGTCTGGCTAGGGCGGCGTTGTACATTGCCGAAGAAGACTATCCGCAGCTGGTGGTGAGTGACTATTTGGCGCTGCTCGATCGCATGGCTGACGCTCTGCGGCGGCGGCTACCCGCCGATCGCTATCCGCTCAAAATTATTGGCGTCATCAACGACTATCTCTTTAACCAGCTAAATTTTCGTGGCAACAGCATTGACTACTACGACCCGCGCAACAGCTTTCTCAACGAGGTGCTAGAGCGGCGGGTGGGCATTCCCATCACTCTGTCGCTGGTGTATTTGGAGCTGGCCCAGCGGGTGGGCTTTCCCATGGCGGGGGTGAGCCTACCGGGACATTTTCTGGTTCGTCCGACTTTGGATGATATGGCGATTTTTGTCGACCCCTTTCACCAGGGGGAGATCATGTTTGAGCACGACTGTCGCGATCGCATCAAACAGATGTTTGGCGACTCGGTCAGACTGGAGCCGCACCATCTGGCCCCCATCGCCCCGACGATGTTTTTGGTGCGCCTGCTGACCAACCTGAAACTCATTTATCTGCAAAATAGAAATGTGCCTAAGGCGCTCGATGCGATTAACCGCATTTTGCTGATCCATCCTGAGGCGGTGGGCGAATGGCGCGATCGCGGCCTGATTCACTATCAGCAGGGGCTGCTCGACAAAGCCTATCTCGACCTTGAGCGCTACCTGTTTGAGCATCCCGACGCTGCCGATGCCTTCGAGATTCGTCGCGTCATTGATCAAATCGAGAGCGTGCAGGACGACCTATGACCAACACCCTCAAAACCCCCACAGCCAAAACTGAGCCCCCTACCTCCGCCTCGCCGCTGCTGCGGTTCTACCGCTCATCCCTGGGCAAAAAGCTGATCACTGGGGCTACGGGGCTGCTGCTGACGGCGTTTGTGCTGGCACACATGGTGGGCAATCTGCTGCTGTTCTTTGGTCGTCACGCCTACAACGCTTACGCCCGACTGATTGAGCATTTGGGGGTGGCCTTCTACGCCTTTGAGCTGGCCCTGCTGGCGATCGTGTTGCTCCATGCGGCAGTGGGCATTGAGCTGTTTTGGCGCAAACGGCAGGCTCGCCCCGTGGGCTACAGCCTCTACCAGTCGGCGGGTAGCCCCAGCTACCAGACCCTCAGTTCGTGCACTATGATCGTCACAGGCTCGGTGCTGGCGGCATTTTTGGTGTTTCACCTGCGCACCTTGAAATTTGGCCCCTACTACACCACCCTACTCAGGGGTGAACCCGTGCGCGATCTCGCGCGGCTGGTGATGGAAGATTTTCACCAGCTGCCCTACGTGGTGGGCTACAGCGTCGTTTTGGTGCTGCTGGGGTCGCATCTGCGCCACGGGCTGTGGAGCGCGCTGCAATCGATCGGGCTGCTGCATCGAGGCATTCGCCCCATGGTCTATGGGGTCAGTGCGGTGGTGGGAGCGGGTATTGCGATTGGTTTTTTGCTGCTGCCCTGGGCGATCTATTGGGATGTTGTGAAGTAGGCAAAGGCGATCGCCCACTCAAGCCGTCGCCCTGTCAACGGCCTGGCCCGTGCCCTGTGTATCCTGTTGTCCAAGGCTATGCTCGATCAGTCTCAAACTCCTTTGCTGTCTGCGTTGCAGGCGGGTGGGCAGCGGCCCCACGCAGCGTTTTATGCTCCGGGCCATCGGCGAGGGCAGGGGGCATCGGCGAGGCTGCGATCGCTGCTGGGGTCGGCTGCCCTCGCCGCAGACCTGCCAGAACTGCCGGAGCTCGATAATCTGTTTGCCCCGGAGGGGGTGATTTTAGCGGCTCAGGAGCTGGCGGCGGCGGCTTTTGGGGCCGATCGCACCTTTTTTCTGGCCAATGGCTCGACCTGCGGCATTGAGGCAGCCATGCTCGCGACCTGCGGCCCTGGGGACAAGATCATTGTGCCGCGCAACGCCCACCGATCGGTGATTGCCGGGCTGGTGCTGGCGGGGGCGATGCCGATTTTTGTGTCGCCCGAGTGTGGTCTGGGGCTGGCGCTGGGGGTCAAGGTAGAGCATGTCGCAGCGGCCCTGGCCCAGCACCCCGACACCCGCGCTATTGTGCTGGTGTCGCCTACCTACCACGGTGTTTGCTCGGATGTGGGAGCGATCGCCTCCCTGGCACACAGCCACGGTATTCCCCTGGTGGTGGACGAAGCCCACGGCCCCCACTTTGCCTTTCACCCTGAGCTGCCCACCCCGGCCCTGGCCCTGGGCGCTGACCTGGTGGTGCAGTCAACCCACAAGGTGCTGGGGGCACTGAGTCAGGCGGCCATGCTGCATGTCAGAGGCACGCGCATTGATCGATCTCGCCTGCAAAGTGCTCTACAACTCACCCAGTCCTCTAGCCCCAGCGCCCTGCTGCTGGCCTCGTTGGATGCGGCCCGCCACCAGATGGCCACCGAGGGCAGAGCGGGGTTGGAACCGGCGATCGCCCTGGCTGTGCAGTTGCGCAGCGAACTGGCGATGATCCCTGGCTTGGGGGTGATCGGGAAACCGGCGATCGCAGCCTTTTCCAGCGTCAGCGATCTAGACGTGACCCGGCTGACGGTAGACGTGGCGGGTCTGGGGCTGACAGGGCTAGAGGCCGATGAAATTCTCCATGGGCAGTTGGGTGTCACCGTTGAGCTACCCGAGTTGCAGCACCTGACCTTGATCGTCAGCCTGGGCAACACAGCTGAGGATGGGCAGCAGTGCATCGCTGGCTTTCAAGCCCTGGCGAAACGATTGGTCTCAACCACGGCGGCCCAGCCTGGGCCTCTGTGCCCTCTTCTAGAGACGGCTGCGCCGGTGTTTGCCCTGCCGGTGGTGTCGCCTCGCCAGGCCTTTTTTGCCCCCACCGAAACCGTTATGGCTAAGCAGGCCGTTGGGCGCATTAGCGCCGAGACGATTTCGGCTTATCCGCCCGGTATTCCGGCCCTGGTGGCGGGGGAGGTGATTGGGGAAGAGGCGATCGCGCACCTGGCCGAGGTCAAACGCCAGGGCGGCTATCTCACCGGGGGGAGCGACCCCACGCTCACCACGTTGAGAATCTTGACCTAAGCTTGCCAAGAGTCTGCCTTTAGATAGGCTTGATTGACCAGTCGATTGGCCTATGCTTGGTTACTTCTAATTTAACGAACCCTTAAGAATATCGGCTGTATACTGAATGCAGCTTTAGTGACGTAATCTTTTTTGAGAATGCTGAGGCACTATGGCGCTACAGGAATCGGTAACAGAAAGCATCAACCACCTGAGGGCTCAACTCAGTCAACGCATTGCCAACTCAGGTCGCCTGATTGCCATGCTGGGGCGAGACAAAATCACCGACCTGCCTTGCCCCAGCATTGTGATTGAGTACATTGTGCCGGGCAACAAAACCTGGGCCTTTCGCAGTTGGCATCGCCGCCTGGTGAAGCTGGCCAATCGCAGCGAAGGCTTTATTCGGGCCGATCGCTATCGTCCTCTCGCTGTTCAAGAAGGCTGCCTCAAGTGGTACACTGTGCTGCATTTTGAGCGGCCCAGCCATGTCCATAGCTGGTTGCAGTCGAGCGATCGCGAAGCCCTGCTCAAGGCTGGCTGCGAAATCTTTAAATCCTACAAGTTCAAGTCATTTGAGACAGGGATGGAGGGCTGGTTTTCCAATGAATCGGGTCAAGAGCTGACCGGGCTAGGGCCTCCGGCTTGGAAAGAGATTCTAGCGGTGGTGCTGGGTCTGTACCCGATCATCATGGTGCAGGGCTTCATTCTTGAGCGCTTAGGTGTTTTCGACTCTTGGGATCCGGCTAGCGCCATGCTGGCCAACAACCTGATCACCACCTGTGTCTTTACCCTGATCGTGATGCCGCGCATTGTGCGGGTGCTCAACTTTTGGCTGCGGCCCGCCCACCGCCGCGCCTCGCTGCCGATTGAGCTGTTTGGCACCTTCGCAACGGTGATGGCCATGGTAGCCATGGTCTACGTCTTTAGCGAATTTGCCTAAACTGACTAATGCAGTTACAGACACAGACAGGTTGCCCCAGTCATCTTTGAATAATGCCTGAAGGACTGCTGCCGTTGTCTTAACTTTCCCCTATGCCTTTTTCTGCCCTGTTCCAGCTTGCCAACCGCCAGGTGACAATTCAGGCTCTGGGAAGGTTGCTGATTCAAGTCAGCTACGGGCTGATTAACTTTTACATTCCTATTTTGTTTGTCAACGAGATGGGGTTTTCGGCTACGGCGGTGGGCTTTGCGCTCAGCCTGTGCGCGGTGACGGAGGTGGCAGGACATTTTGTAGGCGGTACCCTGGCCGACTCACCTCGGTTTGGCCGACGGGCGGTGCTGAGCCTAGCGGCGCTCTCGGGGGCGATCGTGTCTTTGATTTTGGTGGTGGCTCACAGTCTGTGGCTGCTCATTCTCGCCAGCTTTGTGCTGGGTGTCAGCCTGGGCTTTTATTGGACGGCCTCGGGAGCGGCGGTGATGGATGCCACCGAGCCTGAGGATCGCAGCAGCGCCTTTGCGGTGATGGGCGTGGCCGAGTACGTCGGCATTGGTCTGGGTGTTTTGGGCGGTAGCGCTCTCTTAAAAGTGGTAGGGGCTGACCCGGAGCTGATTTTTGCCGGCTGCGGCATGATGTTTTTGGCTTTTTTGGGTCTGGTGCAGTTGGCCATGACTAAGGAGTATCCCCAGCGCCCTGACTCGGCCAAGGGTGGCGGCGGCATTGTCAGCGCCCTCAAGGACAGGGCCCTGCTAGTGTTTATGGCGGCGAATATCTTTTTCACCACCTACGTGGCCCTGGTGACCAGCACCATTCCGCTGTATTTCACCAACTATATGGCGGGGAATGACCCGGTGCCGGGGGTGTCGGTGGGCAGCACGGCTAGCCTGTTTACCTGGTGCTACATCGGCGTGGGAGCGGTGGCGCAAATTCCGACTACCAGTCTGCTAATGCCCCTGCGGCGCATCTGGGTGCTGAGCGGGGCGATCGCCCTCTGGGGCATTGGCTTTGCCCTGCTGTGGGCGGCGGGTACCTTTGCCGAGGCTCAGTTTGTCTGGGCGATCGTGGCGCTGTGTCTGCTGTCGCTGGCGTCGGTGGCTTATAAACCCTTCTTTGTGGCCACGGTGTCTGACCTGGCACCACCGTCACTGCGCGGTGCCTACGTGGCGGTGAGTTCGCAGTGCTGGACGGTGGGCTACTTTATCGGCCCGCTGCTGGGAGGCTGGGCGATGGATCAGTCGGCGCTGGTGGCCCGGCGGTTTTGGCTGGGGGTGGGCCTCAGCGCCACGGTGTGCATTGGCCTGCTCTGGGTGTTTGAGACCATGCGCATGAAGCTTTCCCCGGTGACTGAAAGCTCTAGCCCTAAACTATCGGCAGACCCTTCGTGATCACCATGACAACTTTGGTGTGGCCATCTGGGTTACGATGGCGTGAATTTGTTTAAATCGTCCGCTATCTCAAAAAGGGCTTCAGATTCTATGGATTCTCTGCTTAATTCTGTTGATTCTCAACTGGTGCTACTGATTGCGGCGATCGCCGTCATTGTCTTAGTTTCTCAGCTGTTCTTCAGAATTCTCAGCGTAGGGCTGGTTCCCCTGATTGGTTTGGCGGTAATTTTTGTAGCGCTGCAATACCTGTTTGGCATCAGCCCTAAGCAGGTGTGGTTTGAGGTCAGCCACCTACCCCAAATGGCAATGAAGTTCTTTAACGGTTTGGGATGAGAGGCTGAATGACTGAAGATGCAGGAGTCAAGGCTCTGATTCGAATCAGAACCTTAGCTCCTGCAATCGTGCTGTTAGAGCTTTGACTGTGCATCTGACGCTAGCTCAATGCAGCCAGAAGCGATCGCCCTAGAAAAAATGAGGCGTTGCGAGATACAGGTATGAATCAAAAATGCCAACGGCTCTCGTAGGGGCAAACGGCCGTTTGCCCCTACCCAAATTCATGCGTCGGTTCAGCAACGCCAAAAATGAGCCTGCTCAGCTGTGCCGATGCTTAGGTGGTTACTGGCTCTTTAAGCTCAAACTTGAGCTTAGCCCGCTTAAACGGCTCAGGAATTTCTACTGGATATTTGCCGGTAAAACAGGCCGAGCAAAAGCTGCTCGGGTCTTGGTAGGTAGCATCGAGCATACCCTCCCAGCTTAGGTAGGCGAGCGAGTCAACGTTGATCTGTTGAGCGATCGCGTCTACCGATTTGGTTGCGGCAATCAGCTGATCTTGATTGTCGGTATCAATGCCGTAGAAACAGGGATGGGTTACGGGCGGCGACGAAATCCGCATGTGCACTTCTACTGCCCCCGCATCTCTCAACGCCTGCACAATCTTGCGGCTGGTGGTGCCCCGCACAATCGAGTCATCGACAATCAGCACCCGCTTGCCCTCTAGCACATCTCTCAGGGGGTTGAGTTTCATGCGAATGCCCACCTCCCGCATCGACTGGGTGGGCTGAATGAAGGTGCGGCCCACGTAGCGATTTTTGATCAGTCCCTCCGCGTAGGGAATCTTAGACTGTTGCGAAAAGCCGATCGCTGCTGGCACTCCAGAGTCGGGCACCGCCATGATCAAATCCACATCGGCGGGCGATTCTTTAGCGAGTTGGTGGCCCAGACGGCGGCGGTAGCTGTAGAGGCTCTCACCGTTGACAATGCTGTCGGGGCGCGAAAAGTAGATCATCTCAAACACGCAGAGCTTGCGCTCTGTGGCCCCGGCCCACTGGCGAGAGACCAGCCCGTCGGCGGTAATCCACACTAGCTCGCCGGGGGCAATGTCGCGCACATAGGTGGCCCCAATAATGTCGAGGGCGCAGGTCTCAGAGGCCAACACATAGTGGGCGGGCTGACCCACCTCAGGAATGTCGTGGCCCAGCACCCCCAACACCAGCGGGCGAATGCCCTGCTGGTCGCGGGCACCCAAGATGCCATTGGGGGTGCCGATCACCAGGCTAAAGGCTCCATAGCAGCGATTAAAGGCGGTTTCTGCTGCATTCACCCAGTCGGCTCCATCGTTGACAGCCTCAGCCAAGGCAAAGGCGATCATCTCAGAGTCAGTGGTGGTGATCAGGTCGTGGTTGCGATCGAGCAGTTCTTCGCGCAGGTCGGCGGCGTTGACCAGGTTGCCGTTGTGGGCCAGGGCCAGATCGCCCAAGCGGGTGGGCACCACGGCGGGCTGAGCATTACACACGTGGCTAGATCCGGTGGTGGAGTAGCGGGTGTGGCCAACGGCAATATGCCCAACTAAATCTTTCAAAATCTGGTCGTCAAACACCTGGGAGACTAACCCCATGTGCTTGTAGCTGTGGCTACCCGAGGCATCAAAGGTGGCGATGCCTGCCGACTCTTGGCCCCGGTGTTGGAGGGCAAACAGACCGAAGTAGGCCAGTCGTGCCACTTCTTCATCGGGAGCAAAAAGGCCAAAGATGCCGCAGGCTTCTTCTGGCTTGTCGGGGCGACTCTCAAGTTGGCCTGAGAGTGAATCGCAGGAGTCGTCTAGGAAAGATTCGGAAGGGAACGTCATTGGTGGTGCAGGGTGGCTTTAGGAACGCAATGGCAGAAGAGCAGAGTCTGTAAACGCATCTAGCACAACACAGTTAGCAGCCGCATTTTGCCGCCATGCGTGCCCAGCTTTATCATAGGGTGGGGGTTTGCAAAACTGCATTAGAAACTACCGAATCAACCCACCATATTTAATAGTTCCTTAATATAGGCGATCATACCACCTGCGGTCTTTGCGATCGCTGTCTCAGCGCAGCGGCGGGCAATCGTTAGGGCGTTGGTGAATGCCCCTTAAGAGCGCTATTAGCCGCTGGTAATCGATAGTCCATCCAACAATACTGAGGGGGTGTAGCAGGAGCCGTTCCAGTCGGCGTCGTTGCCGAGGTCGACATTGTTTTTTAGAGCGGTGTAGATGTTGCCGGCCACCATGGTGTCTTTGACCCGCCCGACCAGTTCGCCCCGGTGAATGCGGTAGCCCAGGTCAATATTGACGGAAAAATCGCCTGAGATGCCGGGGCCACCGCCCAAAATTTGGTCAACCAACACACCGTCTTCGATATTGGCAATCAGCTCAGCTAGAGAGTTTGTACCTGGCTGTACCAGGGAGTTATACAAACTGGGGGTGGGGTAGCTGCCCAGGCCAGGGCGAAAGCCATTGCCGGTGGAACCACCGCCCAGGGTACGACCGACGGCGCGATCGCAATAAAACAGCGTCACCACCCCTCGGTCAATAAACACCAGCCGCTGGGTCGGGGCCCCTTCATCATCAAAGGGGCAGCTAAAGGGGCCAGCCTCTGGGTCTTGCAACAGGGTGATTGCCGGAGAGGTCATCTGCTCCCCCAGGGCGCTGCTCCAGGGAGACGATCGCTCCACGACTCGTTTGCCGCTGAGGGCCGATTGCAGGGTGCCCCAGATCATGTCGGCGGCCTTGGCGGTAAAGATCACCGGCAGGCGGCCCGTGGAAATCTCCGTCGACTGCTCGGCCCAGACCAACCGCTGCAACACCTGGTCGACCAGCCGATCGCCGTCTAACCTGCCGCGCTGGGTTTGGCCGTCGCTGACGCTCAAAAAGTCGTCGCCGCGCACCCAGTCTGCCGAGAGATAGCTGCTCAGGGTGGCGTCACTGTAGCCACAGTCGAGCCCCTGGGTGTTGAGAATGCGGGTGGTTTCGACGTCGCACTCGACATCGACGCCGCAGATCACATCGGGGTAGGCGCTGCGAATGCGATCGATCATGGCCTGGCCCCACTCGATCAGCTGCTCGACGGGCACCTCTTGGCCCATGTCGGGGTAGTGGCGGCTGGGGCCACTGACCAGATCAAGGGGTTCAGGGTCGTTGAGGGCGCTGATGGCCAGGGCTTTGTCGACAATGGCACCGGGGTCAACATTGCCGTAGGCCACCGCTAGCCCCGGCCGACCGTTGACCCACAGCCGCAGGCCGGTGCCCAGAGCGGCAGAGCTTTCGAGCTGTTTGAGGCGGTTGGCCTCAAAAAAAACGGGGCGCGATCGCGATCGCGATTGCAGTACCTCTGCCGCTTCGGCTCCCCGCTCTAGGGCCAAGTCGATCAGTTGTTCAGCCAGCGAATCGTCAGACAGACCAGACACCATAACAGTCAGTGAACGGGGCAAAACTCCCTTCATCTTCCCGGATAGCGGCACCCCTGCAAAGGGCGCAGGGAAAGATGGTGCTCAGCAAGGTGAGGACTGAGGTTGAGGCATGCTGATACCGCTGTCTCGTCAGCGTTCGGTTATCTGTGCCCTGGCAGCGGGCCAAACCTGCTTACACTAGAGGCGTTGGGCGTAGACGGGGCAGGCCAATGATACGACTCAAACCCTGGCAGTGGACGGCACTGGTGGCACCCCTGGTGGCGATCGCCGGATTCATTCTCACCGCCGCCGGTACCCAGATCCACGCCTGGGGGCTGAGCTGGCTTTGGGGCGTGATTGTCGTGATGCTGGTGCTGTGGCGCTGGCTGCTGGCCCGCTGGACCAAGCCAGTCTTTAAACAAGTAGAAGCCGCCCTAGAGCAGGCTCAGCAAGAGCTAGAGGCCGCCGCCGAGATGCCCGCGGCAACTTTAGATAGGGCCACCCAGACCGCCGCCACCGCCCTGGAAGAGATTCTCGCTGCTGCTCAGCAAGACCCCCCAGTGTGGCAAGACTGGAACCCGCTGCTGGGCCGCTGCCGCGAGGTGATTACCGCCGTGGCCCACACCTATCATCCCGATGTCAAATATCCCCTGCTCAATATCTATATCCCCGATGCCTACGGCCTGCTGCGGGGCACTGTCGATGATGTCGATCGCTGGATTGAGACCCTTTCCCCTGTCCTGGGTCAAGTCACCGTTGGTCAGGCCGTACAGGGCTACGAGGTCTATCGTCAGGTAGAACCCTCGGCTCGCAAGCTGTGGCAGGCCTGGACCTGGGCCCAGTGGCTGCTCAACCCCGCCGCCGCCGCCGCCCGTACCCTCAGCGAACCCACCAATACCGTGGCGAATCAGCAGTTGTTGGGCAATCTCAACGCCCTGCTGCGGGAGGCCACCCTGCGCAACCTCTACCGCCAGGCCGTGGCTCTCTACAGCGGCGACTTGCCCAGCCTGCCTAGCCCCGCCAAGCCCCTGTCTGCGGCCAAAACCCAGACTCTGCGCGACATTCTCGATCGCGCCGAGCCCGTCGAACAGGTTGCCACTCAGCCGTTGAATATTTTGCTGGTGGGCCGCACCGGGGCGGGCAAGAGCAGCGTCATCAACACCCTGTTTGACGCCGATTTGGCGGCGGTAGATATTTTGCCCAGCACCGACACCATCAGTACCTACCGCTGGCAGGGCGATGGCGACGAAACCCTCACCCTGTGGGATTCGCCCGGCTACGAGCAGGTCGATCGCACCGATTACCGCGATCAGCTGCTCGACTGCGCCCGCCGGGCCGACCTGCTGCTGCTGGTTACCCCGGCCCTCGACCCGGCCCTACAAATGGATGCGGATTTGCTGCGCGATATGCGGCGGGAAGTGCCCGATTTGTCTGCGATCGCCGCCCTCACCCAGGTCGATCGGCTGCGACCTATCCGTGAGTGGCAGCCCCCCTACGACTGGCAGTGGGGTAGCCGCCCCAAAGAAGTCTCGATCCGCGAGGCCACCCGCTACCGGCAAGAGCAGTTGGGGGATCTGTGCGATCGCGTTTTACCCCTGGTTACCCGCGACAGCGATCGATTGCCCTGGAATGCCGACGCTCTGGGTAGCGCCCTGGTGGAGCTGATCGACCCGGCCAAGGAGCTAAGACTGGCGCGGTTTTTGCGCGATCGCGAGACCAAAGTTACCGCCGCCGCCCGCCTGATTGATCGCTATCGGGTACAGATGAGCACCACCCAGGGCATCGCCAATTTTCTCAAAAGCCCGGTGCTGCAATTTCTCGCCACCCTGACTACCGGCACCCCTACGCTTGCCTACCTGCTGGCTGAGCAAATCCCCATCGAGCAGCTGCCCGTGGTCATAGGCAAACTCCAGCTCGCCTATGACCTGTTTAAGGTGATCGATTCTGACACTGCCCGCCTCGACCTGCTGGCCCTCTGGCCCCTGCTCATCGACCACAACGATCCGCCCGATCGCGCCGCCTGGGCCTTTGGCCACGCCCTACTCGAGGGCTGGACCCAAGACCTATCCATGGCCGATACAGGTCAGCGAGTCGAACACTATCTCGACCAGTACAGCACCACCGCACCGTAGGTTTGACAGGGCAGAGCCTGAAACATCAAAGCGCTAGGCTGCAAATTCATTGAGCTTTGCCTGCGTCGTTGAGGCGCAGCGTTATACTCTTCAATCGGCCCTTTTGGTACTGTTCGCAATGTCTATCTCAAAAACTGAAGCCAAACAGCTCCTCGAGCGCATGATTTTTGAAGCCACCGACCCTAGCGACTGGGTACAAGATGTATGGGGTCTTAACCCTCTGATGGGTGACAGCGCCGCCAAGCTGCTAGAGGCGTTCTACATTCTGATCGACTGCTGCCCCGAAGAGCAGCTCGACAACCTGGTAAAGAGCCTTTACAAAGAGCGGCTAGGACTTTAGAAATTGTAGCTTGGCGATTTTGGCCAGAAATATGCCCATATTGGGTTGCCCGATGGCCGAGATTTAGGCACACACCGAGGTCTGCCCCGGCGCTGCGTCCTGATCACCGCCAAAAATCCAAAATCGCCAGGCCAACATTACCTATTACCCCACCAGCCGCTGACGAATCAGCTCAAACACTGCCCGTATTCCCATGGCCTCACCGCCTTCTGGGCGACCGGGCAGGGTGCGCAGGTTCCAGGCCATGAGATCTAGGTGCACCCAGGGAATGTCGGGACGAGTGAACTCTTGCAAAAATAGGGCAGCAGTAATTGATCCGCCGTAGGAGCTGTTAGAAATGTTGGACAGATCGGCTACGGAGCTATCAATCATAGAGCGGTAGGGCTGGTACAAAGGCAGGTGCCAAAGTGGGTCATCCACCGCTAGGCCGCAGTTGACGAGGGCATTGGCTACCTCAGAGTCGTTGCTAAAACAGGCGGGCAGCTCAGTGCCCAGCGCAATGCGGGCGGCCCCTGTGAGGGTAGCGAAGTCGATCACAAGCTGAGGAGATGACTCTTCAGAAACAGCCTCCCAGAGAGCGTCGGCCAGCACCAGGCGGCCCTCGGCGTCGGTGTTGCCGATCTCTACGGTCACCCCCCGGCGTGAGGGCACCACATCGAGCGGGTGTAGGGCATTGCCAGCAATGCTATTTTCGACGGCAGGAATTAGCACCCGCAGCCGCACCGGCAAGTTTAAGCCCATGATCATCTCGGCTAGGCCCAGGGCGTGGGCGGCCCCACCCATGTCCTTTTTCATCAGCTTCATGCCAGCGGCGGGCTTGATGTCGAGGCCACCGGTATCAAAGCAAACTCCCTTGCCCACCAGGGTCACCTTAGGGGCGGCAGGGTCGCCCCAGGTGATGTCGAGTAGTCGGGGGGCCTGGGTGTAGGCCCGGCCCACCGCGTGGATCAGGGGATAGTTTTGGGCCAGCAGCTCGTCGCCAGCAATCACGGTGAGGTTGGCGGTGTGGCGATCGCACAGAGCCTGGGCCGCTACCTCTAGCTGCTCTGGCCCCATATCGCCAGCCGGGGTTGTGACCAGGTCGCGCACCAGGTTCGTCGCCGCTACTGTGGTGGTGACGTAGGCATAGTCGGCCCCCTCAGGCCTGATCAGCTTGGTTTCAGGGGCTAGCATGGGGCGCTTGTACTGGGTAAAGCTGTAGCTGCCTAGACACCAGCCCAGCCACAGTTTGGTTGCCATCTCGGGTGACCAGGGGTCTCCCAGGCAGTAGGTTTGGGGCGGTAGCGCCTTGGGTAGGTGACCCAAGGCCCAGGTATCGACGGTATTGGGTTTGCCCGCTAACACTTTGGCGAGAATGCCGCCTTCACCAGGCACCAGACAAAAGGTATTGGGGTCAGCCTTAAACCCGGTGGAGAGAGCCCAGGCTTGGCTGTCGGCATGGCTATTGGCTAAATCAGTCTGATCGACCAGATAAATGGGAATCGGCGTTGACAACGGTTATCCTCCGGGAGTGGCACCCAAGTGAATCAGTCTATCGGAGTTTTGCCTCTCGGGTAAGCCGGAAAACACGTTACCCAGAAGGCTGATCAGCCGATCAGGCCTCTCAACTGAGCAGAACGCGCACCCAGACTATGGGGACAGCTGCCAATAGCAATAGCTGGCATAGGCCATGGTCAACACCCCAGCCGCGATCGCCGACTCGTCAACCTCAAACTTGGGGTGGTGTAGGGGGTAGTTGACGGCGCGATCGGTAAAGCCCACCCCCAGACGAAACATAGTGCCCGGCGCGTGCTCTAGGTACAGTGAAAAGTCCTCGGCTCCCAGAGATGGTTCATGGATGAGCTGGAGGTGCTCCTGGCCCAGAGCCTCGCTGGCGCAGCGAGCCGTCAGCTCCGTCAGGGCCGGGTCGTTGAGCACCGAGGGCACCCCCCGCCGGTAGTTGATTTCGTACTTGGCCCCGTAGGGCTGACAGACCCCTGCCACGATCGACTCAATCCACTGGGGCAGGTGGTTGCGGGTGTCGGGATGGAGCGATCGCACCGTGCCCAGCAGCTTCACCGTGTCGGCAATCACATTGGGCGCTCGCCCCCCCTGAATCTGGCCGATAGTCAGCACAATCGGGTGCAGTGGGTTTTGAGTCCGGCTAATTGCCTGTTGCAAGGTCGTAATCACTTGGGAGGCAATCCAAATCGCGTCGATCGCCTCGTGTGGGCGCGCCCCGTGGCCTGACTCGCCCACAATCACAAGTTCTAAATCATCGGCGGCAGCGGTCAGTGCCCCATAGCGAACGCCAATGGCTCCGGCTGGCACCGAGGGATAGGCGTGAACCCCCAAGATTGCCGACACCCCCGCCATCACCCCATCCTCAATCATCCAGCGCGCTCCCTGGGCGGTTTCTTCGGCAGGCTGAAACAGGAAGCGCGTCGTCCCTGGAAGTGGAATACCCAGCTGCGACAGCACCATGGCCGTGCCCAGCCCCACTGTGGTGTGCACATCGTGGCCGCAGGCATGCATGATCCCTGTCTGGCTTGAAGCAAAGGGCAGGTCTACCCGCTCGGCAATGGGCAGCGCGTCCATATCGGCTCGAATCGCCAACAGCCTGGCATCGTCACCGCCGGGCAGTTCGGCCACCACACCAGTTTTACCGACCAACTCCTGAACGCGCAGACCGCAGGAAGACAGTACCCCCGACACATAGGCAGCCGTTTTATATTCCTGGCCGCTGAGTTCAGGGTGTCCGTGGAGATGCCGACGAATTTCAATTAAACGCGGCGAAATCGCTTCAACAATGGACTTAATCTGACTCAGCATCGATGGGAATTGCCATGGGGGCTAGACAATATCAATGGGACATACAGGCAATTGCAAACAGACTAGCTACCCTGTCTTTTGCAATCATGCGTTATGCGATCGCAACCACTAGCTATATTCTCAGATGCCTGAAGCAAGAGATTAACCTTGTCCCAGGTCAAGTCCAAATTCTCTTTCCCAATCGGCATCAACCTCAAACCGCCGCCGGTCGCTCTCCGTCAACAGTTGCTAGATCTAGCCTAGAACAGACTAGGGCTGATGTATAGCGAGACACCAACCCTAGTCGTGGCTGTATGTACTGACCTGCTAGCAAACCCCTACTCACCTTATCCACCAGGAAAGAAGGGGCCTGGCTCAGCTGGGGGATCAGCCGGAAAATTTGGATCAGTGAACGGCGGCGGTTGCGCATTACCAGGCCCATTGCCGTTGCCGTTGTCATTACCAACACCCGGCACTAACCCTGAACCACCAGTCGGATCTTGAGGCAGGCTAGGAATGTCTACCAGTGGAGGCATAGGGTCAACAACTGGGGGTAGAGCAGGGATGGGCACTTCCACCACCGGCGGCGGCGAAGCAATGGGGGTTGGATCAGGGATGGGCACTTCCACCGGTGGCGGCGAAGCAATGGGGGTTGGATCAGAGTTGGGTACTTCCACCGGCGGCGGCGCAGGGAGATTAGGAGTAGGGGCAGGAGGTATTACTCCAGTATTGCCGCCTAGAGGTGGAGGTTGCCCAACATTGCCAGGATTTGAGGGGGTGGGGGCTTGTCCAGCATTGCCGCCAGGATTTGAGGAGACAGGCGGTGTCGCCCCAGCGTTATTTCCCGGGGCCGGGGTTTGCCCAGCATTGCCGCTGGGGAGAGCAGGGGTAGTCGGTGTAGTGCCGGTGTTACCACCCGCACTCGATGCAGCAGCGGGGCGTTGACCAGCGAATGGTGGCGCTGCCGCAGAGGTTGACTGCTGAGCAGAAGCAGGCCTCAAAACAGTACTCTCTGGAGACAGGAGCCCCCGCAGAGTGGTCAGAGGAGACACTCCCGTAGACGAGGGAGCCAGGCTCCAGTTTTGGCTATCGAGTTGACTACTGTCTAAGCTGATCAACTCTGGTGGTAGCGGTACCCCGCCCTCAAATGCCGCCTGGCTGCCTAGGGCTTCGAGGGTCTCTTCGCGCACGCCCTCTAGGGCTGGCCCTAGGGACGACTCGGCATTGGGGTTGTCTAGCTCCAGTCCTTCGACCAGGGAACTAGTTTGATAAAACAAAGGCAAATCAAACTCAACAACCTGCACCTGGTTATTTTGAATGAGCGCCATTTGCCCCCCGTAGAGGGAGTATTCAGAGGCGACGCAGGTGTCAGAGTTAGCTGCACCACAGCTCCCAGCAGTAATAGTCATGGGTCCGGCAGGGTTGTTGGTAAGCGCCATAACCACGGTCAGATCGCGGTCTGGCAGGTATCGCACTACTACCGCTGACCCCTGAATACCGGTCACTGCGCTGGGGGTCTGAATGTTGGTGCGGCCCTGGCCAGGGGGAATCAGCAGCAGCACAGTGCCGTTGGTGAGTCGAAAGTTGCGGGTGTTGGGCACAAAGCGAAAGGTAGCCCGCTCTCCGACCCGGGCCAGAGAGCCATCGTTAAAACGTAGGTCTGCCTGGGCCGAGGCAGCGGTGCGTAGAGCGTCACCCACGGCCAAAATGTCAGACCTGCTAGCCACCCGAGCCCTACGCCCCCGGGGAATCAGCTCAACTCGATTGCGCAGCGCTTCAATATCAGCCCTGGTCAGAGGCACACTGGCTTGGGCTGGTATGGCTGCCAGCATCAATGCCGAGAGAGACGCTAGACCCAAAGCCATCGAAGCAGCCGGGCGCTGACCTCGAATGACAAAATTCCCAATAGCTGACATGGCGTAACCCAACATGGCGTAACCGCAGTAACAGCTGGCGTGTCCGAACTAATGCCCCCTGGTGCCCTCTTTCTAGAGAAAATCAAATGGTTGACATCCCTAAAAAGCGGATAGAACAACTGGATTAAGAGAGCACTCTACGTAGATCTACTAGTCATGTGATAACAAATCCGTAGAGCAATGTATAAAGTTCACACTTTAAATTTTACGTTATCTTCATATGATCTCCATTGCGTAGATGTACAGGAACAGTTACAGAGTGAGCGGAGCGAGGGGATCAATTGTGGAGTCATGGCCCCCTAGCTGATTAGTGCGCAACACCCAGAGAGTGGCACCGTGCTGCAGACAGAGCAGGGTAATGGTGTCGCTAGCTTTGCGAGGCAGCATAGTGCGCCAGCTCAGTAGACCCCGACCAAGGGTTTTTAGGGGGTAGTCAGACAAGTTACTGCCCAGGGATTCTTGCTCGTCGGCCCAGTCGGCCCGGGCACTGCCGAAGGGCAACAGCTCTTGCTGAATCGCGCGGCGCAGTCTGATCAACTGCTGGAACTGCTGGGCTTGGCTGGGATTGTTGGCTTCCCAGGTTTTGAGGGTAGCCCGGTGGATCTTGATGGCTGCCTCCAGATGCATGGCCCCGGCGTACATGGCCTGGTTGGAGTCTTGGGCGCAGTTGTTGGCGGGGCCGACGTAGGTGACGCCAGTGCCGTCGCCAGTGCGGTAGCGGGCGGTCATTAGCTCTAGTTCAACGCGCAGGTCGTCAAGAGCCGACCAGCGGTAGCCGTTGAAGTCAAAGGGCTCGGTGTAGGCGGGCAGCCTGATCAAAATGTCGGAGACGGGCCGGGTGCCCATAAAGCCCCACTGGCGATCGCCCATGTACAGCGACCAGTCGAGGCTGCCTGCGATCAGCCCGCGCCGGTTGTGGGTGTAGACCTGGTGGTAGACAATCTCAAACTGAAGCTCGTCGGTGAGGGGCTCGCGCACCACGGTGGCGATGCCGTAGGCAAAGTGGCCAAAGTAGACCGGGCCTTTGGCGGCGGGCTCGCGCCTGTCGCCGCCGATGCCGCCGTAGACATGCACCAGCAGGGCCTTGTCGCCCTCTCGCCAGCGGGCGATCGCCGCCTGCTCCGAGGTTGCCTTGGGGTCGATCAGCACCGAGGTGGCGGCGCCCTTTTTTGCCTCCAGGTTGTTCCACGACTCGCGGCGTAGGTACTGTCGGCCCTGGCGGGCGCTGGTCAGAGTGCGATCGGGCACCAGCTGAAACAGGCAGCGGGGCCGCAGCGCCTGCACCACAAACTCGCCGTCCTGGGCCTGGGTACTGTGGGCCTGGGCACCGTGGATGTACCAGCCGCTGGCGTTTTGGGGCGATCGCTCTAGCTCAGCATTGGTAAAGGGGGGCACCCCGTTGTCGTCGGGCACCACCGTGGGCAGCCGCACGGTTTCTTCCAGCCCGTCAAACTGCTGAGTGGCGGGGTTGTAGTGCACCACCCGGTAGCGCTCTAGGGTCTCATCCACCGGGTGAAGGAACTGCACCAGGGCGTAGTAGAGGCCAGAAATTTGGATGGGTTCGTGGGCGATGGTGAGGGTGGGGGAGTGAGGGCGTGAGGGGTAGGGCGTGGGGGGTGGAGGGGCGCACTGTTGTGCGCCCGTACTTGGGGGGTGGGCGAGGCCTTCTACGGTGACCGGATCGGGCAATTTCACGATCACGTCGTCCATGGGTCTTGCCCCAGCGAGAGATTCGAGGGGGGTGACTAGCCGCCAGTGGTTGAGGCGGGTGGGCAAGATCAGGCCCTGGCGATGGGAGGCTTCGGCTTCGGCACTAAAGTGAATGTCGCGGGTGATGGCCTGGATGCGCTTTTTGAAGTCAGAGTCACTCTGCCAGCGCAGGCGCACCCGCTGACCCAGCCAGGCTTGGTAGTCAGGGGGGGTGTGCAGCAGCTCTAGCCAGACGCCGTCGGGGCGCTGGTGGGGGTCGGGCAAAATCAGCCGCCCCAGCCAGGGGGCCGCCGGACGATACCAGGGAGTGGGCAGAGTTTGCTGCACCCGGTAGTAGCTGTGGTGGTTAAAGGGCGCTGCCTGAAACTGGTAGTAGTTGCCCAGCTGTTTGACCTGGATTTTTTGCAGGTCGAGGTGCTGGCGCAGGTCGCCCACGAGAATGTCGAGGGTGAGGTCGAGGGTCTGCTGCAGGTGGCTGCGGCCATCGGGCAAAAAGGCCTGGTCGTCAAGCACGCCGCCGGGCACCTGGTGGCTCACGGGGCCAAGGGAAATGAAGGTGATTTTGCCCTTGCGCTTGGCCCGGTTCCAGTAGCTGAGGGGGGCGATCGCCCAGCGGCGAGGAAACATGATTGGCCCCAGGCGCTCCACGGGGTCTTTGCGGCCCACCAGGTGGTAGAGCTGCTCGGCATCCAGCACCTGGCTGTTGCCGCTGATCACCCCGGCCAGAGAGATCACCTCAATGGGTGCGCCCAGGGCTTGTCTGAGAAAGGGCAAAATGCCCATGGCAATCTGGCCCCCGCCGCTGTAGCCAATCAGCGTCAGTGGAATGCCCCCGGCGGCGGGGTAGCCGTGCTGGAGCAGACTTGCGTAGACCTGCTGGGCCACGCCCTGGTTGTAGATCGGGCCAAAGCGCTGATCGGCAGACACCGCCACGATTAGGATGTTGCGGATGTTGATGATCATGCCCACCCAGGGGCCGAGGCGCTGAGTCAGGGTTTCGACGGCGCGCCAAAAAAAGGCCAGGGGGCGGTCTTGGGTGAGCGATCGGTTGAGCACCGAGTAGGGAATCAGCCCCTTCACCAGGGCAATATCGGCGGGCAGCTGCTGGCCCAGTTCGTCGAGGTAGCGGGCGACGGTGGGCTGGTAGTCGGCGGTGGCCTGATTGATGCCGTCGAGGTAGACGATGAAGCGCTGGGTCGGAGAGTTGGTATTGCCCTGAGGGGTGATAGATGGGCGGGGAGAGCCGTCGCCGCCGTACCAGCCTGCCCACCAGCCCAGGGCTTCGAGGGGGGCGAGCATGGCGGCCACCACCAGGGCGATCGCCCCCACCCAGAGCAGATCGGCAAACCAGCGAGCGGGGCGGCTCTGGCCGTACCAGGTGGTGATCAGGGTGCGTAGGGGCTCTAGGCTGAGGGCCACCACCAGGGCGACCACGCCCAGAGCGATGTAGGTCCACAGCAGGGGAATACGCCGCGATCGCCACAGCCCTGGAACAATCGCCTTGTCCTCGGCATCCTGAGACACCACAGCCTTTGGCCCACCCCCTAGGGCCGCTCCTGGCCCTAGGGGGTGGGTCGCCACCAGGGTTTTGAGCTGGTCGCGATCGACCACCAGATTGACCCCGGCAATCCAGTTGGCAATCCAGCGGTTAAACCGTATCAGAGGCTGGGCCAAGGTAGTTTGCTGCACCCCTTGCAGCACCACCCAGCCCAGGGCCACATGCGCTGCCGCCTGCCCCAGAGACAGCCCGCCAAAGGCGGCCAGCCCTGTCACCACCAACACCAGGTTCAGCAGCGCCAGCAGCCGCACAATCGGCATACCCAGGTAGGGCATGGCCCCCAAAAAGCTCAGCATCAGCGGCACATAGCTCAGCGCCAGACTGTCGCGAATGGCTCGCCAGGCAACGGGTTGCTCTAGCAGCCAGCGGCTGGCCACCCAGATACTCAGCGCCCAAAACAGGTAGCCCGCTACAAACAGCAGCGCCGACAGCACCAGACTGAGCACAAATCGCAGCGGCTTGACGCGGTTGATAAACAGCACAATGCCCTCGCCCACAGCCCGCGACAGCCCTGCCAAAAACACCACCGCGATCGCAACTGTTTCGGGCACCGGTTGCAGCGCCGCCAAGACATCAGGGTTTAAGCTGATTAGGCCGCCCAGCAGCGCCCAAAAGACCTGGTAAGCGGAGTCAGTCATAGTGAGGTAGGGCTGCGCCGGTAGCCGCCTGCTTGAGCGGCGCTAGCAGATCGAGGGGCAGATGCAGCTGATTGAGCGCTACGGCCTCCTGTTTCGGTTTTGCGTTCGGGGAGGCATTTGCCTTGGCCTCTGGCGGGCCGTGGTAGTCGCTGCCGCCGGTTTTGACCAGGCCGTAGCGATCGCAGTACTCCTCCAGCCGCCGAATGTCGCTGGGGCTGTGGTGAGGGTGGTAGACCTCGACCCCCATCAGCCCGGCTGCCACCAGCTGGGGCATCAGCGCCTCTACCGTGGAGCCTTTGAACAGGTAGGGGTGTGCCCACACCGGCACCGCCCCACAGTCGCGCAGCAGCGCAATGCCCTCGGCAGCAGAAAATTTCTCGTACTGCACAAAGGCGGGGCCATGGTCGCCCAGCCAGCGGTCAAAGGCCTCGCGCTTATTGGCGACGTGGCCCGCCGCTACCAGGGCCGCCGCCAGGTGGGGCCGACCGGGGGCCATATTGCCCCGCATCTCAGGCAGCTCGATGGGCACGCCCAGCTCGGCCAGTTTTTCGGCGATCGCCTGGGCACGGCGGCGACGGCCCTCAATGCGCTCCATGAGCGGTGGCTCTAGTTTTTGGCGATCGGGGTAAAAGCCGAGAATGTGCAGCGATCGCCCCCCTTCCACCGTGCTCAGCTCCACCCCCGGCACAATTTCTAGGTCGTCACCCGCTGCCTCAATGGCCTCATCCCACCCGGCCAGGGTGTCGTGGTCGGTGATGGCCAAAGCCTTGACCCCAGCGGCGATCGCTGCCGCCACCAGCTCCGCTGGGGAGAGGGTGCCGTCTGAGCAGGTGGTGTGGCTGTGCAGGTCAAGCATAGAGACGCAGGATTTTTCTCCCATTGTGCCGTATTGGCGGCAGTGCTCGCCCTAGGTGTCGGCGATCGCCCCATCGATCGCCTGCTCTACCAGTGCCTTGGCTTTCTCATCTAGCGCCAGCCAATTGACCTCACCGTCGTCGTGGAGCAAAGTGGCATCGACCTGGGCAGGCTGCTGCCCCTGGTAATTTTTAAAGCACACTGCAAAACACAACTCCCACACGTCTAGCGTAGCGGTGCGGAGTGTATGGGGGTCGGCACCATCATCGGCGATCGCCGTCAGCTTGAGTTGGTAGACCGGGCTGGGGGCGGGCAACTCAGCCAACCGTTGACGAATGACCTCAGCCCCCTCTGGTGTAGCTTCCTTAAGCTGAGCCGCCAGATCTCGCACCTGCTGCCGTTGCTCCGCCGTGCTGTGGGCTGGCCAGCTCACCTGCTCCAGATACTCACTGCGCCACGGCAGGGTTTCCATATGCTTGCGAATGTTATCGACCACGCGAATCAGGCAGGGCTGCATCAGTTCAGCAGCCTGGGCTTCGTCGGTAGGAGCGGCAAAAGTCAACATAGCAGCTGTAGCAGCAGAGAAGAGCAGTTGTCTCTTCGGATCAATAAGTTCTCTCTAAACTCGGTCATAGCATTGGGGGAAAATTTGCTAACCGTACCCCAGCAATGACCCGTAGTCGGGTCAAAAATCACGAATCCGACAGGAAATGCTTCCTATCGGATTCGTAGCACTCTTATAAAGAGTTGACTCTCATACCCCCAGGGGAATTCGAATCCCCGTCGCCTCCGTGAAAGGGAGGTGTCCTAGGCCTCTAGACGATGGGGGCCTGTGTTTTCGACATTTTTCAGTATAGGTAAAGGGTGCACCCTTGTCAAACTAACTGCGGCAATTTGCATAATCCAGTCAACGCCAGGGTTGATGCAGCCATTAAATGCCCCAGGAAAGCGGCTCAGGCCTGGGCCGCTTTCCTGGGGCTAGGGAGATTTTATGGGTCAGTTGACCACCCCAGTGACCCTGGGGTGGGGCGAGGCCTAGGCCACTACGGCAAACTCCACCACCATGTCATTGAAGTCTCGATCGCCGCCGCCAAAGAGATCTTCAAACTGAAGGGCACCATTGGCAGAACGAATGTGCTCAACGCCATCGGCATTGGCTGCCCCAAAGGCAAAGTAGACTTTGCGCGCGTTAAACCTATCGAGATTGCCGTTGGCAATGAGGAAAGGCGCGTAGAGGCTACCGCCCGCCACTGACGACTCAAACACCGATTCCGTTCGGTTAGATGTCGTCAGCGCGACAGTTTCGGCCCGAGCGGCGAGGGCCGCCTCGGTATACCCAGATTGGCCAGGGGTGATGTCGGCAATGCCATCGCCAGTCAAGTCGATGCCGCCGTCGATATCGGCCACCTGATAGAAGCCCACAAAGTTGTCGAAGGCTGCCTCCCGATTCACGGTAAAGGAGGTGGTTACATCGCCAGTCAGGTCGCGCAGGTCAAGGAATAGACCGGGCACCTCAGGCGTGGGCACCTCGGGCTCAGCAGATTGCAGCCCGCTGGCATCAAACACAGTTGTCGTACCGCTAACTTCGTTGCCCACCACAAGCAGGGGATTGCCATTGGGGCTGTCAGCAGCAGATATAAAGGTTAGCCCTTCAGGGCCTAGATCCCCAGCCGTTCCGGCTTCGGCATCGCCCGCAAAGTCGCGGTTGCTGCTGAAATCTACAAAGAACGCTTCTGTAGGGCTGGTGATGTCGTAGGTCATGATGCCGCCAAAGCGCTCTAGGCCAATAAAGGCATAGGTGCGCCCATCGATTTCGCCGATCGCGATGCCTTCAGGCTCTGGCCCTTTGTTGTCGCTGCGGTTGTCGAAGCTGCCATTCTCGCTATTGTCAGCATTGAACTCTGCGGGGAACAGAGCGGCGATCGTCTGTTCAAACTCCGCCCCGCTGTCGTAGACCAGGTTGCCCTGGGTATCCCAAATGGAGAAGGAGCGGCCACCAAGGGTGTAGAGCTCTTCGTAGAGCCCGTCACCGTTGGCATCGCCCAGGGTGGTGGTCACGGTCAGGCGACCCAGCGCTTCGTCGGCCTGAAGCTCTGCTGCGTTGGGGAACGCGATCGGGTCTAGCATCAGGTCACTCACTCGGGCTTCTTCGGCGAAGGTGTCGTATTCGCGAGCATCGCCTTCGTTAGCAGTAACGATCAAGGTTTTGCCGCCAGCCTCGTAGAGCGAAATTGCGTCGGGCAGGTACATGCCCAACAGGTTGGGGTAGGTGGTGATGTTGATGGCATCGTCGCGATCGCTAGCATCTAGGGGCACCACCGAGTGGTCTTTAAACCCTAGGGGCATAATGTCGGTGACAGTGCCCGACTTGATATCCACTACGGCCAGAGCGTTGTTCTCTTGCAGGGCCACGTAGGCGGTGCGAGAGTCACCGGTTACCGCAATGTACTCAGGCTCGACATCCTGGGCGACGGTGGCGTTGGGGCCAAATATACGCACCCCAGAGGCGCGCAGTGCGTCGATCTGATCGTTAAAGGCAGTGAAGTCAGCGGTGGTGACATCGGCCTGGGTGAGTTTTTTGATGCCTCTAGATAGATCAATGATGCTGATCGAGCCTTCGGGGTCAACGCTGTAATCGGCGTTGGGCTCCCCTTCGTTGGCCACCAGCACCTTGGTGCCGTCGGGGGTAAAGGTCAGCATGTCGGGCAGAGCGCCCACGGTGACAGCATTCAAAAAGTTGCCGTCGACGTCAAAGAACACCACGCTGCCGGGGTCGGTCTTTTCGGTAGCTTCGATCGCCACCGCCACAATGCCGTTAGCGATCGCCACGCTGTTAGCGCCAGCGCCGTAGGCCGAGGGGTCGATATCAAACAGTTTGGTGGGGTTGCTGGGGTCGCGAATATCCAGCACTTCCACGGTCGGAACCTGGGCATTGACCACAAACAGCCGCTGGGTTTCGGGGTCGTAAACCACGATTTCAGCAGCGCTGGCATCAAACACCCCGGTCTCGTAGGTACCCAGGGGAACCAGTAGCGAAGGAGCCACAGGGGTAGGATCGACCGGAGTGGGATCAACTGGGCCAGCCGTATCAATCACGCTATCGCTGCGGAAGGCCAGGTTTTGAATGCGGGTATCGAGGGTGCGATCGGTGTCAGCGATCGCAAACGGCGTGTCTGAGCCAAAGTTGGCCACCAGAAACTCGGCTAGGGCGTCTTGTTCAGAGAAGTCAGGGGCAAAGGTGGCATTGCCGCTACGCAGCTCAGGAGTAGGATTGATGGGATCTTCAGTCACCAGGTCAACCCGGTTGGTGGCCTCCCCAGTAGGGAAGGGGTAACCATCGCCGCCGCCCGCTAAGAAGCTCAGGGTAACCATGCGGAAAGTGCGGCTGGGGTCACCGACGATCGCCCCATCTTGCACCACCACATCGATGTCGTTGCCATCGGCATCTTCAATCGCCAGCGACTGCACCCGGCTACCGACAGGGGCCGTCGAGTCAAAGCTAAAGGCAAACCCGCTGACCTGAGGGAAAAAGCCTGGACTAGCGCTGTCGTCGGGCAACGTACCAGAGACACCGTGCTCAACCAGGGCCAGTAGCTCCTCGGCGGTGACGGTAACGAGGGAGAGGGCGTTGTTAAAGGAAAGGGCGTTTTGGATATCGGTCTGGGAAATGCCGCCCTCGGGCTTCACCCCAGGAATTTCTTCGGTAGGCAGTAGCTCAACCTCGCCCGTGCTGCCGGTGGGCACTACGGCGCGGCCAATGTTGTTGCGAATGCCGCCGCCGTTTTTCAGAGAAATGACCACGTCGGGGTCAGTTTCCTGGGCGATCGCCAGGTTGGCATCGGCGGTCAGGTTGCCCAGGTTGGTCTCCTGGCGACGCACGGCGTTGCGATCGCCCTGCAAAAAGACCTCGCTCACCCCAAAAACGTTGCTCTCCTGGGCGACAATCTCGTCGCGCAGCGCATCGATAATGGCGGCGATCGCCGGGTCCGTCAATCCCTCCCCACCGACAGCCGCAACCCCAGCCGCATCGGTGGCAAAGGCCCCGCTGATGGTGGGGTCGTAGCTTTCGGGAATGAGGATACCGGTTTCGTCAAAGTCAACCACCAGGCGACCCACATACTTGTAGTTGCCGTCGGTGTTGACCACCGCGACCGGGTTGCCGTCGCGATCGGTTGTAAAGATGGGGTAAGGCCCCTGCACGGTATCGCCATCGCGAGGGCGATCGTTTTCATCAAACAGGCGGGTGTTAGAGCCGCCGGCCACAATGATATCGACATTAGAAAGCCGCTCTGCCAGCGCCCGCTCAATGGCCAGCTGCTGCATGTGGGCCAGCAGCACCACCTTGTTAACATCGGGATTTGCTGCCAACAGCGCATCGACATCGGCCTGAATTTCCGCCGCCAAAGCATCGATTTGCTCAGGAGTGGGGTTGCTGTCAAAGGCATCGGGCAAAATGGTCACAGCCCCAGGGCTAGAGATGCGATCGATCGTGGGCGTAGTAGCACCCACCACGCCAATCTTTTCGCCATTGACCTCGATCACCGTCGAGGCGGCGATGCTGTTGGGCAGCGGGGCCTGGGCATCGGGTACTACCAACCCTGCCAGGCTGCCATCGGTACTGAAGTCGAGGTTGCCGCTCAGGTAGGGAAATGCCGTCCCTGAAAAACCATCAGCGCCACCGATCAGGTCTTGAATAACGGCGGTGCCACTGTCAAACTCGTGGTTGCCAAAGGCGACCGCATCAAACCCCAAAGCATTTTGAATGAGAATATCGCCTCGCCCGATACCACCAAAGACCGGCAGACTGGCGCTATAAAATACCCCAGGAATATACGCATCCCCAGAGGACAGGGTCAAGGTATTGGCAAACCCTGCAACCCCGTCACCATCAATATCTTCGAGTCGAAGAGCATTCAATACTGCCGAAAACCGAGGAGCATCCTCGAGGGCAGGCACACCGGCCTCTTGGTCGGCAGCGTGAAATAACTGGAGTGTGAAGTCAGCCATAGATAACACTTGGGGGTTACATCTTGTAGCCATTGCTACGGAGTCATCTTCGGCTATTACTCACAGGCAAACTTCATGGGGCGACTAAGTGGCCGCTAAGGTTCGATTAAGTTCTGCTTAAATAAAATTCTGGTTCGGCCTGCCGCTGATGCTTAAACACATCATCCGATCTGGGCAAGTGGCGGCGAGTCCTCATTCAATGAAGCTTTAGAAGCCAGTAGCCCTCTGGGTTAAGGAGTGGTGAATCATAGTTCAACGTCTACAGCTAACCCGGCTGCGGGGGCTACAATACCCCCAGCCTCTAGGCCCTAGCAGAGAATGCCTACAGAGATTTGGGGCAACTCAGGTCATGGCCTCTAACTATTTATCTATCTGTAGAGTTAATCACTATGACAACCGACCAAAAAACGATTTTAGTGACCGGCGGAGCTGGCTATATTGGCAGCCACGCTGTGCTAGCGCTCCAAGCCGCTGGTTATCAGGTGGTGATCTTAGACAACCTCGTCTATGGCCATCGCGACCTGGTAGAAACCATCCTTAAAGCCGAATTGATTGAGGGCAGCACCTTAGATAAAAACTTACTCAAGGATATTTTTAGCCGCTACGACATCAGCGCCGTGATGCACTTTTCGGCCTATGCCTACGTGGGTGAGTCAGTCACAGATCCCAGCAAGTACTACGAAAACAACGTGGTCGGCACCCTGTCGCTGCTCGATGCCATGGTAGAAGCAGGCATTAAAAACTTTGTATTTTCGTCGACCTGCGCCACCTACGGGGTGCCTCAGGAGATGCCCATCACCGAGACCCATCCCCAAAACCCGATCAACCCCTACGGGGCGACCAAACTCATGGTCGAGCGCATTCTCACCGACTACGACAAAGCCTACGATTTTAGGTCGGTGCGGTTTCGCTACTTCAACGCTGCCGGGGCTCACCCCAGCGGGCTATTGGGCGAAGACCACAACCCCGAAACCCACCTGATTCCCCTGGTGCTGCAAACGGCCCTGGGCAAGCGCGAGTCGATCAGCGTCTTTGGCACCGATTACCCCACCCCCGATGGCACCTGCGTGCGCGACTACATTCACGTGTGCGACCTGGCCGATGCCCACATTTTGGGGCTAGAGTACCTGCTCAAGGGCGGCGAAAGCGCGGTGTTTAACCTGGGCAATGGCAGTGGTTTCTCTGTGCGCGAGGTGATTGACGCGGCGGTGAAAGTCACCGGGAAGACGATTCCGGTGGTGGAAGTCGAGCGCCGCCCTGGCGATCCGCCCGCCTTGGTCGGCAGCAGCGATCGCGCCCGCCACATCCTCGGCTGGAACCCCCAGTACGCCGACATCGAATCCATTCTTACCCACGCCTGGGCCTGGCACCAAAAGCGCCACGGCTGAGCTGGTAGCCAGCGCCCCCGGCATAAATCTAGAGAAGCCGCCTAGCGATCGGGGTCTGGCTCTAAATCTGGGGCCACCCGCGCCACATGCACCAGGGCATCGCCCTGATTGACCAGCGGGTTTTGGCCATGGCCGATGACAATACCCGTCATCGGGCTGCGCACCTGTACGGGTTTGTCACCAAAGGTATCGCTGATAAACCCGAGGGTCTGACGCTGTTTGACCGCGTCGCCCAGGGCGATAGAGCGGTGCCAGATGCCGCCCCGAGAGGCCCGCACCCAGCGGGTTTCTCGGGCTTCGAGCGTGGGTGGCGCGGGGGTGTCTGGGGGGGCATACATGCCGAGAAAGGCCATCACCCGGTAGATGCCGTCAATGCCAGTTTGAATGCCCTGGGCGTCAAAGCGCAGAGCCTCGCCCGCCTCGTAGAGCAGGGTAGGAATATGGCGCTTGGCGGCGGCCTGACGAAGGGAGCCATCGCGGTGGGAAGCATGGATAATGACTGGTGCCCCAAAGGCTTTAGCAAAGGCGTAGGTGGCCGGATCTTCTAAGTCAGCGCGCACCTGGGGTAGGTTGATGCGGTGGATGGCGGCGGTATGAAGGTCGATGCCGTGGGTGCAATGGCTGACCACCTCTTTCATAAACAGAGCCGCCAATCGACTGGCCATCGACCCCCGCGCCGAGCCAGGAAAGGAGCGGTTGAGATCGCGGCGATCGGGCAGGTAGCGCGACTGCTCTAGCAGGCCAAAGATATTTACCACTGGCACGGCGATTACCGATCCGTTGAGACGGTGGGGCTGAAGCGCCTTGGCCACCCGGCGAATAATATCGACCCCGTTGAGCTCGTCGCCGTGGATGGCCGCGCTGAGCCACAGGCGCGGCCCCGGTTTTTTGCCGCTGATCACCGTTACCGGCAGCGACATCATGGTGCCGGTGGGTAGGCGAGCGACCGGCAGATCTAACCGCACCCGCTTACCTCGGGGAATCGTTGTACCACCAATCACCAGCGGCGCAGTGGGAACAGCCTCAGAAGGCATGACTAGCGGACTGGCGGAACCCACCCGCTGAAGTGAGTCTGGAGTAGGTTTGACCATAGGAACCGCTGCCAACGGGAGGGCTCTTGTGCAGCCACTATAGCCAATTCGTCTCTATATCGCTACAGGTGTAGGGGCAGGCAGAGCGCTGATAGCCTCGCCACAGCCCCACAACTTGCTGAAGGAAATGGCCTAACTCGCTGTTTCCTCCGACTTGCGGGTGAGCAGGTAGAGCAACGGCCCAAAGGAACCTGTTGTCAGGGTGGCAATCAGCCAGGGCCAGGGGTTGCGGCCAGTGGCCTTGGCGTCGCCCCACATCCACACCAGAAAAAGAGACAGAGCGATGACCAGATCTGCCAGCACCTGCATCCCAGCGGTGTTCTGAAACTCATGGGCAAAGATGCCCAGGTAGCCGTGCTGCCAGAGGGCCACGGTGCTGAGCACACTAAAGGGAATGAGAGCGACGGCAATTAGACTGCGCTGCATGGCAGAACCTCTTGTGACGGTGACAGGTTCAGTATTGACCGCCTAAGTTATAGAATCAATTACCTCAGAGGTAATCAAAAGTCGTATCTGCTGCCGTCATGTCCGCTGCTGAGTTGTCTGCCGCCAACAATGCCCTCACCAAATCCTTACGTCAAACCCGCAAGGCCCAGCGGCTGAGTCAGCTTGAGCTGTCGCTACGGCTGGGTGTCTCTCAGCGCCACATCAGCTTTGTGGAAAGTGGGCGGGCCAAGCCAAGCCGCGAACTGCTGCTGGCCTGGCTGCAAGAGCTAGACGCACCGCTGGTGCTGCGCAATGAGGTGCTGCTCCAGGCGGGCTATGCGCCCGTGTACAGTGCTACACCGCTCAATGACCCAGCCCTGGGAAAGATCAACCAGGCCTTAGAGCAACTGCTTGCCGCCCACGACCCTATGCCCGCCCTGGTGATCGACGACCAGTGGAATGTGCTGCGATTGAACCGGGGCGGGCAGTGGCTGGCGACTACCCTGCTACCCTGGGCCGCCGATCTGCTGACAGCGCCAGCGATGAATCTGCTGGATCTGCTGATTCACCCGGAGGGGTTGCTCAAGCCGGTGGTCAACCTGGGTGAGGTTGGCCCAGCGCTATTGGCCCGGCTGCGCCAGGAGGTGGTGACTCAACCGGCGATCGCCCCCAAGGCAGAGGCCTTCGCTGACCTGTTGCGCGATCGCCTAGGCAGCCAAACAGTCCAGACCGGTAACTCAGCTAACGTGCCTGTGCTCACCACCCGCTACGCCACGCCCCACGGCGAACTGGCTTTTTTTGCCATGTTTACCACCTTTGGCACCCCCCAAGACATTACCCTAGCCTCGCTGCGGGTAGAGCACCTCTTTGCCGCCGATGCCGCCACCCGCGCAGTACTTGACCAACAGGTAGCGGCATTGTCGAAGGACTCACCTGGACTGGTGTAAACCCGGTCTAGAGTCTAGAACAGACGCAAAATCAGCGGGTAGCGGAAGACGATATCGGGCTTGGTGATGCTGTGGAAAATAGCAAAAATTGGCATGACGAAATTCACAATGCCCAGCACAAACAGCAGGGGAATGCCCACCAAGAGCCAGACCAAAATGCCAGCGACCGTCCACCAAAACCACATGTTGATGTGGAAGTTGATCGCTTCCTTCGCACTTTCCTTAATGACTGAATCTTTGGAGATCAGCAGGATGGCGATGGGAACGCCAATGGCTAGGATTAGGGCATTGAAGAAAATCGAGCCGTGGCTGACGGCGGAGAGAATTTTGCGGGTGCCGGTGTCTTCGGTGGATTGCATTTAGAAGTCTCCTGAGTTGATTAGATGGGTGGATAGTTGAGCGCTAGTTGGCTTGTTCAAGCAGTTCGGCGGTTTTGACCCGCACATTCATGGGGCGATCGCCCCGCTGAATCATGAGCTGTAGCACATCGCCAAGCTTGGTATTCTCGACCTTGATTTGCAAGGCATCGGCACTGCGAATGGGGGTGCCATCGATCTGCACAATCACATCGCCCCGGCGCAGGCCCGCATCGGCAGCCGGAGTGCCCTCTAGTACGCGGATGATCAGCACGCCATCGATCTCGGGTAGATACATGCCAGAGTTGATGTCTTCATTGTTGCGCCGAGCCTGATCAGGGGTGAGGTTGGCAATCTGTACGCCGATGTAAGGGTGGGCAACGGTCTCGCCCCGTGAGAGCCGGTCTTTGACTTCCTTGGCCTTGTTGATCGGGATGGCAAAGCCAATGCCCATGGCGTCGGCCCGAATGGCGGTGTTGATGCCGATCACCTCGCCCCGCTGGTTGACCAGTGGCCCGCCCGAGTTGCCGGGGTTGATGGCGGCGTCGGTCTGAATAAACTCTAGCCGCTTGCCGGGGATGCCCACAGAGCTGCTGGTGCGCTTGAGGGTGCTGACGATGCCCAGGGTGACCGTATTGTCGAGGCCAAGGGGGTTGCCCACGGCGATCGCCCAGTCACCCACCTCCACCGCATCAGAGTCGCCCAGCTCGGCTACGGGCAGTACATCGTCTTCGCCATCGTCGATTTTGACCACGGCTAGGTCGGTGACTTCGTCGACGCCCTCAACGATCGCATCAAAGCTGCGGCCATCTTTAAGGGTGACTACCACGCGATCGGCCCCGTTGACTACATGGGCGTTGGTGAGAATATTGCCAGTGTCATCGATGATAAACCCCGACCCCTGCCCCCGTAGCAGCTCTTCCTGGGGCTGGCGCGGAAAGCCGCTCCCAAAAAAGTCGCGCAAAAACGGGTCATCGGAAAATGGGTCGCGGGACTGGCGGGTGATGGTTTTCTCGGTGTCAATGCGCACTACGGCGGCACCGACCTGGCGCACGGCGGCGGCGACAAAGCTCTCGCTGCCAATAGCCGCAGCAGCGGCAGATTGGGCCTGGGCCGGAGGGGCGATCGCACCAGTAACCAGCATGACCGCTGCGGCGATCGCCACCAGCAGCCGCCGTAGAAGTAGTCTGGGGGGTAGCCAAAGTTTCTGTTTCAAGCGCGCAATCCTCCTGGCACAACGTCCGGCATCACGTCCACGGGCAACGACGGGAAGAGTATCCCGCTGATTAATGAAAATTGTTCCACAATAGCCTGCCCACTGGGGGAGGGGGATACCGAACTTTTGGGTGGGCTAGGCCGAAGCCCCCTAGGACATCATGACCGAGTTGGCCTGTGGGCATTGACGCGAAAACCCATGGAAAAATTGGATAAGTTTTTTCCGGACAAACCCGTAGATGGGTCTCAAATGAATCAAACCCTCTCCACTTCTCTATAGATTGAGATTTTATAGATTGAGATTGCATTGGGCCTATTTGGGGGAACTATAGACTTAGTTCTCTTTGCGTCTAGTGGCCATGAATACCTCTACAGTTCTGGTGCATTCAACCCTTGCTCAAGTCCCGGTGGCACAGCGGCCCCAGCTTGATAACCCTTGGATGCTCACCTCTGGGGGGTTGCTGTTGATCTTAGTGGGTCTGGGGGTTTATTCTCACCTGCAAACCAACCGCTTGGTCAAACAGCTTAAGTTTGAGACCTACAAAAATCAGGAGATGCAAAAAAAGGTCAAGCTGGCGCTCAAGACCATCAGCAAGATGGAGCAAAACCCTGACCTGATCCACTCCCGCGAGTTTAACCTCGACTACCTGCGCATGCGCATGGAGGAAGACCACTTCCACGCGGCGATCGTGAACCAGCTCAAGGTGAAGGTCAAACAAAAAATTAGCATTGCCCTGCGCCCCCGCCAGGCCGAAGAAGGCATGATCGGCATTGCCAGCAAGCCCCGTGCCGTAGATGAGATCTTTGACGTAGAGTATGCCCCTCACGATCAGCCGATGGCGAAAAAGCGGGTATTGTTTCGCATTCAGATCAGGCTGGCCAAGCTGCCGACCCAGGCTACGTCGTCAACCATTGGTCAGCTGATTGACTGCATCGAAAACTTTATGAGCCCCGATGCCGAAGAGACGCACTGGCAGCCCACCATTCAGGGCCGCATCGCCAACATGCACTGGGATCAAAAGGCCAAACCGACGCCGCTGCTGGTGATCGAGCAGTCGAGCGAGGGGGCCAACGTCACAATGCGCAGCCGCAACGAGATGCCTGCTAGCACTAGCAGCAGCCGGGGCAGCAGCCGAAAAAAACCGGCTTAACCTAGCACAGCGCCGAGGCCAGATTGACAGCATCTACCGATGGCACTGGGGCCGATCGCGCCTCAGCCATATCTGACAAAATGGCGTCGAGCAGTTGTTCGCGCAGGTCAGGAATGACCGCAATGGCGCGAGTCCAGTCGGGGATCTGGGTACCGGTGGGGTCGTCGAGGTATTGATTGCCTGCTTCGAGAATGACCTGCTCAAAGGTTTCGATGGTCATTTCTTCTTTGTGGCGATCGTACGCAAGGCCATTGAAGCGGGCATCGACAAAGTACTGGCGGGCCAGGTTTTGAGCTTCGCGGCGGTACTTGATGCGCAGAGCGCGAATGTGGTCGGGGCCGATCACCACCTGCTCGGTCTCGGTCAGGGTGCGAAACACCGATTGCAGAATGTCGCGGCACATTTTTTGTAGCCCTGAGTTGGTCGAGGTGCCAAGGCCCTGGTGCTTGTGCTCAAAAATGCCCAGGTCGATCTGGGCAATGCGTTTGAGAGCCACATTGCGGTAGACCTCGGCCAGCAGACCGACCTCCAGACCCCAGTTGCCAGGAATGCGGGTGGTCAGGGCCAGGTCAGCAGACAGGGCAAACTCGCCAGAGAGAGGATAGCGGTAGGCGTCGAGGTAGCGCAGGTAGTCGCGATAGCCAAATAGCTCCATCAGGGAGGTGATCAGCGGCGTGACAAATAGCCGAGTCACGCGCCCGTGCAGGCTGCGGGGGTTGTCGCCAATGCGGGCGTAGTAGGCCTTGCTAAAGGCGATGCCAAAGTCTTGCTCAAGCAGGGGGTAGAGCAGCTTCAGGGGGTAGGCGCGATCGTAGGTAACAATGTCGGCGTCATGCAGGGCGATCGCCGCCGCGTGCAGCGAAGCCACCCCCAACCCCAGCCACACGGCTCGCCCTTTGCCCTTAAATTTCAGCAGATCTAGCCCTTTATCTTGAAGGGTTTGCAAAATACCGGTGATGCGGGGGCCGTTTTCCCACAGCACAAAGGTGGGCTGGGGCAGCGGCTCAAAAAACTGCACCGCGTGGCAGTACTGCTCAAAGGTGTCGGCGTAGAGGCAGACAATCACATTGTTAACAAAGGAGCAGTGGCTCAGATGGTCGCGAATGGTGGTGAGAGCGGGGCGCTCTAGCTCTTCATAGAGAGACGGAATCAGCACGGCGGTGGGGTGGGTTTGGCTCAGCTCGGTGAGACGCTGCTCTAACCGCTCGGCATCATAGCCGAGGTCGTGGATGGTGGTGATCAGCTCTTGCTTATAATCCATGCCCTGATATCCCTAAAGGCTAGGTCTCATCATAGAGATAAGTGGCGATCGCAAGATGTCTGAATCACTACCCGATACTCCGACCCTGGGGTCTTCTGGCGTGGCAATCTTTTAGTAGCGATCGGCTCAAGAAGGTACCCCCATGTAAGAGCGCAGGCTCTGCGCCCTCGGGAAGAAACTGCGGTATTTTGGTGCCAGAATTGGCCTCAGTTAAAAGCTCTGAAGGCAAGCGGTGCAGCCTTTACCCTAGAGTTTAACAGTACAAAAGTTGTTAACGCGATCGCGCAGGCTCAAGGCAGCCGTCCGCCGAGGCCGCAGTAACCTATGCTCAACAGGTGAATGAGTGAACATGACTGTGCCCCCCAAGTCCTTTGAGGCTAGGCTAGATGCCGCTCCCCTCACCTTCACCATGGGGCTGTTGTGGCTGCTGTCAGCGGGTCTTATTGCTCTCGATGGCTTCGACTTTTTCATCATTGGCGTAGCTCTTCCCTTTCTCCGACAAGACTTGGGGCTCAATGCGGCCACCGTGGGAGCCGTCGCCACCGCCGCTCTAGTGGGTGCTCTGGTGGGCTCTCTGACCCTTGGCCCCATTACCGACCGGGTCGGGCGGCAGCGCATGCTGGTGGCAGACATTCTGCTGTTTGTGGTGGCGACGGCGGGCACCGCCCTAGCCTGGAATGCAGCGTCGCTGATTGGCTTTCGGTTTTTGGTGGGGGTGGCGATCGGAGCTGACTACCCCATCAGCGTCGCCTACATCACCGAAAATGTGCCCGCCCGCTATCGGGGTCGCCTGGTGATTGGGGCTTTTGCCTTCCAGGCGGTGGGGGCCATGCTGGGGGCGTTGACCGGGGTGGTCGTGCTTCAGTTATTCCGCACGCTATACCCTGACCCAGAGCCAATGGCGATTCACTATGCCTGGCGCTGGATGCTGGGGGTGGGGGTTGCCTTGGCCCTGCTGGTGGCTGCCTTTAGGCTCACCATTCGGTTAGAAAGCCCCCGCTACCACCTCAGCCGGGGCGAGTACGAAGCGGCATCTGCGGCTGCGAGTAAATTGCTCGGCGAGGCGATCGCCCTTACCCCCGAGCTAGAACCTCCGATTAACCAAGAAGCGATCGCCTACCGCACTCTGTTTAACCCCAGCCATCGCCGCAGCACCCTGCTGGCCTCGGTGCCCTGGTTTTTGCAAGACATTGCCACCTACGGCATCGGCATTTTTACCCCAGCCATCATTGCCATGCTGGCCCTCTCCAACGAAATCGACCCCATGGTGAAGGCGATCAATGCCGCCGGGGGGGCCGCTCTTGTGAATGTATTTTTGCTGGCGGGGTTTCTCTGCGCCATTGGGCTGGTAGACCGCCTGGGCCGCATGTCGCTGCAAATCGTCGGGTTTTTGGGCATGGCCGTTGGCCTGCTGATTTTAGCTGCCAGCACCTTGGCCCCGTCGGGCAGTGGCGCTGAGACGGCCCTGGTGCTGGCGGGGTTTCTGGTGTTTAACCTGATGATGAATGCTGGCCCCAATTCCACCACGTTTTTACTGTCGGGGGAAGTGTTTCCCACCGCGATTCGCGCTACGGGGGCGGGGTTTGCAGGGGCTTTTGCTAAGGCTGGAGCGGTGCTGGGCACTTTTGGATTGCCAATTTTGACCGAGACCTGGGGGCTACCGCTGGTGTTAGCGGGGGTGGCGTTGAGCTGTGTCCTGGCGGCGGCCATTACGCACCGATTCCGCATCGAAATCAACGGTGAACCCCTCGAAACTCTGGCGGAACCTGCGCATAGATCGCACCGTCAACCGACGCCTTAATTTCTCTGGGAGTGCCGCAGCGATCAAGATTTTTTGCCGCTGTGGATCACACCCAGCTCTTCGCCACCTACGAGAACAACGACAAACCCGCCTGAAATTGCAGTGGTGTAGTGCTCATAATCCGCTTCTTCATAACGCAGCACCACGCCATTGCCAAGATCGACTTCAACGGCTGACTCATTGGCTAAGGTCTCAACTACTGTACCAAACTGCCCTCTCCATAGGTTGTATTGAGGGAGTTCAACCGTTAGGGCAACAGCGTCTATTAGCCTAGGAGAACTATCCATATGATTATCTCTGATGAATCCAAATAGATCTTCTAGACGATATTTCAGAATAGTCTTGCTCAGACAAGCTACTTGTGATGCTGACTGCCTGACACAAGTGGGTGAAAGGCTTGAAACGTCGTGACGCGAGGGGAAAAGGTGAGGTGACATGAGACGCTGAAATTTGCGTCATCTCA
>NZ_JAYFES010000097.1:0-19567 GCF_055795045.1 Pseudanabaena sp. PCC 9330 | reverse complement strand
AGAACGCTGGCTCCCCACTTCTTCCTCCAATCCCTGAAACTACCGTACCACAAGCTTTTTAGCAGCTTTCAGCCAACTTTTGTCAGTCAACCAGGGTGGCGAGACTGGTCAACGGTGGCTTGACCAGCGGCGTTGACGAAGGCGGCGGGGTTGTCATGGCCAGAGATACCAATATCTCCAGCCTGTTGATGCTGGGTTCCTGATGGGTTTTGTTCCATGAGCTGACCCTCTGATGCCTATTAGATTCAAACATTGCCCAAGGTCAAGAGCTTATTGCCCTGCCGTTGGGCAAGTAAGCTCTTCTTACCAGAAATAGGTTAGATTGTCTGCTCGGTTCAGCTGGTGGAGGGCATGGTAATCAGGTCTCACTGGGTAGTGCGTTCGAGCTTCTGAGGGCACCTACTTCCATTGAGTACAGACTTCTTTCATAGCATTGACTACCCCTCGCATTGCGGCGGCTCCGCCGAGATGGAGAATGGCGGGATAGAGGGTAACGAGATCTTGCATGAGGTCTGATCGCTGACGCTGGGCGAGGATGCGAAGGTACGACTGCCAGTCGGCATAAGGCAGGGTCGCAAGAGGAAGACGGTAAAGGGAACCGCTGATGCCGATGGCACGGAATCGTTTGTAGGTGATCTCAGAAATTGCCCGCTCTACCTGGGAGAATAAATTCTGGGGAAGCATTTGAGCCAGCTCGCTTAAGACACGGCACCTCAAGCCCTCCTGCTGGATTCCCCGCGCCGTCTCCAACGCCTCCGCAAAATAGGCGCTATCGATCTTTACCAACTCGCTCAAGATCCAGGCCCGCCGGTGCTTATCCTGAATCCCCCGTGCCGTCTTCAACGCCTCTGCGAAATAGGCGCTATCAAGAGTCGCCAGCTTGCTCAAGACCCCGGCCCGACTGTACTCATCCTGAATCCCTCGCGTTGCCTCTAATGCTTCTACAAAATAGGCACTATCGAGAGTTGCCAACTCGATCAAGACCCTGGCCCGACTATACTTATCCTGAATCCCCCGTGCCGTCTCCAATGCCTCCGCAAAATAGGCGCTATCGATCTTTGCCAGTTTGCTCAAGACCCCGGCCCGACTGTACTCATCCTGAATCCCTCGCGTTGCCTCTAATGCTTCTACAAAACAGGCACTATCGAGAGTCGCTAGCTTGCTCAAGACCCTAGCTCGACTCGATCGATTCTGAATCGCCCGCACTATCTCTAACGCCTCTGTAAAGTAAGTGCTATCGAGGGTCGCTAGCGCGATTAAGGCATTGGCCCGACTGTACTCATCCTGAATCCCCCGAGCTATTTCCAACAATCCAGAGCAATCCGCTTCTCTGAGGGTCGCTAGGTTCTTACAGACGCAGGCTCGATTGTACTCATCCTGAATTCCTTCCGCCGTCTCCAACGCTTCCACAAAATAAGCGTTATCGAGGGTCGCCAGCTTACTTAATACCTCAACTCGATAGCACTCATCCTGAATCCCTCGCGTTGCCTCTAATGCTTCTACAAAATAGGCACTATCGAGAGTTGCCAACTCGCTCAAGACCCTGGCCCGCCAGTACTCATCCTGAATCCCTCGCGCCGTTTCCAACGCTTCCAAAAAATAGGCACTATCGAGAGTTGCCAACTCGCTCAAGACCCTGGCCCGACCGGACTTATCCTGAATCCCCCGTGCCGTCTCCAACGCCTCCGCAAAATAGGCGCTATCGAGAGTTGCCAACTTGCCCAAGGCCAAGGCCCGACTGGACTTATTCTGAATCCCTCGCGTTGCCTCTAATGCTTCTACAAAATAGGTACTATCGAGAGTCGTCAGCTTGCTCAAGACCCCGGCCCGCCAGTACTCATCCTGAATCCTCCGCGCCGTCTCCAACGCCTCCGCAAAATAGGTACTATCGAGAGTTGCCAACTCGCTCAAGGCACATGCCCGTCGGTACTCATCCTGAATCCTCCGCGCCGCCGCCAATGCCTCCGCAAAATAGGTACTATCAAGCTTCGCTAGCTCGATCAAGGCATAAGCCCGGTTGTACTCATCCTGAATCTTCCGCGCCATCTCCAATGCTTCCTGAAACATAGGGCTAGACAGATAGGGGGCCAATGCTGGGATAGCTGCTGCAATGTTTCGCTCCTCCTGCATTTGCTCCACATAAGCCCAGGCTTGATCCACCGTCCAAAAGTTGCGTTTAACAAACTCCGCCATCATTTCGATGGGCAGATTCGCTTCCAAACTCTTAAGCGTTGCGGTAATCAACGCGTACCGGCATTGCCAAACAATGGACTGGGTTGGCTCTGAGTCATGGGACTGCTCCGTGATCGCCCAGGCTCGGGCCACATCTTCCACAAAAATGGCTGGTTGACCGATACGATCGCACGCCTCAAACCAGGCATTTCGACCCTGGCGATCGCTCAGGGCCAACAGAGTGTGGATCTCATCTATTTGATCAGCCTGTTGCAGGTGCCAGGTCAGGTGGCGATGGATGTAGCCATCATTGGGTAGGCCATCCCAGCGTTGATCGGTTGCACGTTGTTTATAGCGGTCTAAAAATTGCTGGTGTGCGGTAGCCAGGCTGATCCCTAGCCCTGGTAATGGCATGGATGCCGTCGCATCTACCGTTTGCGAGCATTCGATCAAGCTCCGCGCCATATCATGCATTAAGTCATGCACCCGATAGGTTGGCTCTCCCTCAGTAATAGCTACCCCATCGGTCAGAAACGAGCGCCGCCGCAGATCAATCAGAGCTTTTTTGGCCCTAATTGAGGATAAATCCCACAGTACAGACGCGACCGGTACTTCTAAATTGGCATCCTCCGGCAGCACCCCCAGCCAGGTAAACTGCCTCAACTGCTCTGGCTTTAGCCGCCGCAAACTTAAGTTGAAACAGGCCCGTAAGCTGTATTGACGCTGCTGTTCTTCATCCAGCACGTCCCAGGCCTCCGACTGGTCTAAAACCTCTAAGGCGACGGCTTGTCGCTCGTTTTCAAACTCTGAGCGCAACTCGGCCCAGGTCAGACCATCCTGCACCTGATTCGCCGCCAAATTTAACGCTAGGGGTAAATAGCCCAAGACTTTGGCAAAGGCTTTGACCTCGACCTCCTGCTCGGCTTGCCACTGGTGTTCCAACTTTTGCTGAACAAGATCGAGGGCTTCTGACTCCGACATCAAATCTAGAGAGTAACGCTCTGCACCCTCGATCTGTGCCTCCCGAGTCGTGACCAAAACTCGACAGCCACCCCCACCCACCCTAAACCACTCCGCATGGGCGGCATTCCAAACATCATCGACCACCAAGAGCATGCGTTTATCGGTAAGCAGGGTATGCAAATATTGCGAGGCCGACTCTAGAGTATTAGCGCTAAAGGCATCCCGAGACTTATCCAGAGTGCGAATCCAATCCCCCAGCAAAGTTTGCAAATCGGGGTTTTGCCCTAGCGTCACCCACAAAATGCCGTCAGTAAAGCGATCTTGCACATCAGGATCTAGAACCACTGCCGTGGCCAAAACAGATTTGCCCAGGCCACCCAGACCGGCGATCGCGCTGACCACCACCGTTTGCCCATCTGTTACCAAGAGCTTTTCTTTCACGGCCGCCAGCGCCGCGGGTCGTTGCACATAGTTCTCAGGTAATCGCACCCTTGGTAAAGGCTTTGGCCCTTTGGACTGCGGCTGTGGCAGGTCCCCTCCAAAATGATTGTGATAGTGATTATTGGTTTGATTTTGGATCTGGTGCAGGTCTCTCGCAGCTTGTCCTACCGGGCCAGAGAAGTTACCACCGCTGATATGAGAGTCTTGACGAGAGCTATTCGTCTCAGTCATGTTATGCCCCTACAACCCCAAGAACTTTGGGGCGACACCTAGCCAGGGCAGAAGCTTACTCAAGATAGGGGCTACCTTTTCCCAGATGGACTGTCCCGTTTCAACTGCACCGTTCGTCTCTTTCAAGATCTTAGCGGCCTTTTGCAAATTTTTAGCGGCAAACTCTTTCTCCGGTCCCTCACTGTTGGCTTCTTCTTTAGCCACCTCTAAATACTTTGTGACCTTGCTTTTTTGGGCCTCTGGTAACATCGAAGCGCCTAAGAGGCTTTGGATCTGAGCGATCAGTTGAACCACCTCCGCTGGGGATAACGGCTTGGTGACCTCCCCCAGATTTTGATATTGGATCTGATGCAGGTCTCCCCCCGCCTGCCCTACTGGTCCAGAGAAGGTGCCGCCGCTAATTGTCATTGACTGCCGCGAATTATTCTGCGACACCGTCGCATTACCACTGGCATTCACCCCAGAGAACGGATTATTGCTGCCGCTAATGGTGACATTGCCAATCGATTGGGATGGAGCTGGTAGGATTGGGTCTGCAATTGAAGCGGGTGTAGCCTCAGATTCTAAAATACCTTGTTCAACTGGTGAAATCGCCCGTCCTCGTTTGCCACCAATGAGTTGAGGGGTTAAATATTCCGGGCTACCGTTCAAATCAATGCCGCTACAGCCAATATTGAAAGCTTCCGCATAGGTTCTACCCGCACCCAGGGCGTCATAAAATCCCTCAGCAAATTTGATCGCCGACTGGTCGGTGATGGGCTGGTTCATGCCAATCACGCAGTCCACGAATTGATGAATTGCCTTGGCCTGCATCTCTGAATAGCAGGCGTTTAGAAGTATGCATTCAATAGTGCTTTCACTAAAGGCCCCAAACAGACGGCCCAGAGCATCGGCACTGACGCCTTTCATCTTGCCAGCATTATCTTCTAGAACCAATTCTTTATTTTCAGTACCATGGCCCGAAAAATGAACAATTTGAGGGCTGTTATCGAGTAGAGCCCGGCGCAGGTCGCTTGGACGGGTAGCTAGCTGAGTGACGATCTGAAAGCGATCACGATGTTGCGATCGCCGAATAGCATCCTGTATCTGCCGCACTTCTGTATCTAGACCCAGTGGCTCTGAGCCCGTAATAATCGGGTTGGACGTTAATATGAGAATTTTTATCGGATTCACGATGCAACCTCATTTTTCTGGACTAACTGAGCCATAGCGAATTACCGCTGATTATCGCTGAAAAACCTAATTTTGGAAAACATAGCTAGACAGTCTCTAGCCATAAGAAAAGGCCACCTAGCCTCAAGCTAAGTGGCCAAAGCCTATGCCCTAGCGGGATCTATCAACATTCTTGGATGGTGCCATTGGGCATAATTGCGTCACAAAAGTTTGCTCCTGCCTGTATAGCTTTATCAATATCTAATCGAGCATCAGTCAGATCAGCGCCAGCAAAATTGGTATCGGTTAATACCGCTCCCGTCAAATCAGTTCTTTGCATGACCGCATCACTTAGGTTAGCCCTGGTTAAATCGGCATTAACAAGATTGGCATCTAAAATATAGGCCCTTTGCAAGCTAATATCGGGCAACCAGGCATCTTTCAGGTCAATAGAACGGAGATCCGCTCCCGCTAATAAGATTTTCGGTTGATCAGCTTTGATGAGCTCCTTTTCAGCTAAAAAGCGGACAAAAGTTCCCTTCTCTTGACTGGTCAGATTGCGTAGGGCCTGGAATGCATTCGATTTGAGTATTACTCTAACGTCCTCTTCAAAGGTAGGCTTAGATACACTACTTCCTCTCAGGATGAGGAGAGTATTCATGCCATCAATATAAGTCCTCAAAGGAGTAGTCGACTGAATTCTTGCCGCCTCAATGGCTGAATTAGACTGGATATTAGCGGCCTTAAGGGTTGCATGATAGGAAGACAAGCCTACGCCAACAGTGGCAAGAATGGCAAGGAATCCAGCAGAAATCTCTGTGTTCTTCTTGACAAAATTATTTACCTGCTTAAACTTCTTTCCAAGAAGTTTGTACGAGCTTTGAATCATCTTGGACAGAGTTGAAGATGTCTCAGTATTGGCCTTAGGGTTAGTATTAGGTCTAGAATGAGTAGTCATAATTTGATCTCCTTATTGTGAGAGTCGATAGTTAGCCGGAATATGATTTGCTCAAGTATTTTGAGCAAATTATTCATCTTTCTGGTTCTTAGCTTGGGCAAGACCAGCCGCACCCGCGATCGCAGTGCTAGCCAGACCAAATCCAGCAGCCTGAGTATTTGATGAGCTAGAAGGGCCTAGTGCAAGCACAGCAATACCAATTCCTCCACCTATTGCGGCTATTAGGATTGGGGTGAGGGCTCGAATGATTTCAGGGACAACAGCAAGAATAATTTTGTTATCGCCTTGTTTAGAGTTCGACTGATAAGTCGTCATGGGTAAATTTCCTCTAGAGTGTATCAAAATGGCCAGACAGGCTGAAAGTAATCTGTGTCAGGCCGTGATTTAACTAAACGACCTAAATACCTAAGTACAAGCCTGACAACATCTAACTTTGCTTTGGCTTTTGAGCTAGGGTTTTGTGATTCGTACTTTTGTGGCTCTATACTCCAGTCGATGTTTGAAAAGAAGAAGCTTTCCCTAGCAAAAGCTTTCCTTCAGTGGGGATCTACAGGGAACGATTGCTAGAAAACCGATTGACCCCGATAGTTGCCCGGTGGGTTATAACGGCAAACTAAGATATCTTTACCGTTGACCCGAGCCATAGCGCAGCCGACCTGAGTGGTCTTGCGCCAGACAACCTGGGTGTAGTGGCCAACATCTTGCCACCTGCCGGTTGAACTCACATTCGGGAAAGCACCCTTCACAAAGTACCGCTTTTCATTGCCGAAACTCTGAATCATACGGGTGTAGCTGAATCGACCGGCTGTGCCCATCCACAGGTTTTCGCCTTCACCTGAACCCTTGCTGTGTTGCAAGACACCGCCTCGAGAGGCCAAATGGTTTGCCCACTGCTGAGCATGACGGGCTAAGGTGTTTGACCAGGTGAGAGGCGGTACGCCAACCTGGGCTCGATAATGATTATGGGCATTAAGAATTTCCTGAACCATTGAGTTTGATTTACTTGAGGTTCGCTTCGTCGACGTAACTTGCTGTTTGTTAGGACGAGAGGATTGAGACATCAATGGACTCCTTGTAGGTTTGGTTTTTAGGTTGAGCAAGTAAGCTCTAATGTGCTTGCTATTAGCAAGGGGTTGACAGTGAGCGATCGCTAGCGATCTTTCCTTTTGCTGATAGGTCTATTGAAATGTCTCGCTGACTGAGTTCAAGCCTGACTTCAACTGATTTGTTCTGATTTCTATCCTTAGTTTCGTGAGTTTTTGCTGTGCCAAGCCTCGAGGCAACCCAACAAAAAACGATCGCCCGTCGAAACGAAGCGATCGCAACTCTTATATTCGATCTAGCAAGCTAACGCTTGGAAGATTAAGTCTGGCTAAAGCTGATGAAAGGTAACTTGTTTACCATCTCGGTCGAACTTCCCTCTAAAAGCCCAGTTGATGTAGCCGCCGTCTCCTTCATTGGTAAAATTGCCTTCCTCGAAAGCCCAAATACCATAAGTAATACCACCTGTGTAGACTGCTGAGCCATAAAACTGAACGCCGCGAAAACGGTCATTGTAGCCTTGGCTCAAATTAAAAACCATCACGTTGTAGCGTTGACCAGCAGAGTAGAATGTTGATTCCATCAAATTTTTTACAAATCCCTCCCGATTTTGCTCAGCATTAACAGCAGATGCAATTGCCTGAGCAATGCCCAAAGCATCTACATTGACATTCAAACTCACACCAACTTGTAGAGGCATGATTTTCTCCTTATTTTAGTGTTAGAGGTTCATGAGAGGAAATCTTGCACGGTCGCGTTGATGATTTCCTTTTGTGTTACTTCTCTATCAAAGCCGGGAGCTATCTGAGATCAGGCCTGAGTATGACTGAGTTGTTCTGACTTCCTGACTGACAAGTTTGCAGACAATTGCCTGAATGAGGGTTTGCCTCAAAGAAAAGGAGGTTTGTATTCTGCCCAAAAAACGTGAAATCTGTCGTCAGGACAGATTTTGTTGGAAAGACGGAGATTAGCCCGTAGCAGCTACTCGCTACCTCAGAGACTCCAGCACCTCGGGGGTGAAGGGGTTACCGCCTTTCTCCAGGGCATCAACCCAGCCTTGGCGCTGGGCTTTGGCGTCTTCGTCAAAGGTTAATGCGATAGGCAATGGCCCCCTGGGTGTTGCCCGTGAGGGCACGGACCAGACCGAGACTGTCGATGTTGTAGCCGTTTTCTGGTTCAAGAGCGACAGATTTTTCGCAGGCAAACATGACTTTGTCAGCCTGGTTGTAGGTGCTACCTACCCAGCAAGGAGTACGCCAGTCGTATGCTGAAATGCCAATTTCCAGGCCAACGACTTCGGCGTGCTGGTAGGCTTGCAGAGTACGAATCAATGTAGACCCTATAGTGGTCAAAGACCGATTGTGGGTTAATAGGTCAAAAAGCAAAACGACTAGGTAGCTTAATCTAGACGAAATTTAGGCATTCGGCTAAACTCTTATATATGAGCAAAAGGCTTGAGCTTTGAGGCTTAGACTGGCTACTGTGGTATTAAATAAAAGTAAAAGAATTAATTGTTATTGCAATCATTGACAATTACTTCCAATTCTTTTGTTTATCGCCGAGACAAAGACTATCAATTATAAACAGGGCGAAATCATGACTGATGAAGCAAGCGATAGCAGTCTAGAATTCACGACTGAAGAGATTAGAGCTGCTTTAGACCCAATCTACTGCGCCTTTAACCAGGTGCTTTGGAAACTTGGATTGAAAGATGTTGAAATTGTAAGTTTCCTGACTGCTCGCTCAGCAAGCATTATTCGAGAAGATGTTGAGGAATATTCAGATACAGTATTCGATGAATTCAATCAAATACTAAAGAATCATAAATTTAAGAATATAGAAGTTGTTAATTTTGTGACAGCTCGCAAAACATCTATCAACAAAAATTATGAAAATACTTGGTCAAGCATTTCGGACAAGAGAAGAACGGAGATTAGAACTCAACTCGTTCACCAAAATTCAACGTGTGGCCAGTGCAGCGGTGTTTGTGAGGGACCTGACTGTAAGCCCCTAGGGGATAATCCTACTCTTGAACTCTATAATTTCAGGCAGGAAGCTTAAGAATGCCTCGACATCATGAAATTAATGTTGAGAATGACAGTTAGTTCAGCTATACATACTAAAAATAGTTTCTTGCTAATCCCTTTTCTGGCTTAGATTTCGTTGACAGATTGCTCTAGCCTTAGCCGTAATATCACTTTCACTTTGGTTAATAGTGAAATAGTTTTGCATTTGATGGCACACTTCTTGAAGAGGACTTTCCCATGAGGTCAACCAATTGATTGGCCAAACGCGAACGGTTTTGTCTTCGCTTCCAGTAGCAATCCACTTGCCATCAGGGCTAAAAGCAATTGATGGAAAAAACGCTTTGCTATGATTACTTGGATGCACAAAGTATCCCATTAATACTCCTGTTTCTACATCCCAAAGCCTAATAGACCTATCTTTACTAGCGCTAGCAATTAAATCATTTTCAGGGCTAAAGGCAATGTGGAGAACAGAATCAGTATGACCAGATAGTATTTGACCAATAGGTTTTCCCGTTTGAGTATCCCAAATACGGATAGTTCTATCTGTACTACTGGTAGCAATCCGGTTACTATCAGAGCTAAAAGCAACTGATACGACAGGTTTATTATGACCGTGTAAAGTAAGCAGAATTTGCTTTGTGTCAGCATCCCAAATGTAAGCATTATTATTTGGTCCACCACTAGCGATCCGTTTTCCATTAGGACTAATAGCTACAGACCATATAGACTCTTCATTTTCTTGTAAAAGTAGGCCAACTAACCTGTGAGTGTTAACATTCCAAATGCGAATAGATCCGTCTGTACTACTGCTAACCAACCATTTTCCATCACGACTGATAGCTATTGATACAATCTGCCCTGTATGTCCATACAACGGTTTTCCAGTTAATTTCCTAGTATTAGTGTCCCAAATGCGAATACTTTTATCTGAACTACCACTGATAATTAACCTTTTATCATCACTGATAGCTACTGACCGAACACTAGCTTCATGCCCACGTAGCGGTTGGCCAATTGGTTGCCCCGTAATAGCATCCCAGACGCGGATAGTAGAATCATAACTGCCACTAACAATCCACTTTCCATCTCTACTAAAAGCAACTGACGCCACTTCCTGATCGTGTCGTCCTAGGGGTTTACCTCTGCTGACATCCCAAATACGAACTGTTTGGTCATGGCTGCCACTAACAGCCCACTTACCATCAGGACTAAAGGATACTGAAGAAACTTGTCCTTCATGTCCTCCCAAGGGGAACCCAATCGGTTGTCCTGTATCGGTATCCCAGATGCGGATTGTATCGTCGAGACTTCCACTGACAATCCGTTTGCCATCCCGGCTCAACGATACTGACAAAACCTCGCTTTCGTGACCCATTAGGGGCTGCCCAATTTGTTGTTGATTATTAGCATTCCAAATCCGAATTGTCCCATCCTTACTAGCACTGATAATCCGCTGCCCATCTTGGCTGATAGCAACCGATGTGACAGCTCCTTGGTGTCCCCTTAAAGGTTCACCGATAGGTTGCCTGGTATTAGCATTCCAAATCCGAATTGTCTCATCCTCACTGGCACTGATAACCCGCTGCCCATCTTGGCTGATAGCAACCGATGTGACAGCTCCTTGGTGTCCCCTTAAAGGTTCACCGATAGGTTGCCTGGTATTGGCATCCCAAATCCGAATTATCTCATCCTCACTGGCACTGACAATCTGCTGCCCATCTTGGCTAATAGCAACCGATGTAACGGGTCCTTGATGTCCTCTTAAAGACTCGCCTATCTGTTGACCTGTTTGAACATTCCAAACCCGAACAGTATTATCTTGACAACCGCTAACAATCCACTGTCCATCTTGACTGATGCCAACTGACAAAATCCCAAACTTACCTTCTCCTAAGGTATTAATAGATTGACCTGTATAAGCATCCCAAATCCGAATTTTTCCATTCCAGTTTGCGCTGATAATTTGTTTGCCATTGGCACTGAAAATGACCGAATTAAAGAAGTTGTCGTCATGCAACCGATTGATTTCTTGATTAACCTGAACCGCATCTATCAAACTGTCACGGGCAGAGTTGTCAGAAAACGCTGGAAATTGAATGAAGGGAGACTGTCCTAAGCCTATAGCAGCAACAGCACTAACAACTGCATCAGCAGGTCGGTTTGCTGCTAATAAAGCTTCTGCAGTTGTGGCTCCCTGTTTCACTTGTTGTCGAGCCACTTGTTGCCATTGATAAAGGGCGAATCCAGTCAGCATCAAAGCAAAGCTTGAGAAGCTGATCAGACCTAAAGTTGTTCGGCGGCGTAGGGAATTACGTAAAGTAATGCCTTTTTGGATAAAGTTTTGTTCAGACAAAATCAAATATTCTTTTCGTTCCTTCAACCATCCTTCTGCCTCTGCCAGCGATACCCCCCTTAATAGGGCTTCTTTATCTTTGTGAGTTTTTTCCCATTGCCTCATCGCCCACCGCATTCGATCCTGCCAAGCACGAAAGCTGCGATCTCGCTCCATCCAACCCCGCAACTCTCCCCAGTTGCGAATTAGCGCCTCATGCACCACCTCCACTGTTTCTTGTTTCGTCTCATCCTGGTTGGTCACCACCAGGCGTGTATCCGCTAACCGCTTCACTAAAGCCCACCGTTCTTCCCCCAGTTCTGCCTTAGTCGCCAATCGTCGTGTATCCTCCGTCCCCTCCCCCGGTCGCACCAGTTGAATGAAAATCCGCCGCACCTGTTCTTTTTCACCCTCACTCAATTGGGCATACTTTTGATCCGCATAGCGCGCCAGTGCCCCATCCACTTGGCCAATCGCTTCATAAGCCGCATGGGTCAACTGTCGCTGATTGCACCGTTTCCACAGTTCCGTCAGGGCAAACTCCAATAGTGGTAAATTCCCCGGCTCGTCCTCCACATCTTTCAAAATTCTCTGCGTTAGGCCAACTTCAAACGTTACTCCCAGTTTGGCCGCTGGCTTTTCAATCACCTCACAGAGTTCGTCTCGGTCCATCGCCCCCAGCTTCACATCCCCCGATTGCAATACATCCGCAAAGGGCCGGTAGGAGAGGGCATTGCCTAAGAAGTCTGTCCGCATAGTGGCCACCAGCACCAGGGGTGACGAGTTGGATTGGTCCACAGACAGACTGGCCAACAGACAATCTAGAAACTGGCGGCGAGTCTGTTCTTCCTTGCAGAGGGTATACAGTTCTTCAAACTGGTCAGCAATCAGTAGTACCCGCTGGTTGGGGTATTTCCGTTGAATTTGGGCAATCACATCCCCCAGGGGCAAACTGCCATCCTGCAAATAGCGGGCTAAACTCCGGGCCTGACGCATTTGCTCCGTAGCATCTAACGTTGGGGTGTAGATCGGCACTAGGGCCGTCGCCAGCCCGTGAAATGGGTCCTCGCCGGGGCGAAAGTGGGTGAATTGCCAGTGCCCAGTCTGTTGTAATCGGGGCACCAGCCCCGCAAATACTACTGAAGACTTGCCACTACCCGATGCCCCCAGCACCGGCACAAAAGCATGGGTCTGAACAACGTCTATCAACTTGGTGACAAAGACTTCTCGACCAAAGAAAAACTCTGCATCCTCAGGGCCAAAGTGAAACAACCCCCGGTAGGGGCAGGGCAATTCGTCACCCGGCCCAACCGACTCCACCGAAAGCGTTCTCGCCTCTTCCCGGTAGTAGTAGTTGTAGATGATGTGCCGCGATTGGTCGATGATTGCATTACCACCAGCATTTACCAGAGAAAGCGGGTTGTCTTCCCCTGAGATAGTCACATCCCCGATAGATTGTTGTGGATGCGGTGGTAGATGCCCTGGATCAGTTGAGGTCATTCCTGTGACTTAGGCTCAATGACAATCGGCTTTCTTGTTACGGGTTGCGCATTTTCTGGTTCCGGCGTTACTAATTTTTTTGGCAGCCTGTCTTTGGTTACCGATCGCGAGTCATCATCCATCTCCGTTTCTGTGGGTAAGACTATGGGCTTACGAATGACGGGCGCTCTCTCCACCTCGGGCTCGGCTGCCACCCCCTCTCCCGGCAGCCTGTCTTTGGTCACCGAGCGAGTATCATCGTCCGTTGTTTCTGTTTCCACAGGCAGCACCACAGGCTTGCGGATTACCTCTGACGCTTCTGCCCCGGTGGGTTTAGGGTTTTCAGTCATAGTCGATGCTCCTGATCAGTAGATGTCTATCCGTCCCCTCCTGAGAAGATTTGGGCAGGGGGACGAGTTACTCTGAGATCGCCCCCAGTGCACAGAGGGTGGCTTTTTGAGCCGAGGTCAACCCCACCACCCCGGTGATATTCATCCCTTCGTAGGGACGATCGGGCATTAAGATTTTCAGGCTTTCTCCGGTTTTACTATCCCAGATTCGAATCGTGCCGTCATCACTGCAGCTAGCCATTTGGCTGCCCTTGTGATTAAACGTAACCATCCAAACTATCTGGTCATGGCCCATGAGGGTCTGTAAACAGGCTCCGTTTCGCACATCCCATAGCTTTACGCTGCAATCCTCGCTACCGCTGGCTAATACGATCCATCCCTGCCTTCCCTTAGAAAGAGGGGAGAAGGCAATCGATCGCACCCGATCGCCGTGCCCCTCCAGCGTGCTCACACAGTTCCCCGTTTGCAGATCCCAGAGCTTGATGGTGCGATCGCCGCTGCCACTTGCCACCAGCGTTCCATCCGGGCTAAAGGCCACCGAGAGCACCCAGTCGGTGTGGCCTGCCAGTGTTTGCACACAGCTCCCCGTCGCAATATCCCACAGCTTCACCGCATGGTCATCGCTGCAGCTGGCGATAACGGCCTCCTGGGGATGAAATGCCACCGACTTCACCCGCTGACTGTGCCCCTCCAACGTTTGCAGACATTCCCCCGATCGCACGTTCCACAGCTTCACGGTTTTGTCGCTGCTGCCGCTGACCAGGGTTTGGCCGTCGGGGCTAAAGGCGATCGCCGCTACCCACCCGTCATGGCCGTAGAGCGTTTTCACACAGTCTAGAGTTTCGGCATTCCAGAGTTTAATAGTGTGGTCATCGCTGCCGGTAGCAAGGATCCCCCCCTGCCCCCCCTTGGAAAGGGGGGATGGGCTGTAGGCGATCGCGGTGATCACATCGCTGTGCCCCGCCTGGGTCTTAGTGCAATGCCCCGTTGCCACATCCCACAGGCGCAGTTGCTGGTCTTTGCTGCCGCTGGCCAGGGTTTGCCCGTCGGGGTTAAAGGCGATCGCCGCCACCCAGTTGCGGTGAGAGGTAATCGTCGTTAAACAATGGCCCGAAGCCACATCCCACAGCTTTACCGCCTGGTCTTCACCGCCGCTAACTAGGGTCTGCCCATCCGGGCTAAAGGCCACCAGCCACACCTGGTTGCTATGGGCTTGCCAGGTCTTAAGGCACTGGCGCGTCTGCACATCCCACAGGCGAATGGTTTTATCGTCGCCGCCCGTAGCCAGCCGTTGCCCATCGGGGCTAAAGGCCACCGCCCAAACCGTGGCGGTGTAGTCGGGCAGCGTCCCCAGGCATTCCCCCGTCTGAACATGCCAAAATTTTACGGTTTGGCGATCGCTGCCGGTTACCAGAATCGTGCCATCTGGGCTGAGGGCCGTAGACAGCAGCCAGTTGACGTGGGTAGGTATAGTTTGCCGGCAAGTGCTCGTCGCCAGGTGCCAAAACCGAACGGTTTGATCATCGCTAGTGCTGATCAACTCCTGACCATTCGACGAAAAGATTATGCTTAAAATGCGACTGTCATGCCCTATCAAAGTCTGAGCACATTGCTGAGTCTGCACATCCCACAGCCGAATGGTATGGTCGTTGCTGCCGCTGGCTAGCAGAGTGCCCTCCGGGCTAAAGGCGATCGATTGAACATCGCTGGTGTGACCCCGCAGAGTCTTCAGGCATTGCCCCGTCTGCACATTCCACAGGCAAATCGCATGGTCGAGACTGCCGCTGGCTAGGGTCTGCCCGTCAGGGCTAAACGCCACGCAGCGTACCCAGGCGGTATGCCCCTCTAGGGTGGCGATTTGGCGGCGATCGGCCATGCGCCAAAGCAAAATTTGCCGATCAATGCCCATGGCCAGCAGGGTACCGTCTGGGCTGAAGGCGATCGCCAGCACATCACCCATGGTTTGGGTAAAAACCGACTGGCTCAGGTCGGCGTGGGCAAAGGTCACCCCCTGCAAGTCCACTCCCTGAAGGTAAACCTGCCACACCGGAAGGTGAGAAAAATCATAGCCGCTTAACTTCACCCCCATCTGGTTGAGCAAATTCAGCAGATTACCAGCCCCATAGCCCGGCGGCTGAAACGGTCGCGCCTTGAGGTAAGTCAAAGCCTGATCTAAACAGGCCTGAACCGCTTGCTGGCCGCCCAACTGCTGCTGCAACTGCGCCAATATCGGCTGCAAAATCAGGCGATATTGAGCGTTGCGCAAATAGTCTTTGGTCTGGGCCTGGCTGAGTGCATGGCTATCCAATAGGCTAATAACGCCACTGACCAGCTCGCCACAGGTTTGGTCAATCAGCCGCTCGGTGACGTACTCCATCACGACCGGTTGTTGGGTAAAGGTCGCCGCCTGGCCTGGCGAAGTGGCTTTTTCAATCAGCGACCGCTGCTGCAACGACTCCAGCGATTCCAGCAGATCCCGAGCCGTCGCTAGGGGCAAAATGGCCTCCCGCAGTTCAGCAAGCGATCGCCCCTCCCGCGCGATCGCCAGCCAGAGCATTACCTGCTGCTCAAACCCGGTCAGGCGATTAAACTGCTGCTCTAGCAGGTTAGAGATATCGCCAAAGACCACAGTGCCCTGCTCTAAAAACTGGGTCACATCCCCGCCAAACACCTCTTGGATGGTGGTGGAGACAATTTTTAGGGCCAAGGGATTGCCGGAATAGCGCTCAATCAACGGCTGCAGATTAATCGACAGCGGCGCAACGCCCTTGTCTTGCAAGATGGCCTGGGCATCATCTGGGTCTAGCCCCCCCAACCGCAGCGATCGAATGGGTGATGTATTGCCCGTTTTGGTGGCCAACCCCCCCGGCATTTCGCGGCTGGTCAACATCAAACAGCTCTGGTGCCGACTTTCCCCCACTCGCCGAAACAGCTGACCGTAGGCCTCGTAGCCCGCCCGATAGGCTCTGGCCTGGTCACCCGTGGATAAAATTGACTCCACATTGTCTAACACCAGCAGGCAGCGAGAGCGCTGTAGCTGGGCGATCAGCCGGGTAATTCGACCTTCGATCGCCTCGGGTAGGTCGGTCTCCCGTTGGTTAGACAGCACCATCAGCAGGTCGGCCAGCAGGTCGGTCAGCGGCGGGGCATTGCGCAGCGATCGCCAGATCACCACCGCAAATGAAGCCTGAATTTGCTCCGCCAGTTTCACCGATAGAGTCGATTTGCCGACTCCACCCATGCCCAGTAGGGTGACCAGGCGGCAGCCCTCCTGCACAATCCAGTGCTCTAGGGTGGCCAACTCTGCGATGCGCCCATAGAACACCGAAACATCCATGGCTTCGCCCCAGTCGAGGGTGAAGCCATGGGGGAATGGGGGAGATGGGGAGCGTGGGGAAGAAAGGGCAGCAGGGGGAGCAATATGGTAAATCGGCAGGGGAGCTTCCAGCCCTTTGATCGCTTGCTTGCCGCCATAGGTGACGGGGATGGGCAAACTGGCGCTAACCACGTCATAGACCGATTGGGATAGGCAAATGCCGCCCGGAATCGCCTGGGATTGTAGCCGGGCCGCCAGGTTGACGCTATTGCCCATAACATCTTGATCGCGGTGCACCACATCCCCCAGGTCGATGCCAATGCGGTGCTCCAGAGTATCTGCGGGGGAAAGATTGATAGCGGCGGTGGCTAGGGATTGCTGAATGGCGATCGCACAGAGTATGGCCTGCTCGGCACTATTAAAATAGAGCAGCAGCCCGTCGCCTAAATTTTTGAGCATTCGCCCGCCAAACTGCTGGCATAGAGCCTCCATCTGCTGAAAGTCTCGCTGCACCAGGAGCAGGGTGTGCAGCTCATCATCTGACATACGTTGGGTAAACGACACCACGTCCGTAAACACGATCGCAGCCAGGGTGCGCTGGCTAAGGGGATTGCTGGTTTCTGGGCCAGGGTTGGCGATGTCGCGATCGCCAGTGTCTGGGCCAAGGTCAGAGATATCCCTGGAATCGAGGGAGAGCTTATCGCACAGCTCTAGAAAGATGGCGCGATCTACAGGTTTACCCGTGAGAAAGTTGTTAACAGTTGCCAGAGACATGCCAATGTCTTCTGAGAGTGCCCGTTGGCTTGGAAAGCCACTGCGACGGACAGCTAGCTTTACGGTGTCAACGCACGCTTGACGAACCCTGAGCGATCTTGGCATGGTAGACGCATGAGATGCAGCCTTACTCTATCCAAGGGAACACCATAGAGCAAGATGATTCTTCTGTATTGCTAGCGTTCACCCTCGACCAACCTTGGCAAGGGGTAGCTACAACATTACAGTACCTATACCTAATAAGTAGATGCCCCTCACCACTGACTTGGTTGATCTGCAACGCTTGCTAAGCCCCTAGAAGCTGGGGGTATGACCGAATCTATGGGCCAATGAGGCTCAGCGCTAGGAGATGGCAGAGCTGACTTAGCAGTAGTGCGCTCGCCTTGGGCGGGTCGAATGACCATCGCATTCAAGGACAGGGGGAGTTGTTGGCCAGTTGAGGGCGATCGCGGCCAATCAACACGATAAAAGCTGCAACTGATCTTCTGTCAGCGTCACCCCGTAGCGATCGAGATAGTTGCGCAGGTTGATTTGGATAAACAAGCCTTTAAATTCTACGCCAATATCCGAGGGAGGAGCACCGGCCAAAGCCCTGGCAATTAGCTTTTCTGCCAGGGACAACTCACCACACTCGATAGCTAGGGCTGCCGCACTACGGTGTAAGACAGAGCGGGTCGGCTCAGCTGTCATATCATTAGCCACCATGTCTGCCGCCTCGGCCTCTAATGCCAACGCCTGTCGTAAAAGCGCTTGCACCTGAGATGTCTCTCCGCGCAGTCTTTTAAGATCAGCCTGTTCTGCCAAATCCATGGATTGCCGGTGAATATCTTGAACCTGACTCATTGCTCCACAACCCAGGCTAAAGGCTGACTAAACTCAATAACCGCAATGTAGGCTGGCGAGAGACTGTCTGCGGCCTGCACCTGTGCCTCTTTCAGTGTAACTCTGGAGCAAACCGGCCTCCGTTCAGGAACTGTCCCCGCAGGAGAATAGCCCCGACGAATGCCAGATACCTCCAGTCGAGCAGACTTCTCAAAAGGCAGTTCAGCTGAATCGGACACATTCCCCAACCAATAGTCAAAGGCGAGTCCTCGGCGAGAGCGCCCTACAACCGTGGAGCTGGTAAGCCGCTGGATTAAAAGCAATGCAACACCATAGGCACCCTGTTCGGTGGTGTAATCCTGATCATTCCAGCAACGGCGCATTTGCTCGGTAACCTGGGGCCACAAGAGCACAAAGGCTCCAGAAAAGCTGCCTTCCACCTCAAGAGCAACGCCAGGCTGATGCCCTTGCTCACTGAGTCAAATCGCACCTGCTTCTGCAAGAGCTGCTCCAAAAGCCGGGGTAATGGCGGGTAAGCCCTTCTGCAAGTCAGAAAGGTTCAATAGAGATTGAAATTCCCACAACTGTGTCATTTTTGGGGTTTAAACTAGCCTATGCCTTAATATCCTACTCCTTGGGCGACAAGACACTGATGACCACTCGATCAACGGTCAAGTGCTCTATCACTACTGAGGGGACGCTCCTCTCACTCCACGCTGGCTTTTCTAGAAGAGTGGGATTGCTTGTGAAAGAGCCTGAGAAGCAATCGTCTATAACCCTAATCTAGACAATGCTTTGAGCGTTTATAGGAGCAAGTAATGCCTGTTGGCGGCAACAAAATTGGCTGATAAATAGGGGAAGAATTCCATTTGGGTGTAAACTGGGTTTAAGCTAATTTTGTCCTTCCAAAACCCTTGCAAGAAGGCAACTCTTGTTCGATTCGTAATCGAGCGGTCGCGGGTTCAAATTCCGCCATAGGCTTTCAGTAAAAACAGGTGCTTCGCCCATCTAGTAAGCCCACATTGGTCGGTGTAAGACCGATGGGTTGATAGACCCGCTAAAGTTTCGCCAACGACTCCTCAAAGTCACCACCCAATCCCAGGCTTGCCGCACCCTAATGCAGTTGTCAGCGGCTTGTCACTGGGGTATCCAGCATAAGCTGGTGGCGAGTAACCCTTTCCAGAGCATGTACCATGCGTTGGATCCAATCAAGCCGCTACCGCCAGTAGCGTATTCGGTTGAGGAGCGCGATCGCCTCCAATGCGCAGGCGACCTTGCTGGAGCAGTTGCGGCGGTTAATTGCGGCCTGGAGCAGTCGAAACGGGCAGCCCAAGACCGATCTGGTCTTGCTGCTGCAGTCGATCACGTCGCTAGGGCGGCTGGAAGGACGGCTGGACGAGAGCAGTAAAGACCTGAGTTCGACAACGAGTGAAGTGCAGAAAGAAAGGCTGAGGGTTACGCTCAAAGTGTTGAATTCTAAGCACCTCAGCCATGTCTTTGAGTCTA
>NZ_JAYFES010000096.1:0-52906 GCF_055795045.1 Pseudanabaena sp. PCC 9330 | reverse complement strand
ATTTGCAAAACCTGCAAGAGACTGTAAAACAGGCCAAAGTTTGTCACGATGAAAATAAAGTTGATAACTGTAATTCAAACCCATAGCCCATCACCTCCTCATTTCTGAAGGTCTCACTCATCGTAACGCCACGCGCAAGCGACAGAACGTTTCTAATCAGCGGCTGTGAGCCACGCTCCGCTTATTATGGATCAATCTTGGCAGCCCGCTGCACTAGAGTTGTTGTGCTGCAATTGCTGAACAGGATTCATGCCGCACTCCTATACTCTAACTGCGGCTCATTCCCACCATCCCTAACAATTACATCAATACAATCATTATCAGTAACGATGAAATAGTGGATTAGTTGATCTTCAATCAACATCCCACAAGCTTCATCCACTAATTCTTGCACCATGTCTGATTGAGAAACAGAATAGATGCTCTCTTCCATTGGTAAAGGTAGATGTTGAAGCTGTCTTAATCTGTATCCTTCATCGATAACGCGGTATGCGTCAGTAATCCCAAACTTTACTGTCACAATCTGGTCAGTATCATGAAAAATTAAGTCAATCTTTAAGCCTTCGTAATCATCAGTCAGAGACCACATATCAGAGCGACCTCTGGGTAAAATGCCTATTTTCCAAGGCTTATACGTCTGATTCTTAGTCCGATCCATTTAGAAATTCACTATTAATTCTGCGAATCTTGACCAGGATTCAACAAGCTTTACAACTTATAGCGAAGACAAATAACTTAACTCAGCTTGCCATCGCCAAAAGATTTTGCGGCACAACTATGTATTAAATGTCAGATCTGCGAGATAAGTCCCTGACTGTAGGGTGTTATCCCTCATTTTTGATGTCTAACTCCCTGACGACAGGGTATTATCCGTCAATTATGCTCGATAAGCCCTCTGGATGGGTGCTTATCGCGGTGCATCAGGTGGAACCGGAGGCGCAGCCTCCCCAGAGGGGATGACGTGGATGGTCATTTTGACGAAAACCTTGCTGATTGAGTAAGGGGCTGTAGAAGAGCCAGCTGATGAAGCTCGGGATTCTGTTCCCTGTGGATGGATGATGTAGCTCCACTGGGAACAGAAACAGCACCCTGCGCCTTTACTAAGGCGATCGCATTACGCCCTAAGCTAGAGAGACTTGCCTCGTTGTCGGGTGGGCTTTGCCGATGCTATCCAGAGATACATCACCCAGCGATATTTTGATTCTCTCCAACGGGCCGGGGGAAATTTCGACCTGGGTGCGCCCGGTGGTGCAGGCGTTGCGAGAGCAAGTTCCCGCGCAAACCCGCATTTCGGTGGTGCTGTCGCCCTGTGCCAATGCCTCCGGTCGTGAGACCGACATGGCCCGTGCCCTGCCGGGGGTCGATCGCGTCCAGGCTCCCCAGCACTTTTTCTCTTTCTTGCTGGCGGGCAAAACCGCTGAAAACTGGGACTGGCACCCCCAGGGCGTGGTGCTTTTCCTCGGTGGCGACCAGGTTTATCCAGTGCTGATCGGCAAGCGCCTGGGCTACCGCACCGTGATCTACGCCGAGTGGGATGCTCGCTGGCACCGCTGGGTCGATCGCTTTGGCTGCATGACCCCCAACATTGTCGAAGCAGCGCCAGCGCAGTTTCGTGCCAAGTGCGAGGTGATTGGCGACCTGATGGCCGATGTGCAAATCAATGGCGCTGACCAGCAGACGGTGCGCGATCGCCTCCACCTTCACCCCGACCACGACCTAATTGGCATTATGCCAGGGTCGAAGAAAAACAAGCTCAGCGTGGGTCTGCCCTTTTGCCTGGGGGCCGCCGAGGCCATTCACCAGCGGCGGCCCCAAACCCAGTTTGTGATTCCGGTAGCGCCGATGCTGTCGCTAGAGGCCCTGGCCCAGTTTGCCGATGCTGCCCAAAACCCCGACATTCGCCTGTTTGAGGGGGCCGCTACGGCGGAGCTGGTCGGGGCCGATACGCCCCTGCCTCGGCTGCGTACCCCCAGCGGACTGGAGGTGCTGCTGTGGCAGGCTCACCCCGCCTACGATGTCATGGCCCAGATGCAGTTTTGCATTACCACCGTGGGGGCCAACACCGCTGAGTTGGGGTCGCTGGGAGTGCCCATGGTGGTGCTGCTGCCCACCCAAAAACTAGAGGTGATGAAAGCCTGGGATGGCATTCCGGGGCTGCTGGCCAACCTGCCCCTGGTGGGAGACAGCCTTGCCAAGGTGATCAATACCCTGATGCTGCGGCAAATTTTTAAAGAAGGGCGGCTGTTTGCCTGGCCCAATATTTGGGCTAAACGCGAGGTGGTGCCGGAGCTAATCGGGCGGCTCACCCCCCAGAGCGTGGCGGCAACAGTGGTGGGCTATCTAGAGGAACCCGCTGCTCTAGCCACTATTCGCCAAGATCTGCGATCGGTGCGGGGCAAATCGGGCGCTTCGGCGAAACTGGCGGCGATCGTGGTAGAAGAGCTAAGGTTTTGAGACCCACAACAGAGTGATAAGGCCATGGCTAAAGTACAGGCGGCGAAGTCTATTCTCTGGGGGCCGGTGTGGGGCCTAGCCCTGATGCAGGGGGCGATCGCTCTGCTGTGGGTGGTCTACAACCTCTACCTGGTGCAGTTGCTCACCCAGCTGGGCTTTCCGGCGGGGCTGGCGGTGGGTCTGCTGGTGGTTGAGAACTTGCTGGCTATGGCGATCGAGCCGCTGTTTGGCACGTTTTCTGACCAGATGCAGCACCAGATTGGCACTCGCCTACCCATCATCAGCCTCGGGGTGATCGCGGCGGCGGGTTTATTTTTTGTGATTCCTACGGCGCTGGTGTGGGGGCAGGGGGCGCTGCGCTGGGGGCTACCGCTGCTGATGGTGGCCTGGGCCATGGCCATGGCGGTGTTTCGCAGCCCGGCGCTGTCGCTGCTGGGGCGCTATGCCTGGGGCACTGGGCTCCCCCAGGCGGCGAGCATTCTCACCCTGGTGGGTGGGCTGGCGGGGGCGATGGGGCCGCTGGCGGGGCCGTTTATTCTCAGTTTGGGGCCGTTTGTGGCGTTTGGCCTGGGGTCTGGGGTGCTGCTGTTGGCGACCCTGGCTCTGCGGTGGGCCAAGCCCCAGGGTCTAGCGGCAGGATTGCCCAACTCCCTCGCTGACTCGCAGGCAACACCGCTGCCCTGGGCCGGGCTAGGTCTGGTGTTTGGCGCTGGGGTGGGGGTGAGTCTGGGCTTTCGGCTGGTGATGATGGCGCTGCCCATGGCCCTGGCCCAGCAGGTGCCCGAGGCCAATACGCCGCTGGTGCTGGGCACTCTGTTTATCGCCCTGGCGGTGACGGCGATACCCTCGGGGCGGGTAGCCGCGCACCTGGGCAACCGTCGGGCCATGGTGCTGGGGCTGAGCGCCATGGCGGGGCTGGCGGTTTTAGTCGGCGCGATCTCTAGCACAGCGGTGGGAATGGGGCTGGCAGCCCTGTTTGGCGCTGCTCTCAGTCTGGTGTCTAACGGCACGCTGCCTTTTGCCTTGACGATGGTGCCCCCGGATCGGGCTGGGCTGGGTACGGGCACCTACTTCAGCGGCGGCGCTTTGGCGGCTAGTTTGGGGGGCGGGGTGTTTAGCAATAGCGGGCTAGCGCCGACGATTATTACCGCGATCGCGGCCCTGGCGTTTTTGCTGGCGGGTCTCTGCGTGGGTGCCAGCGGACGCCTCAGTCGCATTGCGTAGAGGCAGCCCTGCCCTTACGCCACTACCGCGGGCTGGCGGGTCACCTCTAGATAGACATGCTCTAGCTTGACCGGGTGCCTCGCGATCGAGTCGAGGGGGATGCCCTCAAAGCGATCGAGCAGATCTTTGAGTTCGAGCTTGTCGGGTACCCAAAAGGCTAGGTCGCCATCGTAGATGCGGTGGGGGTAGCCGAGGCGCTGGGCGCGGGCGATCGCCCCTGCCACATCCGGCGTTTCCACCGTGACTACCTCCTGGGCGGGAATGCGCGATCGCAGCTCTGCCAGGGTGCCCTCAGCCAACAGTTCGCCCTGGCGCAAAATGCCAATGCGCTGGCACAGCCGCTCCACCTCATCCAGCAGGTGGGAGGTGAGCAGCACCGTCACCCCCATCGATTTAAACTGGCGAATCAGCTGCCACAGCTCCTGGCGGGCTTCGATATCGAGGCCGGTGGTGGGCTCGTCGAGAATGACCAGCTTGGGTCGGTGCAGCATGGCCGCCGCCATGCTCAGCCGCCGCTGCATGCCGCCGCTGAGGCGCTCCACAGGGATATGTTTCTTATCTAGCAAGTTCACCGAGTCTAGGCACACATCTACCCGCCGCTTGCAGTCTTGGCGCGACAGACCGTAGAGACGACCAAAAAAGAAGAGATTGTCGCTGCATGTCAGGCTGCCGTAGAGCAGATTGCTCTGGGGCATCACCCCGACCCAGGCTTTGGTGGCCTCTCCGGCGGGGCGATCGCCAATGGTCACCGTACCGCTGTCGGCCTTGAGCAGCCCGCAGATAATGTTGATGGTCGTGGTTTTGCCCGCTCCGTTGGGGCCAAGCAACCCGTAAATTTCCCCCGGCTGGAGGTGCAGACTGAGGTTGTGCAGGACTGACTTAGAACCGTAGCGTTTAGAGAGATTTTCGAGCTTTAACATGCGGGGGCACAACTTTGGGGCCGAAGGTGGTTGCTTCCCCTGCCGTTAGCTATGCTCAAGACAGGAGGCAGGGAAACGCCCCTGTATCTTATCAGTGAGGACTCTATGGCTGGCGATTCTGTAGCGGCTGGCGACTCTATGACGGGCGATCGCGACCTGGTCTTGGCTGCAAACAAGGCTTTCTACCGCTCCTTTGAGAAAAAAGATCTCGAAGCCATAGAGGCAGTCTGGTCGAAGGGCATGGGCTGTCTCTGCATTCACCCTGGCCGCGACGCCCTGAAAGGCTGGCCCGCCATCCGCGACGCCTGGGAGAGCATCTTTCAAAACACCAGCTACCTAGAGATTGACATCGATATTCTCACTGTGGAGGTCAGTGGCGACCTGGCCTACGTTGTACTGGTTGAGAATGTGTTGCAAATTAGCGGCGGCGACCGGCGGCTAGAGGCGCGATCGATGGCCACCAACGGGTTTGAGCGCATAGCAGGGCAGTGGTATATGATTCATCACCACGGCAGCCCGGTGGTCGATTGACCTCTCAGATTAACTTTTGCCGCAACTTTAAGCCCGGTTAATGTAGAGCCGATATTCTACACATAACCATTTATGGCTGGAGGAGACAGGTGATGAGCAGCTTTAGCTCTGATTTGATGAATCGAGATTACGAGGTCAAAATCGGCGATTACTTTAGCCGTGGCTGGGAAATTTTTAAGACCAAGGCTCCGCTCTTTGTTTTATTTACGCTGCTGCTGGTGGTGATTCAGGGGGTGATCTCTGTGCTGCCTTTTCCCCTGGGGGCTGGGGGCGGCGAAGATTCTCCGGGCGGCGGCATTCTCAGCTTTGTTTACAGCATTGTCACCCCGGTGTTGAGCGCTGGCTACTATTTTGTGGCCTTTCAAGTAGCCCGAGGCCGCTCTGCCGAGTTCAATGATTTCTTTCAGGGCTTCAACAAGTTTTTGCCTATTTTTCTGACTGCACTGGTCTCAGGTATCTTGACATTCATCGGTCTGGTGTTTTTGATTTTGCCGGGCATTTATCTCATTGTGGCCTACCTATTTGCGCAGCCGCTGGTGATCGATAAGAGTGCCGACTTCTGGCAAGCCATGGAAACCAGCCGCCAACTGATCACCAAAAAATGGTTCTCCTTTTTTGTACTGCTGGTGGCCATCTTCTTCCTCAATGTGGGGGGAGCGCTGCTGCTAGGCATTGGTCTACTGGTGACCATTCCCATGTCGGTGTGCATTGTGGCAGCGGCCTACGAAGACATTGTTGGCCTCAACTCCGTTGCTGAGATCTAAGTTGCGCTTGGGTGCTCTCTGATACCTGTGTTCTACAGGGCAGTCTTTCTGGCGGCGGCTTTGCCCTGAGGTCGCTGCCAGAAAGCAGACTCTTCCTTGCAGCCCATTTCTTTTGCACCCTTTTCTTTTGTGATATATGTGAAAATTGTGTCCTGATTGACGCATTTGTTAATGTTTAGACTTAAATAGGGAGAGGCTGCCTGTCTCTTTGTTGTTGCGTCTGGATGTTGAGTTAAACCATCATGAGAGATCTCTGGAAGGCTCAGCTGCCCAAGCTGAAGCCCGTGCGACTCAAGTCGGTTAAGCTCAAGCCGCTCAGGTTAGAAGGGCTACAGTCGTCTTGGCGGCAGGGCATGGGCAACCCCCGACTCAAAGTATTTGGTGGTCTGGCTTTTGGCGGGTTGCTGCTGGTGCAGATCGCCGCGGCGGGTGCCAAGGGCAACTCAGAGCCACGCCCCCTCAGCCCTGTGCTGTGGCAATCGACGGGCATGGTGCGGCAGTCGATTGTCGACTTATACCGGGCGCGGCGATTGATGGCCCAGGTGCCGGCAGAGCCTGAGGCGACACTTGGGGCAGCAGTGACCGACGGTGAACCGGCGATCGCCCCTCGTACATCTCCCGTTCAAGCTGCCAGCGCCCCTAGCGCTGCTTCGGCGACCAATGCCGCCGTGAGTAATCGGTCAGTCCCTCAGCCGACGACCCCGCCTGCCTCCAGGCCCGCTGCCAGTGTTGCCTTTGACCCCGGCAAAACCATTGACACAAACTTAGAAATGCGGGTGGCGATCGCCAAAAATGCCTCAAATCTAGAGGTCGCTACCTCCGTTGACGGCTACCTGATGGATCTCAACGGTCAGAACTACTGCAACCTGCCCGCCCAAAAAAGCACCGTCGTGCGACCCCAGGGGTCAGGCATGGCGGCGGGCGGCTGTGGCCTCGGTAACGCCGTCTGGTTAGAACCTGGCGAAGGCGGCTATGTCTACGTGGGCGACAGCTGGTACAAAGGACGGGTACTGCTGCTCACCGATGGCTCGGGGCTGATGGCGGTCAACTTTGTGCTCATGCACGACTACCTGAGCAGCGTGGTGGGCAGCGAAATGTATGTCAACTGGCCCCTAGAGGCGCTCAAGGCCCAGGCCGTCGCCGCCCGATCTTACGCCTTGGTGCACCATGTGCGCCACGCCAAGCGCGCCTACGACCTCGACAACACCCAGCGCTACCAGGCCTACCTGGGCATTGGCAAAGAGACCAACACCACCCAGGCCGCCGTGGCTGGTACCACAGGCGAGTTTATCAGCCACAACGGTGGCATTGTAGAGTCGCTCTATGCGGCCACCGAGGCGATCGTGCAGGCGGCCCACGGCGGCTTTGGTATGAGCCAAACTGGGGCCATGGAGCTGGCCGCTAAGGGCTACGACTACACTCAAATTTTGGGCAACTACTACCCCGGCACCAGCCTGTCTCGCCTGGTCGTGGAGTAAGCCTAGGGAGAGAGCTGCTGTCGACGGTCTGGCAATCTGCCAGACCGCCCAGCGATACCCATTGTCCAGGCTGCCACGGCAGCATCCCGAAGGATGAAAATTAGAGTGCATCCGCGCAGTGATGCACCATCGCAGGGTCACTATTTGGCTAGCCCCGGTTGGGCTGGGCCAATACCGTTGGCCCCTAAGCAATCCACCTACTTCGAATCGGGATTATATCGAATCCTGGCTAGCACCTCTGATGCAGCAGGGCGAATGCCATTCGCCCCTACGAGTTGGCCCTTTGGGCCTTAGGGTTTTGGCAGTCGGATTTGACGTAAACATACTACAAGCTGTCACACATCCCCACCTTTCTCCACTAATAGACAAGCGAAAAACGGGAGGTGGTAGCCCATGTCCATCTTTAACCAGACGATGAGAGCTGTCTTAGACAGCAAGCTCTACCCCGGCGAGGGGGTGATTCACTCCGTGGTCAAGCCAGGGTTGGAGTGGGTCGTGCGCGTCAACGGTGTCTACTGGAAGGCCCGGTCGGCCTTGGCTAGCTACAGCTTTCAAGCGGGGGATGCCATTCGCCCTATCGATCGCCAGGGCAACACCCTGCTGATCGAGCCAGCCTGGCGGATTTAATCTTGCTCAAGGCCAAATCCTGTCTGTATACCCCTGGTTTTTAGGGGCATTGCAATGCCATGCTCCCTAAAAATTATCGGTTCTGAATCGGGATTGTGTGACGCTCAGCAAGAAAATTTGTCCAACTCGGTCACACTTTTGTGCCAGCGCCCACTACCCCACAGACAGTTTAATCACGCACCCCGTTCGTTGAGGACATAGACCGATGGTTATCAACTTTGCGATTCCAGATACCGATGTAGTCGATATTTCCGATCGACTGCGCTCTAGGGGATGGATTGCGATCGCAATTCGCTTTACCCAACAGGTCTTAAACAGCATCATCACCTTAGTAAAAAGTCGCCGTCAGCCGCCACCGCCGCAGCTTAATCCAAGCAGTGGGTTGAGCGATTTGGTCAATGGCCCCGACTGTACTTTTGACTATACAGCTGCGTTAACCCCTACCAATCCTGACTGGTATCTGTTTTTTTCTGTCAGCCCCCCGCTCACCCTACGAGGAAACCACCATGGCTAAGCCCCCGCAGTGTCCTGAGCAGACGCCTGACCATGAGCTGATTCATGAATTTGTCACGGCAGTGAGTTATTTACTCATGTCAGACGAATTCAAAGGAACTGCCCTGTATAAGTTTCTGATTCGGTTTGCTCGACAGTGGCATATTCCCTACGTCGATCTTGATGAGGTCATCGTTGAAGCTGTCACTCGGGGTATTGCCTACATTCGCCAGCACAATCAACCGATCAAAAAGCCTGAAGCCTGGCTTCGTCAGGTCTGTCTGAATATTCTCAGAAATCGGGTCGATGCGGCGATTAAAGATGAACGTAAGGTGGTGGCTCTGACTACCCTCACTAGCCCCGCCAAGAGTCCATTAGTCGAGTCAGAACTGATTGAGCAGCTGGAATATCTTGAGGTTGCTCTCAACCAGCTTTCTAAGGAAGATCAGTCTCTCATTCGCATGAAGTTTCTCCATCGTAAAACCTACGAACAAATACGCCATCACTATAAGCTGATGGCCCAGGGTGACTCAGTGCCTACGGTTCAGGCACTGAGAAAGCGAGAGTCTCGTGCTCTAATGCGGCTCAGAGAAACCTTTCTAAAGCTGTACGAAGGAGATGCCAGTCAAACGCCCTAGATGTGTAGGCAAATCTGATCCAAGTCCAGAGGTAAAGTCTTGCTTTTAGAATGACTCTAGATCTTGATCTGGACTTGGTCTGCATGTTGATAAAGGTATCTTCAGGAAACATCAAAGATTCACAGTAAAAAATCATTCCATAACTTTGTAAGTAGTATCGTTAAGTGGTCTAATCTCTTGACCTACTTGCAATATCTCAAGCACTCGGAGCGTTCAGCTAAACACCATGAAACCTCCCACCCTGGATCAGCAATTTCTCTCTCATCTGAGCTCAGATCAAAAAGCCCAGGTGTGGAACTATTACCTGTTGATCACCAATCCAGATCTCGATTCTGAAGAGCAGATCGATCAAGTTGCTCAAATTTGGAAGCGTGCCGAAGATGACGATCGCCTGCTTGAATGGCTAGAGTTTATCGACTATTTCTACACTGACGTAGATGAAAACGATCTGCCTACCGCAGCCAATCGGGCCTACCTCAGCGAATATCTCACCGAAAAGGTTGACCTATTTCCCCAAAACGATAGTTTCTACGGGCCGATTTTTCTTGAGTGTCCCCAGGGGAAGGGCTACGTGGTGGTGCAGGGAGATGGTCTAGAGCCCCAAGATCCTAGTTTTCAACAGCAGCGGTGCAGTCACTGCGGATTTAAGTATGGCGACCACAGCTCTAGCCTGCAGCAGGCTCCATTTCTAGAGCCCTAGGGGGCAATCGTATGGGCGCTGCCCTAAAAATCAGAAGGGGCTTAATCTCTGGAGCTTGTTAGCAGCCATAATGGGGCCAGACTTAGCGCCTACCGACCATGCCTGACCTGCCCCACCGCGCCAATTCACCAGCCTGGCAAATTCGCCAGGGGTTTCAAAACCTGGGGGAATGGTTTGAGTACCAGTTTTCTAAGGTCGATGTGGATAGCCCTGACATTCCCCAGTGGCCCTGGCTTCGGCCCGTGGCAGAGGGGTTGTTTTGGTGTGCGATCGCCGCTCTTACCCTCTGTACGGCATGGCTGCTCTACCGAGGTATCACCGCCTACCTCAGCCAGAGTCAGCGGCGAGTGCGTCCTACCCAACGCTCCACTCCTTCTGAAGCTGCCCTCAAGCATGCCGCCCACTGGTGGCGCGAGGCCCAGCGGCTGGCTCAGCAGGGTGACTATGCCGCCGCCTGCAAAGCCCTCTACATGGCGGGGCTCGCCCGGCTCAATGACACCGAAACGGTGCTCTACCGCCCCAGCCGCACCGACGGCGAGTACCTGGATTGTCTAGTCGCTAGCCCCAGCCGCCCCTACGAACTGCTGATTCGCACCCACGAGCGCATTGTCTACGGCGACGCCCCAGCTACGGAGGAGACCTACCAACGCTGCTGCCGCGCCTACCAGGAGATCGCCCAGTCGTGATGCGATCGCTCCCCCAGCGCCGCCTCTTGGTGGGATTGTTGGCCCTGGCCCTGCTGCTGGGTTTGCTGATTTTGGGTGCGCCCGCCACTAGCCGATCAGACAGCGGCTCGACCTGGCACCGTGGCCCGGCAGGCTATAGTGCCTGGTACGAATCCTTGGCACAGCAGGGAATTGCCGTACAGCGTTGGCAGCGCCCGGTAGAGGCGCTATTGGAACAATTGGGCGACCCAGCGGAGACCACCGTCACCCTGATTCAAAATCTGCCTGCGGCCTCTGAGACATTGCTTGTGGTGCTGTCAGGGTTTATCGATGAGCAAAATTTACCGTCGCTGCTACCCTGGATGCCCCAGTGGGTGGAGGCGGGCCATCGGCTGGTGGTGCTGGGGGTCAAGACGCCAGCCACGGCGGCTCCCTTTTCGCAAACCCTGACCAGCGAGGCAGGCGCGGTAAAAATCGACACTCGCCGCCGCTATGGGGCCAGTTCTACCCAGCAGGTGATTTTAGAAGATGACTACGGGGCGGTGGTGTGGCGACAGGCGTTTGAATCGGGCCAGTTTGTGGTGGCCGCAACCCCTCACCTCGGAGCCAATGCCTACCAAAACCAGCCGGGCAATTTTGCCTTTTTGACGGAGCTGGTCGCCGAGGCCGGTGGCCGGGTGTGGGTGGATGAGTACCTGCACGGCTATCGGGATGAAGAAGCGATCGCCGCCGAAACCAACGCCGACAACTGGCTGAGCTACCTGGCCCGCACGCCGCTAATTATCCTGGTTGCCCAAGCTCTAGCCGTCATCCTAATCGCCCTGCTAGCCTTCAACCGCAGGCTGGGCCAGCGGCGATCCCTGCAAACCCCCACCGTGGACAACAGCCAGGCCTACATTCAGGCCCTGGCCGGGGTGTTGCACAAGGCCGGTAGCCACGACTTTGTGGTGCAAACCCTCAGCCAGGCCGAGCGCATTCACCTGCAAAAATCCCTGGGCCTGGGGGAAAAGCCTGTGCCTAACGAGCAACTGCAAGCCGCCTGGAATGAACAGTCCGGTCGCTCTACCACTGACCTGGCGGCAATTCTAAATCCGCCCATCCCCAGGGGTGAAAGCCAGCTACGCGACTGGCTCCAGCGGGTACAATCCCTTCATTACTCCGGCAACACCCCAGGAGACACCAGCGGACATGAGTGAGCGCCAGAAAGAGCAACAAAGTGATCTACAGGCGGCGATCGCCCGCATCGGCACCACCCTCAGCGGCGTGGTGGTGGGTCAGGAATCCCTGGTGCAGGAGCTGTTGGTGGCCCTGCTGGCCGGGGGGCACGTCATTCTCGAAGGGGTGCCCGGCACCGGTAAAACCCTGATGGTGCGCGCGCTGTCGCGGCTGATTCAGGCTGACTTTGGCCGCATTCAGCTCACCCCCGACATTCTGCCGTCAGATATCTCGGGCACCAATGTCTTTGACCTCACCAGCCGCACCTTCACCCTCAAAAAAGGCCCGGTTTTTACCCAGGTGCTGCTCGCCGATGAGATCAACCGCACCCCGCCCAAAACCCAGTCGGCCCTGCTCGAAGCTATGGAAGAACAGCAGGTCACCCTCGACGGCACCAGCCACCCGTTGCCCGACCTGTTTTGGGTTGTGGCCACCCAGAACCCTTTGGAATTCGAGGGCACCTATCCTCTACCCGAAGCCCAGCTCGATCGCTTTCTCTTTAAGCTCGTTGTCGGCTACCCGGCCCCAGCGGCGGAGAAGCAAATGCTGCTCAATGCCCAGGGTGGATTTGAGGCCAAACGACTGGATGTGGGTCAGCTCAAGCCCGTCGTTGCGGCCAAGCATATTCTCGCCGCCCGCCAGGCCGTCAAGGCCATGCCCGTGCAGGAACCTATCCTCGACTACCTGCTGGCCCTGGCCCACAAAACTCGCCAGCACGGCGATCTAGAGCTGGGGGCCTCGCCGCGAGCCACCGTGCAGTGGCTGGCCGCCAGCAAAGCCCACGCCTGGCTCAATGGCCAAGAGTTTGTCACCCCCGACAATGTGAAAGCCGTGGCCCTGCCCCTGCTGCGCCACCGGCTGATGCTGGGGGCAGAGGCGCAGCTGGATGGGCTGAGCTGCGATCGCGTCATTCAGTCCGTGCTCGACAGCGTCGCGGTGCCCCGCTGATGGCGATCATCCCCACCGGGCGCACCTACGGACTGCTGCTGGGGGGCGGGCTGGCTGTCACCCTGCTGACCAATTTTTTCGACGCACCTAACCGCCTCATCGTGGCCCTGCTCGCTCTGCTCCTCTTTGATGGCGCAGTTCTAGCCGCGATGGTTTGGGATGGGTTCCGCGTCAAAGCCCGTCGCGTCACGATCACGCGAGATCCGCTGCACCGCCTGTCGATCGGGCGCGATAATCCAATTTCGCTCCATGGGGAAGCTTCCACCCCCGTGCGTCTGCGCCTGTTCGACAACTACCCCACCGCCTTTGACGGCACCCCCATGCCCCTAGAGGTTGCTCTGAATGGTAAGGACGCCGAGACCGTCACCTTTACCGTCAACCCCAAGCAGCGGGGCGAGTACCCCTGGGGCGATCTGCACATTCAGCAGCGCAGCCCCCTGGGCCTGGCCTGGGCCGACTGGCAGGTGCCCGCCGCCGCCACCGTGGCCGTCTACCCCGACCTGATCGGGCTGAATCAGCTTTCTGTAAAACTGGCCCTGCAAGCCACCGGCACCCTCAAGCAAAAGCGGCGTATGGGCGTGGGCACCGAGTTTGCCGAGCTGCGCGAATATGGCACGGGCGACGACCCCCGCTTCATCGACTGGAAGGCCACTGCCCGCCTCAGCCAGCCTCTGGTGCGGGTGTTAGAACCGGAGCGCGAGCAAACCCTGCTGATTTTGCTCGATCGCGGTCGATTGATGACCGCCCAGGTGCAGGGCCTCACCCGCTTCGACTGGGGTATGAATGCGGCCCTATCGCTGGCGCTGGCGGGGGTGTCACGGGGCGATCGCGTTGGCCTGGGCGTGTTCGATCGCACCCTGCACACCTGGCTACCCCCCAAGGGCGGGCGGGCCAACTTTCAGCAGATGATCGAGCGCCTCACCCCCATCGAGCCAGTGCTCGAAGAATCTGACTACCTGGCCGCCGCCACCCACGCCGCCCAGCAGCAGCACCGCCGCTCTCTGGTGGTCATCATCACCGACATTGTCGATGAAACTGCCAGCGCCGAACTGCTCTCGGCCCTGGCCCGCCTGCGGCCCCGCCACCTGCCCTTTTGCATTACCCTGCGCGATCCGGCGATCGATCGCCAGGCCCACCAGCCCACCACCGAGGTCGATGCCGCCTACCAGCGCGCCGTTGCGTTAGACTTGCTCAGTCAACGGGAAGCCGCCTTTGCCCGCCTCAAACGGCGCGGGGTGCTGGTGCTCGACGCCCCCGCCCACCAGATCTCAGAACCTCTGGTCGAGAGCTACCTGCGCATCAAGAGCCAGGGCAAACTGTAGGGGGCAGTGCATCTATGGGTAATGACCTTAACTCGCTCGAAAAATCGGACAGTCTCGAAAAGTTGACAACACCGGATAGCAGCAGTTCCTTCAGCATATTCATGCCAGCAGAGCCAATGATTACCGGAAGTACAATTAGCCGACGATGTATATTAAGGCATTTGTCAATTGCTAGAACATTTGATCAATAAATGTAGTTCTGGCCAGGAATTGATTGAGCAGATACTTGAGCCAAATGTTGATTGAGTATCAGACGTAAACGTCAGTGATTGCGTCCCTGCTTTAGGGAATAGAGCTTGCAAAAATTATGCAGACAACAAGTCCATACAGCAGACAGCTGAGGGATCTTGGTGAGGTTGCCAACGTTATCTATTGCCGCTTATCTTGGTCGTTACACTGCTGAGTCACCAATGAGGAGGAAGAATGCTCACGAATTTCTCCTGCCGTTTAGGTTAGAGATCAGCGCTACGATCGCCCATTTTGAAAATTGTCTCCTGCTAAATTCAATCAATGGACATAATCGACCAAATTCGCCTTGACTATCAGCGCTTTCCCCATGACCAAAGCTACCACCTCTACGCCGATGACGTGTACTTTCAAGATCCGCTAAATAAGTTTCGTGGTGTCGATCGCTACCGGCATATGATTGGCTTTATCAGCCGCTGGTTTAAAGATGTTGACCTGCAACTGCACGATATTAAATATGTCAGCCCCAGCCACATCACCACCCACTGGACCCTGAGCTGGGTGGCCCCGGTGCCATGGCAGCCGCGCATGAGCATTCCCGGCCGGAGCGAACTAGGACTAGGCGAAGACGGCAAGGTCATCTCCCACATCGACTATTGGGATTGTTCACGACTGGCGGTGTTGAAGCAGGTATTTAGCTTAAAAAGCTAGGCCATGGCTGGCTGGGCTGCTTGGCACTATAAAGAGGGTAAAGTAGCTAATCTCTGCGGTTTAGGTGGAGAGGCGATCGCCGCAGTTACTGCCAAAATCGAGATAGACCGGAAGAGGATACCGTTATGCGGATGTTACAAAAGGCTCTGGCTGGGGCTTGTTTGCTATTTGGGCTATCGATCACGCTACTCGCGACCACCCAACTGATTGGCTCCGACGATGACGATTGGGAGGATCGGGCTGAGGCCAGTGCTGCTTTGGTGCTGTTTGGCCTAGCTCCCACAGCCCTAGGCAGTTGGCTAGCGTGGAATCTACGCCACAATAACCAGCAATCATCTCAAGCGCTGGCGCTCCAGCAGGAGCAACTTTTTTTACAGCTGCTTCAAAGTCAGTCAGGCGACCTCACCATTGTTCAATTTGCAGCGGCAGCGCAGATACCTGTGGAGCAGGCCAAGGCGTTTCTCGATCAAAAAGCCCAGCTGCTCAACGCATCCTTTGATGTCAAAGATACTGGGGCAATTGTCTACCGCTTTCCGCTGTAGCGGTCTAGAGATACTCACGGCCTAGGTAGGTTTGCAGCACCTCAGGCACGCGCACCGAGCCGTTGGCCTCCTGGTAGTTTTCTAAAATGGCGGCCATGGTGCGGCCAATGGCTAGGCCCGACCCGTTGAGAGTGTGCACGTACTGGGTGCCCTTTTGACCAGCTGCTTTAAACCGCACGTTGGCGCGGCGGGCCTGGAAATCTAAACAGTTCGAGCAGCTAGAGATCTCCCGGTAGTTCTCAGAAGAGGGCATCCACACCTCAAGGTCGTAGGTCTTGCAGCTAGCAAAGCCCAGATCGCCGGTACAGAGCGCCAATACCCGGTAGGGCAGCTTCAGCTGTTGCAAAATGTCTTCGGCATCGCTCACCAGGGCTTCTAGCTCGTCAAAAGAATGGTCGGGGTGGACGAACTTATACATCTCCACCTTGTTGAACTGGTGCAGGCGGATCAGACCCCGAGTGTCTTTGCCGTAGCTGCCTGCCTCGCGACGGAAGCAGGGGGTGTAGGCGCAGTAGTGAATGGGCAGCTGATCGCTGGTGAGAATATCGTCGCGGTGCAGGTTGGTGAGGGGCACCTCGGCGGTGGGGGTCAGCCAGAGGTCGTCGTTGAGGCACTGGAAGCTCTCTTCGGCAAATTTGGGCAACTGGCCCGAGGCGGTGAGCGCGGCAGAGTTGATCAGGTAGGGAGGGCTGATCTCGTCGTAGCCCGCCTTGGTGTGGCGATCGAGCATGAAGGAGATCAGCGCTCGCTCTAGGGCTGCCCCTGCCCCCTTGAGCACCACAAAGCGGCTCTGAGCAATTTTTTCGGCGGCGCGCTTAAAGTCAAGAATTCCAAGAGTTTCGCCAATTTCCCAGTGGGGTTTGGCGGGCTGCTGGGGCAGATACTCGTCGCCCCAGCGGCGCACTTCGACATTCTCGGTTTCGTCTTTGCCGACGGGGGTGGTGTCGCTGGGCAGGTTGGGTAGGCCCAGCAAAATCGCTTCGATCTGGGCTTTGAGCTCGCGTTCTTGGGGTTCTAGGGTTTGTAGTTCGGCCTTGACCTGGTTGCCTTCATCTTTGAGGGCGGCGACTTCAGGGCCGTTGGGGGCGGCTCCGGCTTTGATGGTTTGACCTACCTGTTTGCCAATTTCGTTGCTGCGGGCCTGAAGCTGCGATCGCACCGTCTCCAGCTTTCTCTGCGCTTGATCTAGCTCCAACAGAGCCGTGAGATCGTAGCCACCCCGCTGGCTCAGTGCTGCCTGCACCCGCTCCGGGTTTTCTCGTATTTGCTTTAGATCGAGCACTGCAAATTCCCTAAATGCGATCTATCAACGTAGGGCCTATCAACCTAGGCAACTCCGTCGCCAATACAAAAGAATATCAGCAAATACAGTGAATCCCCCGACATGGCAAGGGCGCATTCTCATCGGGGGATGGAGGATCTACGAGGGTGAGATATGGCAACCTGAGGTGATTCATGCCGTTAGGGCAGGCATCTTGTCGGTGCAGGCGAGACGCCCGCCCTAGGGATTGGCATGATTCACGTAGAATTGCCGTCGGAGAAAATTTCCCTAAAACACCTGCTCAATTTCAGCGATCTCGGGGATAAACTCCCGCAGGCGACGCTCAATGCCCATGCGCAGGGTCATGGCAGAGCTAGGGCAAGAGCCACAGGCCCCTTGCAGGCGCAGCTTCACCACGGGGCCGTCGATTTCGACCAGCTCCACATTGCCGCCGTCGGCCAGCAGGTAGGGGCGCAGCTCGTCGAGCACTTGCTCCACATTGGGGGCAGTCAGGGCAAGGGTTTCCATAGGGTTATATCCGCCAAACACAATTGTGAACTATTTCTATTCTAGGGATTTTGACCCCAAATCAAAGTATCAGATCGAATCGTTGCCATTAGTTCCCAGAGATAGATGAATTCGGTGAGCAGGTTAGAGCCTAGAAGAGCACAAAACATATCCCTCCCCGGGGCATTTGCCTGAATTTCTCTAATTAATGCGATCGCGCTTCTCATTTCTTCACGGCAGCTTGTCCCCTTCTTCCTTAGACTGAATCTTAGACAGGCGAAGCTTTAGATCGTCAAAAATCTCAGCTTCATTGGCACCTGTGCATCACGCTCCCCAAGCCCCCAAGGAAGAACTTTTTTATGCCGTTTACTCTCGATTCAGCCCGCAACATCTTTCCCAGCACCCTGACTGCTGATGCGGTACCCGCTACCATAGCCCGCTTCACCCAGCTAAGCGCCGAAGATCAGCTGGCATTAATTTGGTTCGCCTACCTCGATATGGGTAAGGGCATCACCATTGCGGCCCCTGGCGCGGCCAGCATGCAGTTTGCCGAAGCGACCATGAACGAGATTCGCGCCATGTCGTTCCAAGAGCAGTCCCAGGCTATGTGTGACCTAGCCAACCGGGCTGACACCCCCATTGGCCGCACCTACTCCACCTGGTCGCCCAATATCAAGCTGGGGTTCTGGTACAAGCTCGGTCAGTGGATGGAAGAAGGCTTTGTGGCTCCCATTCCCGAGGGCTATCAGCTATCTGCCAATGCTTCAGCCGTGCTGCAATCGATTCGCAACCTAGAGTCGGGCCAGCAGATTACGGTGCTGCGCAATGCCGTGGTCGATATGGGCTTTGACCCCAAGCAGATGGGGGCTTACACCCGCGTGGCCGAGCCGGTAGTGCCACCTATAGCCACCGACAAACGCCGCCAGGTCACCATCGAGGGGGTCGATAACCCCACCGTGTTGGCCTACATGAATAACCTCAACGCCAACGATTTTGACGCCTTAATTGAGCTGTTTACTGACGACGGTGCTCTACAGCCCCCGTTCCAGCGGCCAATTGTGGGCAAAACCAACGTGCTGCGGTTCTTTCAAGAAGACTGCCAAAACCTCAGCCTGATTCCTGAGCGAGGGGTGGTCGAGCCCGCCGCCGATGGGTTTACCCAGATCAAGGTGACCGGCAAGGTACAAACCCCCTGGTTTGGTGCTGGGGTCGGTATGAATATTGCCTGGCGATTTTTGATCAACCCCGAGGGCAAGATCTTTTTTGTCGCCATTGACCTGCTGGCCTCCCCCAAAGAACTGCTGAATCTAGTGCGATAGAGCATTGGCGCTTCATAGCGAGAAATGCGCCCCTGCTGGAGCCATGACTGCAAGTTTGGGTCGATCGCAGCCCATTGGCCCGGTAGTTTAGTCAATCTGGCCGGGCACAAACCACAAGCCACCCTCAATCTGGGGGTGGCTTGTGGTTTATGAGAGTTTGCAAAATTCTGTAATATATCCTTAATATAGAGAAACATCGATGGTCGCTAGACCGCCATAGCCGAGGGTTGGCAACCACTTAGGGTTAGCCCTAGGTGGTCACTGTGCCTTGAGTAGCCATGCTGCTGTCCAAGGATTTGTTTAGCTACCTGTAGCCGTTTTCAATCCTCTTTTTTCAAATCTCTAATCATGCAGACCAGTGAACTCCAGTGGACCGCCCAGGAGCAGTCCATTGCTAAGAATGCCTTCGATAAAGCCTATGGCCGAGAAATTCAGGCGCTAGTGCAGCTGGTGCGCGACCAAGCCAGCTCTCTGGCTAGTACCGAGGATGTTTGGCGGCTGCACGACTTTCTCAGTGCCCGTCGCCACGAACTCGATGGCAAGTACGACGAGCGCGAGTCGGCGCTGTTGTTTGTGTTTGCTGATCTGGTCAAAGAAGGTTGGCTCAGCCTAGGTGATCTAGAGGGGCTAGACACCCTAAAGCTCTCTAAGATAACCGCCCTAACCCGCATGATGTAGTCGTTGGTTTGATCGATGGCGGAAACGGGATGCCTGAGATCAGGGCAAAGCATTTAACCATTTGGGCTGGCCGTTTCGGCTGTCCACAGCCAGACAGGGTAATCAGTCTACAAAATGCAGGTTTAGCGAAATTCTTATCCCCAAAGATAGGGAGCCAAGGGGGGCAACCTGCCTAAGCCTGAGACCATAGACTAAAAAAGGGAGAGTGAATGCCACTCTCCCTTTTTTTTATTTAATTTCTAGGTGCTGTGTCAGAACCTTACATCAGGCCAATTTGAGACAAAATGCCTTGGCCGGTCATGAACTCGGTAGCGACGCCGATCACGAAGCCCAGCATAGCCAAACGGCCATTCCAGGTTTCTGCAAAGTTGACAAAGCCGAACTTGGTTTCGTTGGTTTCCATGGTGGATATCTCCTAGGTGTATAGAGGGGCAGAAATCAATATCCTGTTACTTAACGTAACATGTTTTTTGGGGGGCGTGGGTGTGGAAACGATGACTTTATTCGATGCTTAAGATTTAATCGCCCAATGCTGGTTGTCTTCACGCACCCGGATCCAATCTTTTGGCTACAGGTTGGTTAACCAAGTAACAATGCCGTGGCCTGTGGCCGCTTCAAACAACAGGGCAGACACGAAGCCAATCATGGCGAGACGACCGTTTAGCTTTTCGGCATACTCGTTGAAGCCAAACTGCTGGCTGTCGTCAACGTAGACTTTGGGCTCGACGGCGAAATTATTTAGACGACCGCCTTCTTCGGTGGTGTAACCGTTAGTGGTCATGGGGGGTTCTCCGTTGCTTCTGTAACTCTACTGTAACGCACTGTAAACAAATATTACGAGTCTGTTTGCAAAACGAAGGTTTTGATCACTGCGCAGCACTGCGTCTAGGTGCTTGGCATCCCCAGGCGGGCTAGGCTGAGCCCCAGGCTAATCTGGGGAATGATGGTTTCGCGGCGGTAGCTATGACCTTGATTGATTTGCATGACCATACGGTGTTGGTGACCGGGGCTTCTCGGGGGATTGGGGCTGCGATCGCCCGCACTCTGCACGAGGCTGGGGCCGCCGTTATTCTCCACTACAGCCAGGGTGAGGCTGAGGCGACGCAGCTTGCTGCTCGGTTGGGGGGCGATCGCACCCATTTAGTACAGGCGGATCTTGCTCGGCTGGGGGCGGCGCGATCGCTGTGGCAGCAATCTCTCGCCTGGCGCGGCGACATTAGCGCCGTGGTGAACAATGCCGCCACGATGCCCGCCGCCCCTATCACCGCCGAGTGGGACCAGTGGGCGGCGGCCTGGCACGATACGCTTCAGGTCAACCTGATGGCGATGGCAGACCTATGCCGTGAGGCGATCACGCATTTTCAAACTAGGGACGGCGGTACCCTTGTCAACCTGGCCAGCCGAGCCGCCTTTCGTGGCGACGGGCCGGAGTTTATGGCCTACGCGGCGTCGAAGGGCGGGGTAGTGAGTCTGACGCGCTCCATTGCCAGGGGGTTTGCGGCAGATGGGGTGCGGGCCTATGCGATCGCGCCCGGCTTTGTGCGTACCGATCGCATTGAGCAGGTGATGGCTGAGCGGGGGGCAGAGTATGTAACGCGCGATATTCCTATGGGGGCACCGGCGGAGCCGCAGGATATTGCCAATTTGGTGGCGTTTTTGGTGGCGGGGCTAGCGCCCCACGCGACGGGGGCGACGTTTGACGTCAACGGGGCGTCGTATTTTCATTAGTCCTACTCTCATGAGACTGGATATAAAAGGGGGTAGCGCGTTCCAACGCACTGCTTAGGCTAGATATTGACGGCACCAGGCCCAACGGGCTAATTCGATCAACCCAAAGGGGAGGTTGATTCAGAAGGATGCTCTTAAAGACTTGTCAAGGCTTAGTTAAGAAACCTATTCCCCCAAGAATAGAGTGATATAAACGAAGGTAACAGCTCAACCACCGGTATCTCACTTGGGAAACCGTAGATCATAAATACCCATGGCTAGTCTTACGTCTTCCCACGGTTCAGGCGATCGCTTTTACTACTTCGCCTACGGGTCTTGCATGTGCCCGGTAGATCTGAAGCGTTCTCTGGGCGAGAGCACTCACGCCTACGTCGTTGGGCCAGCCATATTAAAAGGCTATCGACTGGGTTTCTTTAGGCGATCGCAGTTGCGCGACTGCGGCGTCCTCGATGTGGTGCCCCACCCTGGCAGCACCGTTCAGGGCGTGCTATACCATCTGCCCTGGCGACTCAGCCCCGCCCTTGACCGGCGCGAAGAGGGCTACTGCCACGAGCGGGTGACCGTGCTTCACAACGGGCAGGCCTATGCCGAAACCCGCACCTACTCTGTCATTCATAAAACCCACGCCGAAATCGCCCCCAACGAGTGGTATACCAACGTGGTGCTGCGCGGTGCCGCCACCTGCGGCCTGCCAGAGGAATACTGCTGGAACCTGTTTCACCACATTCACTCGCTCCAGCGGCAACAGGCCGCCGAGCCAATGCGCCGTACTGCCTAGCATCGGGTCGGGCCATTCCCTATAATGAGGGCACATTCTAACCCTTCACCCCCACCATCCCCGTGACCCAGACGCCGCTTTCGCCTCGCCCCGCCGTCACCGCCCCTCGCCCCGATGCCCTGGGTCGTTTTGGCCAGTTTGGCGGCAAATACGTGCCCGAGACTCTCATGCCCGCCCTGTTTGAGCTAGAGCAGGCGTTTTACCAATACCGCGATGAGGCTGGCTTTAAGGCCGAGCTCAACGGTCTGCTCAAAGACTATGTGGGTCGCGCCACCCCGCTCTACTTTGCCGAGCGGCTCACGGCCCACTACCGCCGCCCCCACGGCAGCGGCCCCGATATCTATCTCAAGCGCGAAGATCTCAACCACACCGGGGCGCACAAAATCAACAACGCCCTGGGGCAGGTGCTGCTGGCCAAACGCATGGGCAAGCAGCGCATCATTGCCGAAACCGGGGCCGGGCAGCATGGGGTGGCCACCGCTACGGTGTGCGCCCGCTTTGGCTTGCAGTGCGTCATCTACATGGGTGTGCAAGATATGGAGCGCCAGTCGCTCAACGTGTTTCGCATGCGGCTGATGGGGGCCGAAGTGCGCGGCGTCACGGCAGGTACCGGCACCCTCAAGGACGCCACCTCCGAGGCCATCCGCGACTGGGTGACGAATGTAGAAAATACCCACTACATTCTTGGTTCGGTCGCCGGGCCGCACCCCTACCCGATGATGGTGCGCGATTTTCACGCCATCATCGGCGAAGAGACCCGCGCCCAGTGCCAAGAGAAGTTTGGCGGTCTGCCTGATATTTTGATGGCCTGCGTCGGCGGCGGCTCTAACGCCATGGGCCTGTTCCACGAGTTTGTGAATGAGCCCACTGTGCGAATGATTGGCATTGAGGCGGCGGGCAGCGGTGTGGCCAGCGGCAAGCACGCGGCGACACTGACCGAGGGCCGGGTCGGTGTGCTCCACGGGGCGATGAGCTACCTGCTGCAAGACGGCGAGGGGCAGGTCATTGAGGCCCACTCTATCAGCGCCGGGCTTGATTACCCTGGCGTTGGCCCCGAGCACAGCTTTTTGAAGGATGCGGGCCGGGCCGAGTACTACAGCGTCACCGACCAGGAGGCCCTAGATGCCTTTCAGCGGGTGTCGCGCCTGGAGGGGATTATTCCCGCCCTCGAAACCGCCCACGCTTTCGCCTATCTGGAAACCCTCTGCCCTCAGCTAACGGGCAATCCCCGGATTGTGATCAACTCTTCGGGCCGGGGCGACAAGGATGTGAATACGGTAGCTAAGGCGTTGGGCGGGCTGGAGTAGAGCTTGCCCCGGCTGGATGGTTTAGACCACGGATTCAGTCCACATCACGGCTTCAATCAGGGATGGGATTGCAGATGAGCGCAGACACCAACGTCCAGCCCAAGTCGCTCTACGACCAGGACTACCAGCTCTGGTTAGATGAGACCGCTGCCTATCTGCAATCTCGCAACTTTGACGCGCTCGATTTGGAGAACCTGATTGAGGAAATTGAAAGCTTGGGTGGAAGCGATAAGCGATCGCTGAGCAGCTACCTAATGCGGCTCTGTGAACACTTCTTTAAGCTGTGCTATTGGGAGTTTGACCGCGATCGCTGCTTTCGCGGCTGGGATTTGGAGATTGCTAATTTCCGCGTCAGGATGCACCTCATCTTGAGAAATAGCCCAAGTCTGAAACGATACCTGGAAGAAAACTTTCTGGCAGATTACAGCAGTGCGCGTAGGATTTTTCTAAAAGCCAGTGATTTGAAGAAAGAAACCATTCCGGAGCAGCCCTGGTTCACCCTAGAGCAGGTGCTAGACCCCGACTGGTTGCCCTGGCAGCCTGAATTAAAAAACTCAGAAACTACAGAATAGGAACCCCATGGCCGACGGTTTTGAAATCTGCGATCGCGATCTCACCCCCGATCTGCTGGCTCGCTACATGCAGGCCAGTGCGATCGCCTGCGATACCGAGACCATGGGCCTGCTGCCTTTGCGCGATCGCCTCTGTCTGGTGCAGCTCTCTGACTCTGAGGGCTATGTCTCGGTGGTGCGCATCGAGCTGGGCCAAACCGATGCCCCTCTGCTGAAAGAGCTGCTCGAAGCCGCCGGCATTCTCAAACTGTTTCACTTTGCCCGTTTTGACCTGGCCACCCTCAAGCACAACCTGGGCATTACCGTCGCTCCAGTATTTTGCAGCAAAATTGCCAGTAAGCTGAGCCGCACCTACAGTCCTCGCCACGGGCTCAAGGAATTGGTTAAAGAGCTAGAGGGCGTCGAACTCGACAAAACCGCCCAAAGCTCTGACTGGGGCAATGCGATGAATCTCTCCGACGAGCAGCTCCGCTACGCCGCCAACGATGTGCGCTACCTGCACAGCATTCACAGCACCCTCACCGCCATGCTCAAGCGCGAAGGCCGCTGGGAGCTGGCCCAAGACTGTTTTAACTGCCTGCCTACCTTTGTCGCCCTTGACCTGTTGCAGTACCAGGGGGTATTTGAGCATTGATTGCAACAGAGATGTCTCAGCGGATCCTAACCAAAAGAATAGCCCCTTGCAGGGCGCGAGCTTGAGCCACTGGGTCGGTTGCCTTGAGATTTCAGACAAGTTTTAGTTAGAACACTCTCAGCCCGGTACGATGGGGTTGTCTGTCTCTATGACTACTCACCAGAGGAGAGCAACCATGAGCGTAGATAGCAAAGACTTCCAAGACGAGCTGCAAAAGGCGATCGACTACGCCCACCAGATCACCACCGAAAAGGGCGAAACCTCCCCCGAAGCCGCCGCCGCCTGGGATGTGGTTGAAGAAATGCGGGCCGAGGTCTCGCACCAGCACCAGGTCCCTAAGAAGACTGGCTTTGACAAGTACCTCGAAGAAAACCCTGAAGCCCCCGAAGGGCTGATGTACGATACCTAATCCTAAATCCTGCTCGCCTACCCCCGATTCGGCAGGGCGAACCGCTGTTTGCTCCTACAGGTTGGCCGGTTGGAAATCGGGGGTATGGAATTTGGATGCGGTATAGGAACAGCGATCTGCCGGTTGTGACGGTATAGCCTATGGAATCGTCAGCCCCAGAATTCCTGAGAATTCTGGGGCTGACGCAGCTGAGATCAGAGGCCCAATAGCAGACCAGCGGCCTGTCTCGCCAAGCCTATGCGGTGGCAACTTGGCACTCTACCCTATAGGCCCACCATCAAGCCTTGGGCGAGCCCAGCGGCCCCAGCAGCAAGAAGGGCCAGGGCATCTCTAGGTCAGGCACCAGGCCTGCGTACTGCCTCAGGGCTGGCACTGCGTAGGGCAGCACAAATCGCAGTGACCTGAGCGACGCAGGCCGTTCACCCTCTGCATCGACCACCCCATACTCCCTGGCCAGCTCCGCCACAATCTGTACCTGCCCGGCTCGGCGCATCACGGTGGTATCTGCTGCTAGGGCCGCAATGACCCGCCCGGTCAGCAGTGGTGTTTCCCAGTTGTAGTGCTGTTGGATGGCCTCGGCCTGCCCACCGGGGCCATCCCCTAGTCCCATCTCGGCGGCAAACTGGGTCATCAACTCGGTGCCGACAATGCCCGGCCAGATCGAGAGAGAGGTGACCTGGTGGGGCTTGAGCTCAATGGCCATGTCTGCGGCCAGGCGATCGCAGGCTGCCTTGCCCACCCCATAGGGCACCCCAAAGATGTAGGACAGCCCACCCCAGGAGGACAGGGTGCAGATCAGCCCCCGCTGACGCGGCACCATCAGCCGGGCCGCATAGACGCTGGTCACGTAGTGGCTCCGCAGCCCTACCCCGTTGCAGGCGTCCCAAAAGTCTGGCTCCGACTCCCAGAAGGGCTTGCCGTAGGCCGCTCTGAGGGCGGGTACCCCGGCGTAGGCGTTGTTGACCAGTAGATCGAGTTGGCCGTTTTGGTCGGTTTGAATGCGATCGCAGAGCGCTTTGATCTGCTCATCGTCGCTGTGGTCGACCTGCACCGGAATCGCCACCCCGCCTGCCTGCTCCACCGCTGCGGCTGTTGCTTCTAGCGACCCGGTGGCCTCCGGCGATGCCGTCAGGGTGCGCCCGGTGATGTAGACCGTGGCCCCCGCTTCGCCCAGGCCCATGGCAATGCCTTTGCCCAGACCACGGGTAGCTCCGGTCACCAGGGCGATCTTTCCTTCAAGCGGTTTCATCTGATTCTCCAGTAGCAACAGTCAACTCGGCCAGCTTGCGCCTGTACATCGGCATAGACAGGGCAAAACCAACGGCAAAGGAGATGGCGAACATCAGGGCCGGACATAGAGCAGTCTCTGGGAAAGCGGCCCCTCTATTGTCCGATCCTTTTTGGGTGAAGGTAGGGCTACTGAGCAACTCGTGCGAGGCCAAGTCTAGCCTTTACGATTGATGTCCGTAGAGATCCTGCGTCATTAAGGAATGAAATTGTCGCCTGGGTGGGCAACTCAGGCGCGAAGAAATCCGCTCTGCCCAAGGGGGATGGCAGCAGGTGAGTCGGCTAGGTAACTCGGGCGATCGCCTCTTTTAGAAAAGCCTTCAGCAGGGCGTCGCGCTGGTTGAGGCGAAACTGCTGCTCAACCACGGTACTCATGCCGCCGTCGCCCCAGCTCTGGTTTTGGCGAAAATATTCTACAAAGCTTTTGCCCGCAATGCGGGTGAGATAGGCACCGCTGGCTCCCTTCAGGGCGCGCCCGGCCAGTACCGTGGCCAGGTTGGTTTGCAGCCCCAGGGCCAACAGGTCTAAGGTACCTTTGACCAGGCCGAGGCCGGTGAGGGTTTTGGCCACTGACAGAGCCAGGGCTTTGCCCTCCTCAATGCTGACCTCGCAGCCGTAGATCTGGCTCAGCTCGACCACCATCTGCGCGTTGATGGCGGCGGTAGCCAGGTAGTCGAGGCCGGGCAGGGGCGTCATGGCGATCGCCCCTGCTCCTAGCCACTGATAGCGATCGATGATGGCCTCGGCTTCGGCCTGGCGCTGGCGGTCGATCAGCTGGCGGGCATTGTCGCCGATCTGCTGGGTTTGCAGCAGCAGGTTGTCGGCAATTAGCGTCTCACCCTCCTGGCGGAGCACATCGGCGAGGCGCGCTTGCAGGGGTTGTAGGTTGGGGCGCATTTGCAGCCAGCCGCCGCCCACTTGGGGGAGGGGCTGGGGCTGGGCCGCTACGGCCACCACATCGTCGGCACCCAAGGGCGGCATGACGCGCGATCGCAGCCGTTCTAGCAGCACTTCTAGATCGGCGGTGGGGTAGCGGTCGGCCTTGTTGATTACCAGCAGCAGACGCTTGCCCAGGGCCAACAGCGATCGCAGCACCACGTACTCTGCCTGGCGCAGATCGTCGTCGACCACAAAGAGTATGAGATCGGCCCCGGCAGCGGTGGCACGGGCCTCAGCCTCGCGCTCGGTACCCGCCACCCCCACCTCCTCAATGCCGGGGGTGTCGATCAGCTGAATGGCCCTGGGAGCCTGCGGAATCTGCCAAGAGTAGCTCTGCTGGGTTTGAGTGGTGCCCAGGGTCGGCCCCACCTCGCCCCGAGGCTGCCCCAGCAAACCATTGATCAGCGCCGTTTTACCAGCAGAGCCCACGCCAAAAACAGCAATAGTGAGGTCGCGATCGCGGGCCGCTACCCTGAGGGCTTGGGCCTTTTGACGCAGTGCCTCCCGTGCCACCTGGTCTTGAATTTGGGCCACCTGATCGTGTACCGCATCCAGGCTCGCCGCCGCCGCTGTCGCCCGGTCGCGAGGGGCACTGGGCAATCGCTGTCGCCGCCGGGGTCGTAAAAAAGGCCGCAGGTGGTACAGACCATAACCCACTGCCCCGGCTAGTGCGGCGAGCAGGGAACCCAACACCAGCCGCGCCAGCAGGGGCGACAGCAGCGCCAGCCCACCGTACAGACGCAGCAGCGAGTCGGCCAAGATGGCCACCGCCCCCAGACCTAGCAGCAGCCCGACAAAAATCAGCCCCCAGCGCCACCGTGCCATGTCTACTCTCTCTCCTGGGCGATCGGTTTAGCCCAGGGCAATCCGTGCAGAATAGCGCAAAAAAGCTCTCTGTTAATCAGTCAATGATCTCCATAAAAGCGCTGCGGCATAGGCATTTGATAGATGCCTATGCCGCAGAAGACTGTCCTCGGCCTCTGACAATGGCCCAGGCGAAGTAAAGCGCAATCCTAAGACTAGAGAGGATTGTGGGAAAAGCGGTTGCTGCGGCTAGACCGTCCGCCGCCGTCACCGCCGCCCCCATCATCGGTGCGGGGGCGCGCCTTATTGACCCGCAGTTCGCGGCCCAGCCATTCTGCCCCGTCTAGTTCAGAGATTGCCTGATCTTCTTTAGTTTCGTCGGCCATATCGACAAAGGCAAAGCCGCGCTTGCGACCTGTCTCACGATCTATGGGCAGGCTAATCCGGGTGACTTCGCCGTACTCAGCAAAGACACTTTTGATATCGTCCTCAGATGCCTGAAAGGACAAGTTACCAATGTAGATAGTCACGAGTCTCTCCGAACCAAAATCGATCTATGGATTCCTGAAACCCTGGCCTAGTCAGGCCAAAGCCCAACTCTAGACACTGTAAATTTCAAGAATTGCATGCCATAATAGCCGATTCAATATTGGTTGGCGGTAGCCCATCTCACACCTAGAGCAGTTCCTAGGGCTCGGTTAGCACCCACTGCACTAGGGTGCGTACCCCAAAGCCGGTGCCCCCAGGGTTGTTGTAGCCCGCTTCTTTTTCGGTCCATACGGGGCCAGCGACGTCGAGGTGCGCCCAGGGGGTCGACACCACAAACTGCTTGAGAAACAGGGCGGCGGTGATCGACCCGCCGGGGCGGGGGCCAGTATTTTTCATGTCGGCCACGATCGACTTGAGCCCGTCAAAGTATTTCTCTTCCATGGGCAGTCGCCAAAACTTTTCGCCAGCGGCCTCGGCGGCGGCGGCGATCGCCCCAGCCAGCGGGTCATGTTCACTAAACAGCCCGGCGATGTCGTCGCCCAGCGCCACAATGCAGGCTCCAGTCAAAGTGGCTAGATCGACGATGGCATCGACCTCCAACTTCTCAGCAAACACTAGGGCGTCGGCCAGGGTGAGGCGACCCTCGGCATCGGTGTTGTTGACTTCAATAGTCTTGCCGTTTGATGCCGTGAGAATGTCGCCGGGGCGCATGGCGCTGCCGCTGATCATATTCTCGGCGGCGGCGCTGATAAAGTGCACCTCGGCGCTGGGTTTGAGCTGGGCGATCGCCTTGGCCGCCCCCAAAATGGCCGCTGCGCCACCCATGTCAATCTTCATCATCTCGATGCCGCTGCCGGTGGGCTTGATATTCAACCCGCCCGAGTCAAAGGTTAGACCTTTGCCCACGATCGCCAGTTTGCGAGTGGGGGTGCCAGACGGTCGGTAGGTGAGGTGAATAAACTTGGGCGGTAGGTCAGAGGCCTTGGCCACCCCCAGGTAGGCCCCCATGCCAAGGGCTTCACACTGATCTTTTTCGAGAATCTCCAGCTCTAGACCATGGGCGGTGGCGATGTCTTGGGCGGCCTGGGCCAGGGCGGCGGGGGTGACCACGTTGGCCGGGGCCGACACCAGCTCACGAGCCAAAATCACCCCGTCACAGATGGCATGGGCAACGGCCAGACTAGCCTCCTGGTCGGGTAGCCCCAGCAGGTGAATCTGATCTAGGTTGACTTTGCTAGGCTTATTCTCTGACTTGAAGCGGTTGTCCTGGTGCAGCGCCAGGGTGACCCCCTCGGCCAGAGCCTGGGTGGTGAGGGCGGCATCGTCTTTGGCGATGGGCAGGCTCAGCCCCAGGGAGGCACACTTTTCTTTTTTTGCTAGGCGAGCGGCGGTGGCGGCGGCTCGGCGCAGGGTTTCAAAGGTGATGGCCTGGGCTGCCCCTAGGCCAACGATGCCCAGTTTGCGAAAGCCAACCCCTGGCCCCACACGAACGACGGCGGTGGTGCCCTCTTTACCCGTAAACTCGGCCTCGTCAATCAGTTCTTGCAGGAGCCCTGAGACGCGGCTATTGAGATCAGCCAGGGTGCCCGTTAGCGGTAGGGCCTCTTCGCTAAAACCAATGATCAGAGCGTCGCCAGACCAGTCTAGATGGGAGGTACCAGATGCGTGAAATTCCATTCAACCTTGGGGCTAGTTTTCTCTGTTTACTATAAACCCAGAGCACCATCCCGGGCGGAGTTGGCTATGGGGTGCAACACAATGGGATGGGTTCGCTAGTATTAGGACGGCAAAGGAAAAGCTACCGATCCTAAACTGGACTTGCTCTGAAAATTACCCTGGTTGGGTCATCCTTTAGGGGGTCGCCTTGGCGACATGGACGATTGGTATAAAAGCGAGAATCAAAGCGAGAGAATTTAGAGATCGCGCCCATAGGAATCAAGTTTGTGGACATGTCATGGTGAAACGGTTTAAGCCAAATCTTCCTCTGCTGGCGATCGCCGGAATCAGCGCCCTATCGCTGGGCATGGTAGCCGCCGTAGTGAATACGGTCTCGCCTCCGGTTGACCCCTCGGTGGTGCAGGAGGAGTCGCTGCTGCCGGGGCTGGGCCGCCGTGACCCCTTTGACGCCGATGACCCAGTGCTCAGTCTGGCGCTCCAGCCCCCCACCGAGCGTCAGCAATCCCTGGCTGCTGCCGCCGAGGAGCAAGGCTCTCTCAGCAGCCAGCGGGCCAGCTACCTGCTGGCGGTAGATTTGATCAACCAAGACCGGGGCGGCAGCGCCATTCCCCTGCTGGCAGACCTGGAGAAAGAGTACGAAGCTATGGCCCCCCACATTGCCGTGGCGCTGACCCAGGCGCAGCGGGCGGCAGGGCAGGCGGAGGCAGCCCAGCAAACTCAAGCTAGGCTCCTAAATGACTATGGCGACCAGGGGGCGATCGCCCCCCTGCTGTTTGAGCTAGGCCAGCAAGACCCCACCTATTGGGATCAGCTGGTGCAGCGGTTCCCCGATCATCCCAAGGCGGTGGAAGTGGCCCACCAGCGCCTCACCGCTGACCCCAACCGTGCCGATACCCTGCCGCTGCTGATGATTATGGCCCGATCAGGGCTGCATCACCCCAGCGCTGGGGCGGCTCTGCTGCGGCTAAAAAATGAGTTTGGCAGCCAGCTCAGCCCCGAAGATTGGCAGACCGTGGGCTTTGGTTTTTGGCGCATCGACAGCTACGGCGACGCCGGGGCTGCCTACGCCCTAGCACCGCCATCCCCCCGCAACCTGTATCGGGCAGCGCGGGGGCTCCAGGTGGGGGGTGGGCAGCGCGATCGCGCCATTGCCCTCTACAACCAGCTCGATCAGCAGTTTCCCGACGCGCCCGAGACCGCTACCGGCCTGCTGCGGCTGACCCTCAGCCTGCCCGATGAGCAATCTCTCGGGGTGCTCGACCAGGTGGTCAGCCGCTTCCCCGATCGCGCCGCCGAGGCTCTGCTAATGCGGGCCGACATTCTCGACAAGCTCAACAGCGCCGCCTCTGCCCAGGCCGTGCGCGACCTGATTCTCAAAGACTATGGCGACTCTGATGCCGCTGCTAGTCTGCGCCTCAAAAATGCTCTGGCTGCGGCCGATCAGGGCGATCTGGCTGGGGCGTTGAGCTGGGGCAGCGACATTCTCAGGTATAGCCCCAAGAGCGACGCGGCGGCTGATGCGGGCTTCTGGGTGGGCAAGTGGGCCCGCACCCTCGGCCAGGCCGAGGTGGCCCAGAGCGCTCTCGAGAGCGTGATCGCCAACCACCCCGAGTCGTACTACGCCTGGCGAGCGGCGGTAGCCCTGGGCTGGAACGTGGGCGACTTTAAAACGGTTCGATCGCAGACCCCTGCCGTGGCCCCACCTACCCGCCGCACCCCACTACCGGCTGGCTCAGACACCCTGCAAGAGCTGTATCTGCTGGGCCAAGATCAGCGCGCCTGGGAGCAGTGGCAGCTAGAGTATGTCAACTACCAAGACCCCTCCCCGGCAGAGCAGTTTACCGATGGCAAGCTGCGCCTGGTGGCCAACGACAACATTAACGGCATCTACCAGATCTCTAGTCTCGATCTGGCCGATGACCCAGACGACATTGCCACCATCGCCGATCTCAAGCAGCGACCCGACTTTGGGCATGGGGTCTACCCCCTGCCCTATGCCGACTTGATCACCACCTGGTCAGCCGAGCGCCAGCTCAACCCGCTGCTGGTTGCAGCCCTAATTCGTCAAGAGTCGCGCTTTGAGCACAAGATTCGCTCGGGGGTGGGGGCCGCAGGCCTGATGCAGGTGATGCCCGCCACCGCCGAATGGATCAAGGGCCAGGCTGGGCTAGAGAGCTACGACCTCAACGACCCCGCAGACAACGTCAAGCTGGGTACCTGGTACCTCGACTACACCCATTCGGAATACGACAACCACTCGCTGTTTGCGGTGGCTAGCTACAATGCCGGCCCCGGTGCCGTAGCCAACTGGATCAATCGCGGTGGCTTCGTCGATGCCGACGACTTTGCCGAAAAGATTCCCTACCCGGAGACCAAGGGCTACGTGCGATCGGTATTTGGCGGCTACTGGAACTACCTACGGCTCTACGATCCGGCGATCGCAGAGCAGGTCGCCACCCTGCAAAGTCGCTATCGTGGCTTTAAGTAGCGCTCTTACAGCCTCGCCGCCAAAAACTCCACCAGCCGAGTCACCTTGGCCGACAGATGCCGATTCACCGGGTACAGCGCATAGATCTCGATCGCCGGGGGAGGGTAGGCGCTGAGCACCGGGCGCAGGCGATCGTCCCTCAGATCGCTCTCCACAATGAACTCTGGCAGCATGGCAATGCCCAACCCGGCGATCGCGGCGGCCCGCAGCACCTCACCATTGTTGCTGCACAGCGGTCCCTGAATGGCGATCGCCTGGAGTTCATCGCCCCCCAAGATCCAGCTATTTTCTTGGGCTCGATGGCCGTAGTGCAGACAGGCATGGTGCCCCAAGTCTTGAGGCTGAGAGGGGATGCCGTGCTGTTCTAAGTAGCTGGGGGCAGCGCATACCACCAGGGGGCAGGGGGCCAGGGGGTGGGCAATCAGGCCGGGGCCAGGGCGATCGGCAGCAATGCGCAGGGTGACATCAAAGCCCTCTTCGATCGGGTCGATGCGGCGATCGTTGAGCACCAGCTCCACATACAGATCGGGGTACTGGGTCATAAACTCGACTACCAGGGGGGCCAGGTACAGGGTGCCAAAGGTCATTGGCGCGTTGATCCGCAGGCTACCCCGGGGCTCTAGATGGAGCCGGTTAAGGGCCAGCTCCGCCTCCTCCAGATCGGCCAAAATCGCCAGGCAGCGATCGTAGTAGGCCCGCCCGGCGTCAGTGGGGGCCACCCTACGGGTGGTGCGGTGCAACAGCTGGGTTTGCAGATGCTCTTCGAGATTGATCACCAGCTTGTTCACCGCCGATCGCGACAGCCCCATCTGGCGGGCGGCAGCGGCAAAGCCCCCAGCTTCTACCACCTGGGTAAAGGCACGCATACTTTCGAGTTTGTCCATAGCGGTTTGAGAAAACGGACGGTTTATACCGAATCCTGCTGGGCTACCCCCGATACCCCTGGGCGAACGGCGGTCAGGCCTCCGGCTAGGCTACGCCAACGTTTTACAAGCTGGCCTGGTAGAAATCGGAGGTAAGGAACTCAGATTTGGTGTTAGAGCCGGGTAGCGAGATTCAGCTTCACTTGGATCCGAGTGAAGACGAATCTTGGAGCGCTATCCCTTTGTCTGATTGTCCTCTATTTGGATTCAATCTGTCATTTGAATTGATTATTGTCTATATTTTGAATCCAATATAGACTGAATGTATTCAGATTTCTCCAATTCATTGACTCTGGAGGTATCCCCAATGATTACGATTCGTCCTGCCAATGAACGCGGTGCCGCCAACTTTGGCTGGCTCGACAGTCGCCACAGCTTCTCCTTTGGCAACTACTACGACCCTAAGCACATGGGTGTTGCCAGCCTGCGGGTAATCAACGAAGACAAGGTCACCCCCGGCGGCGGCTTTGGCACCCACGGCCACCGCGATATGGAAATTGTCACCTATGTACTCGATGGCACTCTAGAGCACAAAGACAGCCTGGGCACCGGCGCTGCGATTCGACCGGGGGATGTGCAGCGCATGTCGGCGGGCACAGGCATTCGCCACAGCGAGTTCAACGCCTCAGACCGCGACCCAGTACACTTTTTGCAAATCTGGATTGTGCCCGATCGCGAAGGTTTAACCCCTAGCTACGAGCAAATTTCGGTGGCTCCTGAGGCCAAGCGAGGCCAGCTGCGCCTGCTGGGTTCTCGCGATGGCCGCGATGGCTCCGTCACCATTCACCAGGATGTGAGCCTATATGCCACAACCCTGGTCGAGGGCGAGGCCGTAGATCACGCCCTGGCCCCTGGACGGGTGGCCTGGGTGCAGGTGGCCCGGGGATCGCTTGACCTCAGCGGTCACAGCCTGACCGCCGGAGATGGAGCCGCCGTCAGCGGCCTAGACCATTTGACCCTCACAGGTGCCGCCTCTGATGCCACCGCTGGGGCCGAGGTGCTGCTGTTTGATATGGCCGCCTAACAAGCTTGCGGAAACAGTTAGCCCTGTTTTCGTGGGATGACCGATTAAACCTACTACTTTGTCAGGAGCAACCCATGGCTGAACCGATAATTGCTGATACTAAACCCGTTGTGACGGAGCTTGAGGCTGGCGACTATTACTGGTGTACCTGCGGCCAGTCGAGCAATCAACCCTTCTGTAATGGGGCTCACAAAGGCACCGACTTTACCCCCATGAAGTTCACCCTAGAGGAGAAAAAACAGGTGGCTCTCTGCGCCTGCAAACACACCGGCAATGCCCCCTTCTGCGACGGGGCGCATACTAAGCTCTAGGCAGGCCTGGTAGGCTAATAGGCAATAGCACCTATTTGCAAGTTATCCACAGCGAGACAAAAACTGTGGATAACTTGCAAACTCAGCAAATTCAAAAAGTTTTTGATCTTGAAAGGCTTTAGGCCGCAGCGCTTTGGCAAAAGCAGTGAAAAAAGCCGAACAAAACAACCTGTGGAAAACTCAGAACTGATTACCCACAATCTGGTCAAGCCGTTCGCGCAGCAGCAGCAGTTGTGAGCACGCGCTGTCGCCTTCAATCTGGCGTCGCGCATTTGTGATGAGTTCTCGCGCCGGGCCTTTTATGGTAGAGGAGCCTATTGGCTGACACTGTTAGTCAGAGCACATTTTTATGGGCATTTTTTAGTTTGCCAGACAGCTAAAGCGCGGCCATTTTGGCCAGGGCTGAGGCCACCGGAGGCTAGAATCGGTATGCTAGAGAAGCTCCAGCGCAATAGCTGCTTGCTGTTGTGCATCACCGTTAACCGGAGATTTTTTTAGATGGTTGGAACTCAACTGGCCCCACGGGACTTTTTTCGGGCCGCCTACGAAAACCGCTACACCTGGGATGCTGCTTTTCCTGGGTATACTGCCGATGTGACCTTTACCCACAACGGCAAAACCTATACCGGCCAGGCTAAGGTCACGGCTGAGCTCAAGCAAGAGGTGACCGGCATTGCCGACGAAGCAGCCCAAAAGGCCGTGCAAGGGCAACTGTTTGAAGTATCCATTCACCGGGTGCGGCGTGGTTTTGAAGACAGCCACGGCAACAACACCTTTCGCTACGGCGAGACCCTAGCCGACGGTTCGGTAGAGATTTTAATGGGTGGCAAGGCTGAGGGCGATCGCTACGAGATCAAAGACAACGAAGTCTCAATGGTGCATCGCCATATCCACGGCGTGGTGGTGACCATTCACACCTTTAGCAGCCACGACACCGGGGCGGGCTATCTGTCGCACCGCTACGACTCGGTCTACCACGACCCCAAAACTGGCGAGCAAAAAGGCGGCCTCAGCAACTTTGAAGACGAGTACACCGAGGTGGGCGGATATTACATTCTCTCTCGCCGCGCCATTGAAACCGCGACCGACAGCGGCACCGACGTGCAGGAGTTTGTGTTTTCTAACATCGCTCTGCTAGAGGCCTAGGGCAGGGTCAAAGCGACTGTGAGGCAATAGTTTCCCAAACGGGTGGGCAAAGCCCACCCAACGGCGGCTACCGTCGCTGGGTTAAAGCTGGGATCTTTTCTGCTAGCAGTCAATTCGATGAATTCCCATGCCATAGAAAAGTCGGCCCCATCCCCTGCTTGGAGGGGTGCCCGGAGGGCGGGGTGAGTCAAAATGACGACGGCAAGCCAGCTCCTGAATACCGCAAGCAGGACTGTTTATCTCAGCTTGACCTACCCCTTGCCCCTGCTTAGAGGAAATTACCTCTAGCTCCTCCTGGGTGAGGAAAATTAGCTGGCTTTTGCCCATGGCGCTGTTTCGTACCCAATATCCCAATCTGCCGCGCCATTCTCTGGTGCTGTGCGCGTCGCTGGTAGAAAATCCGATGAATCTGGGAATGCTCTGCCGCACGGCGGAAGCCTTTCGCCTCGAAGCGCTGGTGCTGCAAGATTTGGCCCTGGCTAAAGGCCGTAAGTTTCGCCAGGTAGCGGTGGCGACCCACCAGTGGCAGCCCATGGCAAAATGTACTGTGGAGCAGCTGCCCCAGTGGTTATCAGACCGGCGGCAGCAGGGCTATACCTCGATCGCCCTCGATCTTCAGCCCCAGGCTATTTCCCTCGCCGACATGCGTTTTCCTGAGCGAACCGTGCTGGTGCTGGGGCGCGAGCTGACGGGCATTCCTGCCACTGTTAGCGCGGCGTGCGATCAGGCGGTAATGATTCCCCAGTATGGGGTGGTGCAGTCGCTGAACGTGCATGCGGCGGCGGCGATGGCCATCTATGCCTACATTTGTCAGTGGGGAATGACCCCTGCCCCTCTAAAATAAGAAACGTAGCGTAACTGTGACTTTGGCCTATGCCGCCCCGTTGGCCCCGTAAACCCACCCGCGAAGATCCTGCCTACCGCAAGCTCGAAGATCGCATTAACTTTGCGGTGCATGTGGCGGCGTTTATTGCCGTCAATTCTGGTCTGTGGTTTTTCCATACGCTGAATCCTGAATGGGTGCCCTGGGTGAGCAAGGTGACCCTGGCCTGGCTGCCGGTGCTGATTGCCAACGCAGTCTATATTTTTGCGATCGCAGACTACTCCCCAGTGCCCCTATCGCCCACGGCTGACCCTGACCCTGGCGAGCCTTAATAAGGAGAACCCGAGCCATGTCTGATGCCTCTACCGCCCGCGCCATCGAATCTCTGGCCGCCGCCATTGGCGATAAGGTCTATCTCGATATTGCCAAGTGGCACCTGTACCTGGGCGATGCCAAGCTGCACACGCCCCTGGCCGAAAAGCTCTATCCCCTCGTGGTTGGAGATAAGGTGACGGAGGCAGCGGTGGCCGATATTTTGGCGGCTACGTCAGTGGCCATTGGCGGTGGCCAAAAGACCGTCACTCTGGCAGATTTGATCCCATCGGCGGGCAAGGCGGATCTGCTGGATGCGATCGCCGACTACCAGCGCGATCTCTAAAGATCGCGGATTCAATCACTTATAACGGCTGGATTCTCTGTGAGGGCAAACAAGCGTAAAGCCTATGGCTTGGCTGCGACTGCGCCCCTGCCCAAGACTTGCACTTTAATAAACCCCCGTCCCGAAGGAGGTTTCTGGCAAGCGGCTTCCTAAAGGGTGGCCAGTGCCCACCCAACGGTGCTTCTAGCTATAGCTAACGATGATCGGGACGACGAAGCGGGCGCTCCGGCGGCAGGTCGTCCTCGGGCCACAGCTCCATGGCATCCACATCAATGGTAGGCATTTTGTCATCGCGCAGGTTTGGCCCCGAGGGCAGCCCGGCGGTGGCATCGCTGACGGCCTCGCGCAGCTGGTGGCGCAGGTGGCGGGTGCGCTTTTTAACGTTGCCGAGCAGACCACCCAGCCGGTCTTGGGCCTCGGCCTGGAGCTTGTGACGACGATCTTGGGCCTCGGCCCCCAGCTTTTGGCGACCTTCCTGAAATTGTTCGCTTACCTGGTCGCGCATGGTTTGGGTGCCCTTGACGGCAGCCTCCCACCCGCGTCGAGGGTCGGGCACCTTGTCGAGAGGAATGCGATCGAGGGGAATGCGATCGAAGGGAGACCTCTGAGCTGTGGGTTCTGGAGGCTGAGGTAGCCCCTCATGCACGAGCAACGCTGCTCGTAGTGCAGCATCTTCGGCCATCATGCGGCGGCGACCGGTGCTGATCACCGCGATCGGGTCGAGGGCGTAAACACCGGGGGGGAGGTCGCTGGTGACCTCAGGGATAAACAGGTATTCAAGAATGTTGCCGCTGGTGGGGTCAAAGCGGTAGTCGATCAGCTGGCCAATGCGATCGCCGTGGTCAGACCACAGCTCTAGCTCGCCCAGGGGCAGGCAGTCTTGCAGATGCTCATCTACGGCCTCGGCTTGGGCCCCGGCTTTGACCACCACCCCATCGTGCCCAATGGAGCCAATCTGAGACAGCAAAAACCGTCGACTCTGGCGATTGAGCAGCCCACCCGCACTACAGCCCAGACCCATGACCTGGTGGGTGCGGCCATTGACCCAGACTTCGGCGATCGGGCCAAACTCTTCGGCGGTGTCGAGGTTGATGGCGAGGCGGTGGATGAGATCGCTCTTGAGCATAGTGGTGGGGGATGAACCTGACATGGCGGCACTCCGGCTGCGATCGTTAACCTCACCCCCAATATGTCTTCGATCTAGGTGAGGTCTGTGTTTAATGGTAGCTGATCTAAATCGGTCGCTTGGGCTATGTCATAGCATTGCAGAGCATTGAGAAGTCTAAAAAAACGTGGCGATGGGCGGGCTGCGATCGCCCCACCGACGATAATTAGCAAAGAACGACACCAGCTCAGCTATATTGCCAGGGAGGTCGGGTAATGGCGAGCCAATCTCAAGATAGACCATCCTTTGCTTTGCAGATGATGACGCTTTGGACGGTGTTTTTGTTAGGCACGGTTTTTCACACTCAGCTGGCGCTGATCCCCCTATTTCACGGTCTTAGCGTGCTGGCACCCCACGGCCAGGTCGCCTCAGACCTCAGCGCGATTTCCACCATTTTATGGGCCATGCTGGCGTTTTTCGCGATTCCCCTGGTCGCTATGGTGGGCAACTGTTTCTTTGACTCACGACGCTATCGGGTGGGGCATTTTTGGCTGACAGTGGTTTACTCAGCCTTAAATTTGGCGCACCTGGTTATCGATCTGACCATTCCGCCTATTGCCTGGTATCAGATAGCTCTGATGGCTCTGCTGTTTTTGGTGGGCCTGGCTCTCAATCTAGTGGCCTACCGCTGGGCAAAATTACCCAACGCCTCCGGCTACCGGTTTCAGTCAGCCCATTAATTGACTAGGGCCACAATAAGAGCTAGCTATGGGGTGTTCCCTATCTAGCAGCCCAAGTTGGCGAACTAATCTCGCCGCTTGATCTTGAACGAGTCAAAGGAGGGGGGCGGGGCCATAGATGAGGGCGATCCCCAGGTTCGCTGGGGGGTTAGACCGTGATGGTGCAATGCACTGAGGTTAACCTGCGCCCCCACGGGCACCAACACAATCAGGCCGTAGAGCGTCAAGAGGTTGAGCGCCAGGGTGAGCAAGGGCGCGTAGGCCATGGTCTGACCCGTCAACCATCCCATCCCCCACCCTCGCACTACAAAGATGCCCAAGCCCAAAACCAGGGCCAGTCGCACACCCGGCCAGAGGGGCAGCCCGGCCCGCCAGCGCCGAGGGGTAAAGCGATATACCAGGGCTAGCCCCAGAGCGAGGCTGCCCAAGGCCACCCCCCAGCGAGCCAGAGACTCGCCCCAGCGAGCCAGCCCCGCCCCGGCTAGAGCGCTAGCTGGGCCTACTAAGCTAACGATCGCCCCCCCCAGTCCCAGGCCCAGTAGGGTAACGCCCCAGGGCAGCAGCCTAGATCGCCAAGACTGCCGCATCTCGGGGCGATCGCCGTAGACCTCGCCCACCCACCGCAACAGCTTTTGGGTGCCGGCCACCCAGCTCACCCAGGCCCCTAGCCCCACCAGCCCCAGGCCCCAGCGGCCAATCGGCTCACCCCCGGCCTCAGCCGAGGGAATCGCCAGCCCAGATTGGATCGAGCGAGCCCCCTCTAGCGCCCCCGGCGGTAGCCAAACGCCCTGGATCTGGTCTAGGTGGAGTACACAAAAACTGCTGAGCAGTAGCCCGAGTAGCCACAAAAAGGCCACCGCAGCTGCACCTTCTGCCCAGCGCGATCGCCGCGCCTGGTGCCATAGCTCCCGCCAAAGGCGACCCTTGCCATAGATCGCTAGGGCAGGCATCCAGGCTGGGGGACTAAACCGATATAGGAAACGCTTCACCATGGCCCCTATAGTGCCATAGCCGCCACGGGTTGGATGGTCTTGCAATTGCTAGATCTGGCCATGGCACTGCCCCAGAACGTAACTCATGAAGCGTAGTCAGTCAAAAATTTGTCTAGGTCAGTGAACGTACTGGCTCGGGTGGTGATCAGCTCTTCGTAGCCCTTGAGCTCGACGATAAACCGCTTAAAGCATTGGTCATCGGCTCCAACTTTGTGCAGATACTCATAGGTAGTCTCCCCCATGGCCAGGTCGAGCCCCAGTTCTTTGGTTGCCGACTCCAGGCGAAAGGCTGCATTGACAGTGTCGCCCAGGGCCGTGTAGTCGGGGCGATCGCCGCTACCTGTGTTACCTACCATGGCGTAGCCGGTGTTAATGCCTGCCCCAATCCGCAGTGAGAAGGGGAGCGGAAACTGTTCGTGGAGCTGGTTGGTCATCTTGGCCAGGGTGCTGACCGCCTGCAAAATCCGCACCATGCTGGCGGGGTCGGCTCCCTCTGGGCCATGCACCCACACGGCCATCACCGCGTCGCCAATATACTTGTCGACACAGCTGCCGTACTGGCCAATGATCTCTCCAGCCCGGCGAAACCAGGTGCCAATGGCCTCAGAGAGCACCTTTTCATCGATTTGGCGGGCCAAGACACTAAAATCGCGAATATCGACCACCATCACTGAGATCAGTCGACGCAGATTGAGCACAGCCGTGGCGGTCGACTCAGTCGAAACAGCCCCGCCAATGGCGATATCCGCTACCGATGGCACCGCTTGAGGTGAGAAAAACTGCAACTCAGTCTGGCCGAAGGTAATCAGGTCGGCATCCTTTAAAACTACTGGCACGCTTACCCGTCGTCCGTTGACAAAGGTGCCGTTGCGGCTGCCGAGGTCAATTAGATAAAACTGCCCGTGATCAGTACCCTGGAACATAGCGTGGTTGCGCGAGATCCAGCGATCGGGGAGCACAAAGTTGTTGTCATCGCCGCGCCCCACTGTCCAGTAGTTGCCACCCACTAGAGAAAGCTGGCGATCGCCCGACGCAATCTTGAGCACAAGGTAAGGGCCAGATAACGAAGTCACGAAGGTATAGTAAGGCTCAAATAAAGGCTGCTAAAGATACCAATCTCGCTATCTTAGCCCTGCATTGTAGCAAGTCGTCAAAACGGCATCTAGAATCTGCGTCTATTATGCCAGAGATACCCAGCCGCAGTGCTAGCTACGCCAGAGCTGCCGTCAAAAAGAACAAACCATCGACAATTAAAGTACTAAACACAGCGCCACCAAAGGCCCACCAGGCTAGCTGACGCGAAGTGGTCAGGGCGATCGCCGTCGCTACCAGCAAAAAGATCACCAGCACTAGGGCTCGACAGGCGGCCACATCACTTTCTAAGGCCGCGCTAGTAGAGCGCAATACCAAAGGGGCTAGATCAGGACTAGTGGTCATAATCTGCCGCCAGACCGGAAAAAGATGCATCCAGTTGATGTAGAGGTCGGTAACGGCTGTACCCAGCAGTGAACCCAAGAAAAAGTAGCTGCCTACCCGACCCCAGCCTTGGAGCAAACACAGCAACGCGATCGGTAGCCCCAGGGCCTCAATGGGAAGATGTACCACCGGCTCCCATCGAAACCAGCCCCAGTACAGCGAACCAGTTAGCCAGATCCAGCCAAAGCCGACGATTAAATCGCCCCACAGGTGCAGGCGGGGGCGCTTCATCATCCAGGCACCCAGCCCCAGCCAGAGGGGAGTCATGGCTAAACTGACCCAGGGAAAGTACCGCACCAGGGGAGCTTGGACAAATACCGGCAAAATGACCAGAGCGAGAGATGCCGCAAAGACCTGAAGCTGCGATCGCGAAGCAGTTACCCAGCTCGATGCTGCGGCCCACCACGATACTGACGCTTTTCTGGGATAGGAAAGACTCAATGGAATCCTGAGTGCTGAGTTAATTGTTGTTAACATAGCATGCCCCCCAGGGGCATGCACAGAGTTGAAACCTCAATCAGACCTAAGGCAGAGCCTGTTAAGGACAGACAGCCGAGTGATTAAGTGTGCAAAAAGAATTTAGATTCTTAACCTAAGTCAGCAAGAGGGTTTTGTAGAATGCCGCACAGGACTGAATGGGATCGCTCTTTTCACCCGTCCTTACTATGGCCAGCCGTTTCAGTATAGGTAGTTATTTGTAAAGTTTTCCACTCTACGCGCCGTCATCAGCTCCTAACCGCCTTGTAGGATGCGTGGGCTTTGGTTCAGCGGGAGGCATGTCTGGCCCAGTCGTGGGCAATCTAAAACAATTTGTATGAGAGAAGTTCACTATGACTATGGCTCTAGCAATCGGCCTGGCTAGCGGGCTACCCTGCTTGGCCCAGGCAACCAGTGGCGAGGAGGCTTCTATTTTGACCGATATGTCGCTGTGGCAGGCCATTGTTATCGGCGTGGTGCAGGGGCTCACCGAGTTTTTGCCGATCAGCAGCACTGCCCACGTCAAAATGATTCCTGTTGTGCTGGGCTGGGGCGACCCAGGAGTGGCCTTTACAGCGGTGATTCAGCTCGGCAGCATTGCCGCCATTCTCTGGTACTTCTGGGATGACTTACGCCAGGTGACCCTGGGTATGGTCAAAGCCACCATGGCGAAACAGTTTGATTCCTCAGATTTTCGCTTGGGTCTGGGAATTTTACTGGGCACTGTCCCCATCGTTCTAGGTGGGCTGGCGATTAAGGCGTTTATTCCTGACTTTGACAACTCCCCGCTGCGCAGTAGCGCCACGATCGCCGTGGTCTCGATGGTAATGGCCGTACTGCTGGCTGCCGGTGAGCTGATGGGCAGCCGCAAGCGCACCTTTGAGGCGCTCGATCTCAAGGATGGCGTTTTGATGGGCCTCGCCCAGGCTCTGGCGCTGATTCCGGGAGTATCGCGATCGGGGTCTACCCTAACGGCGGGTTTATTCATGGGGCTGGAGCGATCGACGGCAGCTCGGTTTTCGTTTTTGCTGGGGGTGCCGGCTATCACCCTGGCTGGGCTGGTGGAGCTCAATGGACTGCTAGAAAGCGGCTTGGGGGCTATTGGCCTAGGGCCTCTAATCGGTGGCCTACTTGCTGCCCTAGTGTCGTCTTACCTGGCGATCTTTTGGCTAATTCGGTTTTTGAAGCAGCACAGCACCTGGGTCTTTGTTTGGTATCGGCTGGCCTTTGGAGCGGCGATTTTAGTGGCTCTGGCCACGGGCAAAATGCAAAACATTTAAGATAAGAAGGCTTATCCTACTTCTTGAAGCGTTAATTCAGCTATGGCTGCCCCGGCAACTCGCCCCGCCCGCATTACCCGCGTACTGCCCGACTCGATCGCTGAGGAAATCGGCTTTGAGCCGGGTGATGCCCTGGTGGCGATCAATGGCCAAAAACCCCGCGACCTGATCGACTACCGCTTTCTCTGTGCCGATGAAGATCTGGCCCTAGAGGTGATTGACGCCAGGGGCAAGACCCACCGGGTGGAAATTGAGAAGGACATTGACGAAGACCTGGGTCTGGAATTTGAGACGGCCTTGTTTGACGGGCTGATGCAGTGCAACAATGCCTGCCCCTTCTGCTTTATCGACCAGCAGCCACCGGGCAAGCGCAACACCCTGTATTTAAAAGACGATGATTATCGCCTGAGCTTTCTCTACGGCAGCTACCTGACCCTGACCAATCTGCTACCCCAGGAGTGGGAGCGCATTGCCCAACTTCGGCTGTCGCCCCTGTACGTGTCGGTGCACGCCACAGAGCCGGAGGTGCGATCGCGCCTGCTCAAAAACTCCCGGGCTGGTCAAATTCTCGATCAGCTGGCCTGGTTCCAGACCCAGCGGCTGCAAATTCACGCCCAGGTGGTGGTCTGTCCCGGCATCAATGACGGCGAACATTTAGAAACCACCCTGAGAGATCTCGCCCGGTTTCACAGGGGAGATGTGCCAGCGGTAGCCTCCGCCGCCGTGGTGCCCGTTGGCCTCACTCGATTTCGCCCCGACCAGGATGAACTAACCCCGGTGACCCAGGCCCAGGCCTGCCAGGTGATCGCCCAGGTGCAGGCCTTTCAAGCCGAGTGTCGGCAGCGGTTTGGCACTAATTTTGTCTGGCTAGCCGATGAGTGGTTTCTCATTGCCCAGCAAGCAGTCCCCGCCGAGAGGCATTATGAAGACTACCCTCAGCTAGGCAATGGGGTAGGGTCGATTCGCCAGTTTCTCAAAGCTTTTGAGCAATCGGCCCAGGCTCATTTACCAGCTGAGGTGAGCCCACCTCGCACCCTCACCTGGGTGGTGGGTAACGCGGTTGAGCATGCCTTTCAGCCCATCATCGATCGCCTCAACCAGGTACAGGGGCTAACGGTACGCCTGGCCTCCCTGGCCAGCGACTACTGGGGGCGAGAGATGACGGTGACGGGGCTGCTCACGGGGCACGATCTACTACTGGGTCTTAGGAATCGGCCCCTGGGTGACGCCCTGCTGCTGCCTACGGTAATGCTCAAGCCCAGCGACTCGGGCGACGCCAACGATACCGTTTTTTTAGACGACATGAGCGTGGCTGAGGTCAGCCACCACTTAAACTGCCCGGTACTGCCTGTGGATGATACCGATGCCCTGGTGCGGGCCTGCTGTGGCGATTTGCCGACCAACACGTTTGCCCATTTACAGCCCGCTGTGGGCTACTGGGCTCCCTCCTAATTGTACTAAACCGTTTAGTTTGCTAGGCTATGGGTTAGGTCGCTGCCCCAAGCAGTCGTTTGGTTGCTGGGGCAGGCTCTGTCTGAAGACGTAGATCGGGCTAAGGACGGCTACAGTAGTTCTCGGATGCCGATATGCTAAAAAGCTGTGGCAGAAAACGCTCGCTTTTCCCGTTAGTGACTCAATTTCGCTGCTGATAGCCCATGGTTTCTATGCTTTATTCCCATTGCCGCCGCCTGGTACCGCTGAGCCTGGGGCTTGTTATAGCTGGCTGGACGGGGACTGGCTGGGCTGCTCCTGACGCCCTTCCCCCAGTCAACGCAGCTGAGGCAACGTCAGGCTCTGACGCTGACAACCCGACTGATGGCGATGCCGCTGTCGCCCAAACAGATGCCCCGGCCACTGGGCCAGCCACCTTCAGGTTGGAGCCTGGCGAAGAGGCCAGCCCTCTAACCCCAGAAGAGGTAGAAGGCGTGAATTCGGGAGAGCGATCGCGCCCCGCCGTGCCCCAATCGCAGCGCCCCACCGAGCAGGGGTTTGACACCCCGCCCGACTACCTGACGCCGAGCCCCAATCCGCTGCTGTTGCCCACCCGCCCAGAAGAAGTGGAAATTTTGGGCACTCAGCCTTTATCGTTGGCAACGGCGATTGATCTGGCCTACCGCAACAGCGAGCAGCTGCGTCTTGCTCTATTGCAGCTAGAGCGCAGCCAGGAAGGATTGCGAGCCGAGCAAGCCCTGCTTTTGCCCACGGCAAATCTCAATGCGACCCTAGAAAACACCAATCAGACCGCTGGCGGTGCTGGCCTGAGTAATAATGCCACTCGCCTCAGCGCTGGGGTCAGTGCCAACTATGATTTGGGCCTTTCTGGAGAGCGATCGGCCCGCATTCGCGCGGCAGAAGACCAGCTGCGCGTGGCAGAGCTACAGGTCGAGCAAACCCGCGAAGAGCTGCGTCTGGCCACCATCACCGACTATTACGCTGTGCAGGAGGCGATCGAGCAAATTCGCATCAACCAGGCGTTTTTGAACGAAGCCGAGCGCAACCTGCGCGACACCCAGCTGCGCGAAGAGGTGGGCGTAGGCACTCGCTTTGATGTGCTAAGGGCCGAGGTGCAGGTGGCCAATGCCCGCCAAACGCTGACCCAGGCCACCAGCCAGCGGCAAATTTCTCAGCGGCAACTGGCCCGTCGGCTGAATGTACCGCCGTCGATCGATCTCACCACCCTGGCGGTGGGCATTGCTGGTAGCTGGCCCCTTTCCCTAGAGGAGAGCATTGTGCTCGCCTTTCAAAATCGGGCTGAGTTAGAGCAGTTTTTGGTTGAACGACAGATAAACGACTCGCAGCGGCAGATTCAGCTGTCTCAGGTGCGGCCTAGCCTAGGGCTGTTTGCCCAGTACGATGCCCAAACCCTGCTCACGGCTCCAGCCGGACTGTCCACGGGCAATATTAACGATGGCTTTTCGGTCGGGGCACAAATGACCTGGCGGTGGTTTGATGGCGGTGCCGCCAGGGCCAGGGCAGCCCAGAGCGAGATAGACATTCAGACTGACGAGGTCGAGTTTGAGAGTGTCCGCAACGACATCCGGGTGCGGGTTGAAGAGGCCTACTACACTCTAGTGGCCAACCAGGCCAACATCAATACCGCTTCGGTGGCGGTCAACCAGGCCGAAGAGGCGCTGGAGTTGGCCAACCTGCGCTTTAATGCCGGGGTGGGCACCCAGATCGATGTGCTCACCGCCACCCGAGAACTGGCTGAGGCCCAGGGCAACCTGGTCTCGGCGGTGCTCAACTACAACCGGGCGCTGGCCCAGCTAGAGCGCGAGGTTAGCAACCTCGCCACCGCTGAACTGCCCTAGGGCCGCGATCGCAGCAAGTCTATAGGCTCTCCTCTAAATTCCACCATGGCAGGCCTCTACCTGAGCTTCGAGCATTGGCAGACCATTGCCCAGGCTGCCGTAGACCAGTACCCCAGCGAGTGCTGCGGGCTGTTGGTGGGGCAGCGTGTTTTTGCAGGAGCTCAGGCTGAGGCCCAAGAAGACCATCGGCAGGTGGTGGCCGTGGTGGCTATGGAGAATGCCTGGGAACCTGGGGGGCTAGATGGTGGCGGACAAGGGGATGGGCATAGCGATCGCGATCGCTATGCCATTGACTCTGCCGATCTGCTGCGGGTGCAAAAGTCAGCCCGAGAACAGGGTCTGGAGATCATTGGCATTTACCACTCCCACCCTGACCATCCGGCGGTGCCGTCGGAGTGCGATCGCCGCCTCGCCTGGCCCGTCTACTCCTACGTGATTGCCTCTGTATCGCAAGGACAGGTTGTGGAGCTGAAAAGCTGGCAGCTTGACAACCAGCAGCAGTTCCAGCATGAGCCTGTGAAAATGATTGGATCATCCGCCAACAAAGCCCCATTCTTGTCCTAAGCTGAAATGATGTGAAAAACCGGCCTGGCCGGTTTTTGTTTTCACCGCCACAGTTTCTCTGCCGAGGCCATGCTCAACCCAAACCTGGACGACATTCAGCTCAACAAGGAGGAGTACGAGCGCTACTCCCGCCACATTATTTTGCCGGAAGTGGGCCTCGATGGGCAAAAACGGCTCAAGGCCGCCAGCGTGCTCTGTGTAGGTACCGGAGGGCTGGGCTCGCCCCTGCTGCTGTATCTGGCTGCCGCTGGCATTGGCCGCATTGGCATCGTCGACTTTGATATCGTCGATCAGTCCAACCTGCACCGTCAGGTGATCCACAGCGAGTCGTGGGTGGGCAAGCCCAAGATCGAGTCGGCCAAGAGCCGCATTCTTGAAATCAACCCCCACTGCCAGGTCGATCTCTACGAAACTCGCCTCAGCGCCGAGAATGCCCTGGGTATTTTTGAGCCCTACGACGTGGTGGTAGACGGCACTGACAACTTTCCTACCCGCTACCTGGTCAACGACGCCTGTGTGCTGCTAGGCAAGCCCAACGTCTACGGCTCGATCTTTCGCTTTGAGGGCCAGGCCACGGTGTTCAACTACCAGGATGGCCCCAACTACCGCGACCTCTACCCCGAGCCGCCGCCGCCGGGTCTGGTGCCCTCCTGCGCCGAGGGCGGTGTGCTGGGGGTGCTGCCGGGCATTATCGGCGTGATCCAGGCCAACGAGACCATCAAGGTGATTTTGGGTACAGGCAAGACTCTCAGCGGTCGTCTGCTGCTCTACAACGCCCTGGATATGACCTTTAGAGAACTCAAGCTGCGCCCCAACCCGGTGCGCCCTGTGATTGAAAAACTGATCGACTACGAAGAATTTTGCGGCATTCCCCAAGCCCAGATGGAAGCTGAAAAGGAAAAGGCCGGTCTTGCCGAGATGACTGTGACCGAGCTCAAGCAGGTGCTCGACAGCGGTGCCGACGACGTGCTGTTGCTCGATGTGCGCAACCCCAACGAGTACGAAATTGCCCGCATTCCTGGTTCGGTGCTGGTGCCTCTGCCCGATATCGAAAACGGCGACGGTGTGGAGAAGGTCAAATCGCTGCTCAACGGCCATCGCTTGATCGTGCACTGCAAAATGGGAGGGCGATCGGCCAAGGCGCTAAGCATTCTCAAGCAGCACGGCGTTGAGGGCACCAACGTCAAAGGCGGTATCACCGCCTGGAGCCAAGAGGTCGATGCGTCTGTACCCGAGTATTAGACCCTAGGGTCGACACTGCCCCCATCCGCTCCAGTTAGACTGCTCACCCTCTCGCCAAATGCCCCAATGGACATGATGCCATCGGGGCATTTGACGTTGGCAGGGGCGTTCAACCCTATTGATCGGTTAAAGCCCCTAAAAGAACTGGGCTCAGGTGAGTTGCCGGTCGCTACAGTTGCTATCATCGGGCACGGGTTTCTTGGGAGATGGTGTCGATGAAGTGGTGTTGCTATCTGGGCGGGGCGATCGCCGCCAGTCTACTGATTGTTTGCCCTGCCAGAGCCATTCCAGGGCAAACCGTGACCCTGGCTGAAACCTGGTTTCGCAACAACCCTACTTTGCGCCCTGTCGCCAACGAACGCCTAACGATTAATCGGCTGGTGGCTCCTGGCCAGCGGTTCACCTTTCAAGCGTCGGTTTTCCCTATCAGTGGGGTCAGCCCTGACGAAAACCGCCGCCAGATTCGCACCGAGCGCTTTAGCATTGCTGACCACGCCAACCCGATTACGAGCGATCGCCTCAATGAGTCGCTCCGCGCCATCTATGGTCAAGAAATCTTTAACGACTACCGTCAGGCGATGGTGCTAATGCGCTACCCGGCTCGGGGGGCTAGACCCGCGCCGGGGCAAAATGTGGTACTGCGGGGGGAGGTGCGAGAGGGCGATCGCTTTGCCTACTGGCAAGAGATTGCCTACGATCGCGCTGGTACCGCCTACCTGGGCCGTATGGCCGTCTTTCTCAAAGACGATCTGCCTGCTTTGCAAGCCCGGCTAGAGCCTTAGTTCAGAGATAGGGTCAGTCTTCACGTTCTGGATTGATGCGGCGGTGCTCAGCGGCCGGTTGAACGTCGAAAAGACGGGTAAACGAGGTTCCTCTGCGACCGATAGTGATTGCGCGATCGCGCCGATAAGCACGATCGACTCAGTCATGAACTTGAGAGGCCGCCTTTAGGCTTTATCAGCAATTTCTCAGGTGGGGTTGTTAGGTTTAGAGGGTGGCTCCTGAATTGTGGGGGTTTCCCTGAGAGATCGTTTTGGCTTTGTCGTTGCAATGGTGTATCCCTGGCCCTGGTCCAGGTTTATGACCACGGGAAGGGTATTCCGGTAGCGTTCCAGGCGGCGGCGTTTGACCTCGTTTACCGGATGGATAGAAACCGCTCCGGCGGCAACGGGCTTGGGCTGACTCTCGTGCGATCGCGGGTAGAGACGGTGGCAGGCCAAGTGAGTCTAAGATCAAAACCCCACCAGGGCGGCGCATTCACCATGAGCCTGCCAATCTAGTTACCCCCTGAGCACCAATACTAGGAGAACCACTATGAGCGCTCGGATTTTGATGGTTGAAGACGAAGTCAAGCTGGCCCAGTTTGTGCAGCTTGAACTCACCTATGAGGGCTACGAGGTCAACGTGGCTCACGATGGTCTTTCTGGGCTGATGGCCGCCCGTGATCAGCTGCCTGACCTGATCATCGTCGATTGGATGATGCCGGGGCTGAGCGGAGTGGAAGTGTGCCGTCGCCTGCGCCAGACGGGATCGAATACGCCAGTGATTTTGCTGACGGCCAGGGATGAGATCAGCGATCGGGTCGAGGGGCTAGACTCTGGGGCCAATGACTACGTGGTCAAACCCTTTAGCCTGGAAGAACTGATGGCTCGGGTGCGGGCTCACCTGCGCCATCTCCACCCTCAGGAAGCCGAGCAACTTGTCTATGCCGACCTGGTGCTAGACCGCAAAAGCCGCCAGGTGAGCCGCAACCAGCGCGCCATTGAGCTGACAGCAAAAGAATTTGACCTGCTCGACTATCTGATGACCAATGCACGCCAGGTGCTTACCCGCGATCGCATTCTCGAAGAAGTCTGGGGCTATGATTTTATGGGCGACTCTAACATCATTGAGGTCTACGTCCGCTATCTGCGGCTGAAGCTAGAGGCCGGAGAGGAGAAGCGGTTGATTCAGACGGTGCGGGGAGTAGGGTACGTGTTGCGGGAGTAGAACATTAGGTATGTTTACCTCGGCGCTTTGACGGGCAATGTTGCCAATCTTGGTAGTCAGTCCAACATTCCCCCAGGCCAGATCACCTAGGGCCTGTTTCATAGTTTAGGGCTACTCGCCACTGCTGCTGTCATCCTGGCGATCGCTCGCCGCCTCCGGTATACATTGCAGCACACTGTACCACCAACCCTTACGTCTCCCAACCTATGACACCCCGCTCCCTCGAACCCGCCCTGGTGCCGCTCACTGGCCCCAACCAAACCTTACAAGCTTACGTTCACCCGCCAGACTGGGTGAACCCCCGCCCCGCCCCGCGCTACGACCTGGTGGTCATTGGAGCCGGGACGGCGGGCCTGGTGGTGGCGGCTGGGGCAGCGGGTCTCGACCTGGGCCTCAAGGTCGCCCTAGTCGAAAAAAGCCTGATGGGAGGCGACTGTCTCAACGTGGGCTGCGTGCCCTCAAAATGCGTGATTCGCTCATCGCGGGTGGTGGCCGACATGCGCGCGACCGCCCCCTTCGGCATCCAGCCGCCAGAGTCGATTGAGGTTGACTTTGCTGCCGTGATGGATCGCATGCGCCAAATTCGCGCCGACATCAGCCACCACGACTCGGTAGAGCGCTTCAGCAACTTGGGCATTGATGTATTTTTGGGTGAGGCCCGCTTTGTCGATGACGCAACGGTGCAGGTGGGAGAGCAGCGCCTACTCTTCAAAAAAGCCGTGATCGCCACTGGCGCTCGCGCCCATCGGCCCTCGGTGCCGGGGCTGGCCGAGGCCAGATTCCTCACCAATGAAACCGTTTTTTCTCTCACCGAGCGGCCCCGCCGTCTGGCTGTGATTGGCGGCGGCCCCATTGGCTGTGAGCTGGCCCAAGCCTTTCACCGCTTGGGCAGTGAGGTAACGCTGTTGCACAACCACGGCCACCTGCTCAACCGTGAAGATGCGGCGGCGGCCGAGGTCGTACAACGGCAGTTGCTTAAAGAACAGCTCCATCTGGTGCTCGATGCCCAGCTTGAGCAGGTCGAAACCACAGACATGGGCAAACGGCTGCACTACCGCCAGCATGACCCCCAGAACGGCTCTACCTCAGACATCCAGACTGTCGAAGTCGATGAGATTTTGGTGGGAGCAGGCCGAGTGCCCAACGTCGATGGGTTAAATCTAGAAGCCGTCAGGGTCGAGTACGATCGTCGCCGGGGCGTGGTAATCAATGACCATCTGCAAACCACCAACCCCAACATCTTTGCCGCCGGCGACATCTGCATGGATTGGAAGTTTACCCACGCTGCCGATGCTGCCGCCCGCATTGTGATTAAAAACGCCCTGTTTTCACCCTTTGGTCTGGGCCGTAGCAAGCTCAGCAACCTGGTGATGCCTTGGGTGACCTATACCGACCCCGAAATTGCCCATGTGGGTCTGTATGACCACGAGGCTAAGCAGAAGGGCATTGAAACAGACACCATTGAGATTCCATTTTCGACCGTCGATCGCGCCTTAGTCGACGGTGAAAGCGAAGGGTTTTTAAAAATTCTCCACAAAAAAGGCTCCGACAAGATTTTGGGAGCCACTATCGTTGCCCGCCATGCTGGAGAGATGATTAGCGAGATTACTCTAGCGATGGTCACAGGGCAGGGTCTAAGCGCCATCAGCGGGGTAATTCACCCCTACCCGACCCAGGCCGAGGCGATTAAAAAAGCCGCCGATGCCTACCGCCGTACCCTGCTGACCCCACGCACAAAATCGCTGCTAAAGCTACTGACTAAATTTAGCTAGCAGCAGCGTTGATGCATTTCCGGTTGTTGCTGCTATCCGACGATTTGCCCTCTGTCCCACAATAGGCAATCAAGCTTACTGAGAGCTCTGGCATCAGCTACGTCTGCAACGGCCCCGCCTGAACTTTCTTCAGGTGTTTAAGCAGCACCGTTCAAGGCCAGTTGGGCTATGCCGGTAGTGACCTGCCGCTAGCGCTAAACCCGACCTTAATGAGCAGCGATGGGCGATCGAGCGCTGGTCTAACAAACAAGACGCTATCCAATACGCGCCAATTTTTCCGTCAACTCTACTTCGACCTCGTTACAAGATGGGCGAGGTGCAAACCTCGCCCACACCGTTCATCACCTAGCCGACTATTGCAGGAGCCTGCAATACCACAGGGGTCGCCTCACCGGCAGATGCCAGGTCGAGGGGGAAGTTGTGAGCATTGCGCTCGTGCATTACTTCCATACCCAGATTGGCCCGGTTGATGACGTCAGCCCAGGTGCCAATCACTCGACCCTGAGAGTCAAGGATGGACTGGTTGAAGTTGAACCCATTCAGGTTGAACGCCATGGTGCTGATGCCCAACGACGTAAACCAGATGCCAATCACAGGCCACGCACCCAAGAAGAAGTGCAGAGAGCGGCTGTTGTTGAAGCTGGCGTATTGGAAGATCAACCGACCGAAGTAGCCGTGGGCTGCAACGATGTTGTAGGTCTCTTCTTCTTGGCCAAACTTGTAGCCGTAGTTCTGAGACTCGGTCTCGGTGGTCTCACGCACTAGCGAAGAGGTCACCA
>NZ_JAYFES010000095.1:0-50124 GCF_055795045.1 Pseudanabaena sp. PCC 9330 | reverse complement strand
GATAATGGGACTGCTAACGGATAATTGATATGTAGTAATGCCAGATTGCCTTTTAGCTTTTGCTGCCCTGCCCAGTTAGTCGGCTATAAAGATCACGAATCAAATGGCGTAGGATAGTCGTCCTGACTATGCATGGTCAGGCAAGATGCCTGACCTGCAAGAATTGAACCTCAAAAGATCCACGTACCTAAGTAAGACGGCGCAGTTAATAAAACCTGCGCAGGAGACACTGGTCTGCTAGAGTAGGCCGTCTTTTAGAATGCCTGCTACATGAAGGTTCTGAGTAACGGGGAATCAAGAGTTATAGGTTTAGTATCCAGGGCCCGAAGACATGACTTCCTACCCTCTTCAGGGAATTTTGGCCTTGAGTCTGGGACATCTAGGACTCGATGGCAGAAATGAACCTGCTGTTGTTTTTTTGAAAGCCTTGATGTGTCTAGGGTTCTCTTTCTGCCTACTTTGCACAGACATAGCTCTACATCTTTCTGCTCTCTGCCTTCCGGTACTAGTGCAGCGTCAAGACTTAATTTTAGGATGGCCACCTTCTGAAAGGTCTGTCAAGAAAGACTTTCGGGAAGCACTAACCCTAATTCTTAGCTCTACGCTGCACTCGTCTTTGACTCAGATCTAAAGCGACTGCCTTACAAGGTGCTGAATCCAACCCGTAGGCTCTGCCGTACTGACTGTACAACTCCACCCTGTGGGGCTTTAAGCCGTTTGTTGGATGAAAACATCATGTTTAGAGAACTAAGAAGCTTACGCAATGGCGTCATTGCGATCGCCACCTGTCTGGTAGTGGTGGCGCTGTCATCCCCGATGATGGGTCGGGTGCTGGCTCAGACCCCGTCCGCTACCGCGACAACCGTAGCGGTGGCACCCTGGTCTGGGCCTAGCGCCGGGTTGGGTGAGCAGATCGACGCCAGCCTAACAGCGGCCACAGCACCGCTCCTGGCCCAGGGGCTCAGTGAACCGATTGTTACCTACATCGCCATGCTCAATGGCCAGTCAATTGTGCCCAAGGCGGCCAACACCAGCGCCCGTGGGGTCGTGGGTGCGGCCCTCTCAGGCAATCGTCTGGTGCTGCGCGGTAGCTTTCGCGAGTTGACTAGCGCCCCCCGAAACTATGCGACCGATCCGCTCGATCCACCTAACCCCAACGTTACTTCGGCGATGCATGTGCACCGGGGTAGCCCGAGCGAAAATGGGCCGTTTCAGTATGCGCTGGAAGTAACCCTAGATGCCAGTGGCCGGGGTGGCAGCGCCATGGGCGACTACACTCTGACCCCGGAGCAGCTGCAAGCGCTGCAAAATGGCATGCTGTATATCGACCTGCACACCACCCGCAACCGCGGCGGTGAACTGCGGGGCATTTTGATGCCGGCTTAGACCTGGTCTGATCGGGGGGCAGCTCAGCGCCTTAGCCCCCCGATGCATGGCACCCGAGGAATAGCAAAGACCTAAATCAGGGTACTGCATAGAATTGCGGTACAATTGCGCCGTATGATTGCGCGTCCTCGCTCGACAGAGGGGCGAGTGTCTAGGCATCCGGCGGTTATGGATTTTGATCAATTGACCTCGACAGATGCCGAAGCGCCTACAGATGCAGACCTGTGGCGGGCTCTCAGAGCGGGGCAGACCGATGCTCTAGGCCCTCTGTACGATCGCCACGGGGGGTTGGTCTACGGCATTGCGTTCAAGCTGCTGGGGCAGACCCAGGAGGCCGAAGACCTGACCCAAGATATTTTTGTGAAGCTGGCCAAGTCTACGGCCTACGACCCCAAGAGAGGATCGTTTAGGACATTTCTGGCGATTTTGACGCGATCGCGAGCCATAGACCGGCTGCGATCGCGTCGGGTAGCCCGAGCTTCGGTCGAACGTCTGCAAACAACGGCGGTGCCATCTAACCCCACTCCTGCCGACGCCCTAGCCCAGGCTGAGCGCACCGAGGCGGTGCAGGCGGCGCTGACCCAGCTGTCTGACAGCCAGCAACAAATACTGCGCTTGGCCTACTATGAAGGGCTGTCTCAGTCCACCATTGCCGAGCGGCTCGACACTCCCCTGGGCACAGTTAAAACCCACTCTCGTCGGGGTCTATTAAAGCTGCGGCAAATTCTTCAAGATCGCTGGGGTACCTAGCACTATGACCGAGTCGATCTCACCGGCACAACTCCAAGACCTGTTGGCGGGCTATGTGCTCTATGACCTTAGCCCCGAGGAGTCGGCTACCCTAGCCGATCTGCTGGCAGCCAACCCCCATTTACAACAGGATATCGATCAGCTCCAGCAGACCCTAGAGCTGGCCTACAATGGCGAGCCCGTCAGCGCTCCCGAGTTACTAAAAAATGCGGTAATGCAGGCGGCGATCGCGCCCATTGCTGCTGCTAGTCCAGCACCGGCCCCAGAGCCCGCCCGCCCGGCCCGCCGCTGGGGTCGCCTGTGGAGTGCTGCCGCTGCGGCGCTGATTGCCGGTCTCAGCCTGAGCAACCTCATGCTCTGGCGCAATCTTCAGCTAGAGCGGGCCAGCCGCCTGGGCGACGACACCCTGACCATTGCCCTGGGCTCTGCCGATGACCCAACGCCCGGCCAGGCCCAGGTGGTGATCAACCCTGACACCCTAGTCGGCTCACTGACGGTAGAAAATTTGCCGCCCCTAGAGCCGGGCAGCGTCTATGTGCTGTGGACGGTGGTAGACCCCAACGCCGCCGAGACCCTAGACGCCAAAGACGCCATTCTCACGACGGTCTTTACCGTAGATGACGAGGGCCGAATGTCGCAGCCGATTGATCTGCCGCCGGTCTACCGCCGCGATCGCAGCCTTGTCCGCGCCGTCGCCATCACCAAAGAAAGTGCCGCTGCCCCCCAAGCGCACCAGTCGGCTCCGATCTTGATCCAGCCGCTCTAGGCGTGCCCCTCCCCCGACCCATTGGCGAGATAATTGAGCCATGGTTCACAAGAGAGGTGTATGTTGGCTCCATCGGTTTTGCCTGACACTGCGTTTATCGACCCCCGGGGCCACAATCGGGCCGCCATTGAGACCCTGTGGCAGCAGGTGGCGACCCAAATTCTCGACTATCTGGCCGGGGCCGGCAACGCTGTACCGCTGCCAGGGGTAAACGATTTCACGTTTGAGGGCATTCCCGAGCAGCCGACGGCGATCGCCCCCCTGCTCGACTCCTTGCGCGCTCTGATGGCCCAGTCGATGAACCCAGCCCACCCCGGCTACATGGGCCATATGGATCCACTACCTACTACTGCCTCCATTGTGGGCGACTGGGTGGCGGCGGCCCTCAACAACAACATGCTCAGTGTTGAGATGTCGCCAGTGCTATCGCGGCTTGAGCCGCTGCTGTTGGCGGCGATCGCCCAGCTGTTTGGCCTGGGAGAAAAAGCCGGGGGGATGCTGACCAGCGGCGGCAGTCTGGCCAACTTGCAGGCGCTCACCGTTGCCCGCAACGTCAAGCTCAACTGTCTTCAGAAGGGGTTGGCCGGTGGCCCGCCGCCGGTGATCTTTGCCTCAGAGCTGGCCCATACGTCAGTGCAAAAGGCGGCGATGGTGCTGGGCTTGGGCCTAGAGGGGGTCGTGCTCGTGCCCGCCAATGCCCGTGGGCAGATGGATGAGGTAGCCCTGGAGGAGCAGATTCGAGCGGCGATCGCCCAGGGGCAGCGCCCCTTTGCCGTGGTGGCGACGGCGGGCACCACCGTGACCGGCAACATCGACCCGTTGCCCAACCTGGCCCAGATCGCCAAAGCCCACGACCTCTGGCTGCATGTAGATGCGGCCTACGGCGGGGCGATCGCCTTTTCGCCTACCCATCGCCACCGGCTGGCGGGCATTGAGCAGGCCGACTCAGTCACGTTTAATCCGCAGAAGTGGCTCTACGTCACCAAGACCTGTGCCTCAGTGTTATTTCGCGACATGGGGCTGTTGCACAGCCACTTTCGGGTGGCGGCCCCCTATATGAAGGCTGAGGCCAACTGGGCCAACCTGGGAGAACTGTCGGTGCAGGGCACCCGCCCCACCGACGTGCTCAAGCTGTGGCTCTCTCTAGCGCACCTGGGCAAGGCGGGCTGCGCTGAACTGATTGACGCCAGCTATGCCCTGGCCGACTCCTTTGTGGCCGAGGTGCGGCAGCGGCCCTACTTAGAGTTGGCCAGCGACCCCGACATGAACCTGGTGTGCTTTCGGGGGTGCCCCCCAGCGCTAGCGCCCGATCGCTGGGATGCCTGGAATGCTGACCTACAGACCTATCTGTTGCAGCAGCACCAGACCTTTTTCTCGCTGCCGGTGCTGCGGGGGCAGCGCTGGCTCAAGGCGGTGTTGCTCAACCCGTTTACCACGGCAGAGCAGGTCAAGGAGCTGTTTTTGGCGATCGATCGCTTCGCAGGTCGAGAGAGTCTGGGGTGAGAAACCCCCTGTGCTTGACCTGATTAACTCCTGATACCAAAACCGAGTCGCACAACCCCGATTTGGAACCGATACCCCGTAGGGACATTGCACTGCAATGCCCCTACAAACCGGGGTTATGGGGTTCGGGTTTGCGATCAGTCCTTCAGCGAAGCCATATCAATCACAAAGCGATATTTCACATCACTTTTCTGCATCCGTGCGTAGGCCTCGTTGATATCTTGAATCTTGATCACTTCTACGTCTGAAGTGATGCCCTGCTGGCCACAAAAATCGAGCATTTCCTGAGTCTCGGCAATGCCACCGATGAGTGACCCCGCCACCGATTTGCGCCCCATGATCAGCGGCACAGTATTCAAGGTTGGCATCAGGTTTCCTAGAAAACCGACCAGTACCAGCGTGCCGTCGAGTGCCAGCGTTGGCAGATAGGGGTTGAGATCGTGCTCGACCGGTACGGTGTCGATAATCAGCTCAAACTGTCCCTTCACGGCCTCCATCTGGGCGTCGTCGGTGGAGAGCACGATGTGGTCTGCCCCCAGACGACGGGCATCTTCCTCTTTGCCGGGAGAACGGGTAAACAGCGTCACCTCTGCGCCCAGCCCCTTGGCCAGCTTTAGCGCCATATGCCCCAAACCCCCAAGACCAACCACCGCCACCCGGCTGCCCTCACCTACCTGCCAATGGTGCAGGGGCGACCAGGTGGTAATTCCGGCGCACAGCAGCGGTGCTGCCCCTTTGGGGTCTAGCCCCTCGGGAATGTTCAGCACAAATTTCTCGGACACGACGATTTTTTCGGAATAACCGCCAAAGGTGGGGGTTTGATCTTGGCGGTCTTTGCCGTCATAGGTCATGGTAGGAAACTCTTCGCAGTATTGCTCTAAGCCCTGGCCGCAGGGCGCACAGCGCTGGCAAGAATCGACCATGCAGCCGACCCCGACGCGATCGCCAGCTTTAAAGCGCGTCACCTCTGCTCCTACACCGACCACTTGACCGATAATTTCGTGGCCGGGCACGACGGGGTAGGTCGCCCCTCCCCAGTCATTGCGGGCCGTATGCAAATCTGAGTGACAGACGCCACAGTAGAGAATTTCGATCTCGACATCGTCAGCGCGGGGCGCGCGACGGGTAAAGCGATAGGGGGCCAGGTCGTCTGTGGCAGACTTTGCGGCGTAGCCCAGTACATTGGTGGTCATAGTTGCTTCTCTAGAGTTAACAAGGCTCCTTAGTTATAAGGCTCCTTCATTGTTAGTAAGGCATTGTTGGGTTTTAGGGAATGTAACCGCAGACCTATATTTGCCGTCTAGAGGCCAAGGGCTGTCTGCATTTGGTAACTGCGGCCCTGAGAACAATCCGCCTGCGTTGTTCAGATTTGGCGGTGGCCCCCATGCCCGCAGGAATAACTCTCTTCAAAAACAAATCGTGCGATAGAGGGCGGCGGGCTTAAATCTCTGCGGCTGGGAGGATGGAACGGCTTTGTCTAAGGGTTATAACCCTAATGGTCTGATCTCTAACGGCATGGCAACGGTTGCAGTGCCGCCAGCTGTACGGCACTTAAGCAAACTGACAACGAGAATTTACAAAACACCGATGGATATTCAAGAGTTTGCGCCTGAAGAAAAACAGACAAAAAAATGGATTGAGAACGTGGCTCGCTTTGGCTATGCCGCCAAGGGCGTTGTCTATATAGTGTTGGGGTTTTTGGCTTTTTTGGCCGCCTTTAACTGGGGCGGCGAGGTCACCAGCAGTGAAGGGGCTTTGCTCACCGTTGCCAATCAGCCCTTTGGCAGAGCTGTGCTGCTTTTGGTGGCTTTGGGCCTGCTGGGCTATGTGGCCTGGCAGTTTGTGCAGGTCATTTACGACCCTGAGCACAACGACTCGGGGCTGAGCGCCTGGGCAAATCGGTTACCCTATGCCGCCAGTGGTTTGGCCTACGGTGGTTTAGCGCTGTTTGCCTTCAAGGTTGCATTTAACCAGCCCACCAGCAGCGGCGACTCTAGCGGTCAGCAGACGGCAACCCTGCTGGCTCAGCCCTTTGGCCAGTGGCTGGTGGGGGCGGTCGGTGTTGGTTTTGTGGCCCATGGTTGCTTTTACGTTTACCGGGCTTACTCTACTAAGTTTCGCCGTCATTTGAAGCTGCATGAAATGAGCGCCAAAGAAGAAATCTGGTCGACTCGTATGGGTCGGTTTGGGCTGACGGCTAGGGGCGTGGTGTCGATGATTGTTGGTTATTTCTTTATTCAAGCGGCGCGGGCCGCTGACCCCAGCCGGTCTGAAGACACTGAAGGGGCGTTGCAGGCGATTCAACAGCAGCCCCACGGGGCCTGGCTGATGGGGTTGGTGGCTCTTGGGTTGATGGCCTACGGCATTCACATGGGGGTGCAGGCTCGCTATCGACGCATTTCTCCCTAGCGATTAAATCAGCTTCAAAAGAGTGGGCGGGGTTTTGAGTGTTGTTTTGCAGCGTAGCCTTGGCCCGCTGCACCCTCAATTTGAAAGTATTAGACAGCTGTGCCAGTTTGCTTTGTTGTGGCCTTGGTTGGTTAAACGGGCTGCTTGGTATGCCTAGTTGCGGGGAGAGTGGGCTTGATTTTTGCGATCGCAGCCCCCGGCGGCAAGGGGTATGCCGTCAGGGGCGGGGGCTTTACTCAATCAGCACGGTTTTGGTGGCAATGGCCATCCAGACGGTTCCTGCTGGGGGGCTTGCACCCAGAATGTCACTGGTGGGCGGCACGGGGATGGGGTCGCTCCAATCGTTGGGGTCGGTGTAGCCGTGGGCGTGGAGGATTTTGATGGTGCGATCTATGGCGGCGAGGCTGCCGTAGAGCATGTGGCGTACCCGCTCTGGGCGAGGGTGGGGGGTGCTGCGCAAAGATGGCGGCAGATTAGATGCGCCGTGGTGATCGGGTTCGAGATATTCAAACATCGGTTCTGTTTTCCTTTTGTGGTTGCAGTGAGCAAGCCCTAGACCGCAAGTTCCCGACCGGGTGGGGTAGGGGGTTTCCCCTCCTGGGAGGGGTAGGGGTGGGTCTAACTCAGGTAGCCAACCGACTTACTCGCGGTAAGTAACCGGCTTATGGCTAAGACTGACCCACCCCGCCCTGCGGGCACCCCTCCGAGGAGGGGAAGGGCGGAGGAAGACAGAACGCGAAAACCCTAGCCACCCGCAGTTGAAGTGCAAACTGGGGGGGCTAGGGTACGATGAGCCTAGCCTCGCAATCTGCGCAGTAGATTTGCGGGGTTAGCTGTCTGTTGGTGGTGACACACCTTCAGGCAGCGCTAAGATTTTCGAGTTCTGCGTGGTCACCGTTCTGCTGAACGGCTTAATGCAAGAGAATAGTGGTACAAAAGCTCCCCGTCAACCGTGAGGATAAAAAATAACAGAATGCAGCGGAGAGTAGATAGGCAAAACAAATCTGTTTTGCCTATCTACTATTGGAAAGGCTATTATGCAGAATATCTACCGCTTCTTTATGCTAAGGAAGGGACTAGTTTGCAAATAGTCTAACCATCTGACCAATGGGAACAGTTAGGCAGTTTAGAACGATCCAATAAGTTATTAGGTATTTTTGTAACCGCAAACGCTTTTGTTTCAGGATATTTAAGTATCATTCTAGTCCTTATGCATTTCGAAGAGACACATTATGCTTGAGTGTATTGTATATATGCCTTCTCCGCTTAAACTAAAGGCTAATATTGAGAGCGACCAAGTTTTTGATGAAGTTGTACGTTACAACTTTGATCCAGGCTTACAAGTAAATGACGAAATGACAGTGGAGCTTCACTATGGAGGGTGGGAAGACAAACCTTTTTCATTTAAAGCACTGGTTGTTAGAATTGAGAAATTCATACAGCAGCATAAAGGAGATGATATCTTCAAGATTGAAATTTATATAGATTTGGCAGACAAAGAGGAGCTTCCAAGAATGCAAGAAATTCTTAGAAAATTCAACCCAGGCTCATTTGAGGAAGACTAAAACACCTAATTTTCATTCAATGTGTCAGGTAGGTGACAGCAATTCGTACGCAAAATATGGATAGACGTAGACATCTCCATGTAAATCAGTATGAGTCCCTTACTGATGAGATTCTTGTCGGAGTAGTTGACCGATATGACGCTCGAGTATGCCCCAAAGTTCGCATTGCTGATGCACTAAACATCAATCGATCAGGTATATCGAGTGAACAATTCACGTACGCATTGAAAGCACATTTTGATTTTGTAATTATAGACGAAGATTCTCTGGTCAGCTTCGCAGTTGAGTTTGACGAACCACATCACATCAAAGATAGAAATGCGATAGTTCGTGACCGTGTGAAAGGCGAAATTTGTGATGCTCTTGGACTTCCGCTTCTTCGAATTGGCAGTCAAGGCCTTGAAGAAATTGATGATACAACTGTTTTGGCGTGGATTATAGATACTTACTTCATTCGACTGGCATTTTCACTAGCTCAAGAGCAAAAGCTTATTCCACCAGATGCTGAATTCGAGTGGCGCATGTTTCTTCCATTACAAGACGGTTCACAGGGAAACAGCAAAATATATCCATTTGGAAGATGTTACAAGAAGATTCAGGATGCTATCGCTGAAGGACTGATTTTGGCTCCTGAGCCGCTAGTCACGAATATAAGCGTACCACCACTTTACTTTGAAGCCTTTGCTGGTGTTCCAATGAAAGATGGCTGTTTTCTGTTTGAGAGAGCTCGCTTTCGTTTCTTTGGCCCTTTTGCTTCAATTTATCCATGGGAGGTTTCAGAGCAGTTGGCCATAGCCGCTCTAGCTCGTAAAGTTGATCTCTTTCTTCAAGGAGAATACTTGCCTTCAAAAAACGACACACAAGATGTATTTCTTGAATCTGTTGCTGCCGAATATCACCGAACAAGAAGAGAATCACTTGATGATCCTATACCGCCTCAAAGGCCATAGTTTCACTGAGGATAGGCAGGAATTTTAGGTTGGGTGAAGCGCTAGAGTAATCCAACCTTCCTAATAGTTTTCTTGCCTAACAATCTACCCTAAGCGCACAAATTCCTTCGCCAATCCATGCGCGATCGCCGCACCCAAAACCCAGGAGTCATCTACTTCTTCACCGTTGTCATCTGCGATCGGCATCCCTGCTCCACTGCGATGAATTAGGAGCTGAATGCTTGGTTTGGGGATGTTGGGTTTCACTGCGTTTCACCCAACCTACATCTACTCAATGGTTGCGATCGCCGTAAAGACTATACTGAAAGACAACCTCAGCCATAGCCGCTCTAGCGAAAGCCCTATGTTAAGCCTGACCTATCCCCACATCGAAAAAATCGAGCACCAGCCCGCAAGATTGCAGCGTACCCCCCGCATTCGCGTCGCTCAAATTGTGATGGATTACCTCGCCTACGGTTGGTCAGTCGAAGAACTCTGCCGTCAACACCCCTACCTAACCCCAGCCGAAGCTCATGCCGCCATGGGCTACTACTTCGACCACCAAGACGAAATCGACCGAGAAATTTCTCAAGAATGGCAAAGCACTCAAGCCAGCATGGCTCAAGCACCCAAGTCGCCGTTCTACACTCGCATGAAAGCTAGAGGGCTGCTGTAGGTGACACCATTGGCCAATTTGTTAAAGACCTAGAGCTAATTGCCAAAGCTTCGGAACCTGATGATTGGAAAAATGCAGTGGAGTATATTCCTTACAAGTAGCCAGACTGTAGACACGGTAATGACTCCCAGTGTCAAGGTGACTAAGGAACCATTACAGTGCGATCGCAGATCTTTTGCGGGTTGGGTTAACTAAGAAAGCCCAACCATGTCAGGAAATTTTATTCTCACCCTATGGTGTTTTGAAAAGTAATTTCTCTGTCAGCACTTCAATCATTCGAGCAAATTCTCTGCTCAACATAACTCATCACGAATAAGCCTAGGACACGCAGATTCAGTGCCGAAGTGACAGCAGGTGTAGTGTAGAGTTGTGCTTAATTGTACTCCCCAGGTAGAACGTTTTTTATAACAGTAACTCCGCCAAAATTCTTTCCTGACATTCTCAGTAATTCATCACCTGAAAATTCAAAACCAAGTTTTAGTGCTATTCGCGCAACATCATCTGCAGTTGACGCTGCAAGCACCTCACTCTTAAGTGCCGGTTCAGACTGCATTTTCTTTAAAAATGCCTCAAGTTGATCTAAAGCCATATCGAAAATTCCCACTCTTATTCGCTAATTATATGTTAAAAGGGAAGCCGTCACAGACTTTAGCCAGAACCTACTATCCTTTCAAGCTATAGGCAATCAGCGGAATTCTCAATTGTAAAATTCTCTGCTGAGCTTGTAGGTTGGGTGAAGCGCCAGCCTAACCCAACTCCTCTGATAGTTCTTTTTTCAGTGGCTCTCTGTCCCGTAAAACTGCTAACGCTCATAGACTGCATCTATAGCAACCCAACTCATGATCTGTTGCCATTACCAGGGAGGGGGATTGTAGCATTGGGTCTATCAGAGTATCTTGAAAATAAGACAACCCCCTTTAGATAGACTTATAAAAAGCCTCTCTCATGAAAATACTTCTGCTAGAGGACGATCGCCCTACCAGTGAGTTTTTGACCGATACCTTAGTCAGCCATCGCTACGCTGTCGATGCGATCGCCGATGGGGCCACCGGCCTAGACCTGGCCAGTCGCTGGCCCTACGATCTGCTGATTATCGACCGGGGGTTGCCCTCCCTAGATGGTCTAGAGGTGTGCCGCCGCCTACGCGCCCAGGGCAGCCGCACCCCCATGCTTATGCTCACGGTCAAGGACAGCCCCGACGACATTGTGACCGGGCTTGACGCCGGGGCCGACGACTATTTGGTCAAGGGCTGCGATGCGTCGCAGCTGCTGGCGCGGGTGCGGGCGCTGCTGCGACGGGGCAATGCCGCCCCGGTGCTGGGCTGGGGCGATTTGTGCCTCGACCCGGCGCTGGCTCAGGTGACCTACCAGGGGCAGCCCATCCCCTGCCGACCCAAAGAATACGAACTGCTGGAGCTGTTTTTGCGCAATCCCCAGCGGTTGCTGACCCGCAGCGCCATCATCGACCACCTCTGGCCCATGGATGAACCCCCGGTCGAAGGCTCAATCACCAACCTGATGAAGGATCTGCGCCAGCGGCTCAAGGCGGCGGGTATGGTGCTCAGCCCGATTGAGACGGTCTATGGTCTGGGCTATCGGCTCAAATTGGCCCCGATGGAAACGGTTGAGGTAGAGGTGAGCCCCGGTGAGACTAAGGACGGTGCCGTAGAGTTGGGATCTGCGACCCCTCGGCTAGATTTGATCATGCAGCAGGCCACCCAGCGGTTTCGGGCTTCTCTAGAGCAGCGGCTGAGGTTGCTAGAGGGGGCGGTTCAAGCCGTAGAATCGGGCACCTCTAGCCCCCAGCAGCGACAGGTGGCCAGCACCGAGGCCCACAAACTGGCCGGGGGGCTGGGGCTGTTTGGCTACACCCAGGCCTCTGAGGTGGCGGAGTCGATCGAGCAGTTGCTGCAATTGGACCAGCCCACCCCCCTGCTGGCCCAGCAGCTAGAGGAGTTGAAGCGATCGCTCACAATGCCGCTGGGGTAGGCTATTTAATCAATACACCATGGTGTTGCCCCAGACTACAGCCCCGACAGCAAAGCCCGCTGGCTGGCGCGCATGCGCGCGATCGCATCATCGCTGCCCTGCGCTCAGCTCGGGAAGATGGCCATGACTAGGCGCATCTTGGTTGTGGATGATGAAGACGACATTCGCGATGTTGTGCAGGCGGCGCTAGAAGATCTGGGGGGTTGGCAGACCCTCGGGGCTGCCTCTGGAGTTGAGGCGCTGCGGCTGGCAAATCAGGGCGCGATCGACGCAATTTTGCTGGATATTTCGATGCCCGACATGGACGGGTTTGAGCTGTTTGAGCAGCTGCAAGCCATTCCAGCCACCCAGGGCATACCGGTGATTGTGCTGACCTCTAAGGTGCTAGCCCGCGATCGCGATCGCTTTGTCACACTCAGACTAGCGGGCCTGATCACCAAGCCCTTTAACCCTCTCACCTTGGCTGAGCAGATCGCAACTTTACTGCATTGGTCGCTCTAGAACCAGACGTCATGTTTGGGATGCAACAACATCTCATCCCAAATCCTGCTCGCCTGCCCTCGATTTAGCAGGGCGAACAGCGGTAAGGCCTTCGGTCAGGCTACGCCAACGCCCTACAGGTTGGCCAGTTGGGCATCAGGGGTATGAAATTTGGATTTGGTCTCAAACATAGGGAGTTCTTTTTTGGGAATTAAAAAAAGGTGGCGATAGTGCTCAGAAAGTCAGTTTTGTTAATTTCCACATTGCCGTCGTGGGGGTCGCTGGTTCGAGTCTAGTTATGTCTATTAAAACGGTCAGTTGTTTTTGCTTTCGGGGTGCTACCAGCGCCCCTGTATCGGCTAGGGCTAGCCGTGCAAGAGGCGGTATTCGCGGGGCGAGACCCCGGCCCAGCGTTTAAAGGCGCGGGCAAAGTTGGCGGGGTCGGTGTAGCCCAGATTTGTGGCAACCTCTAGGAGTTTGATCTCGGGCTGTTGAAGTAGAGCTATGGCCCGGTTAAATCGCACCTGATCGACCAGCTTAGAGTAGGTTAGCCCCGCTTCGGCCAGGTGTCGTTGCAGGCTGCGCACACTCAACCCCGAGGCCGCCGCCACCAGGGTAATATTTGGGCAACCGTAGGGCAACAGCGAGTAAATTAATTGATGTAGCGAGTCGAAGAAGGTGGAGGACGGGGCGGACTGTTGAAACCCGGCGTAGTCTGGGTGCAGGTTGATGTCATCGCCTGTGGCGGTGGGGTTATAGGGCAAACTGAGAGCACCCCGAGGAATTTTGATGGCGTTGCAGGGGGAGCGAAAGTGAATGGCGGTGCCAGCAAAGTCGTCCATGGTCAGCAGCGATCGGCAGGGCGGCCCTTCTAGATGAATCTCGGTCGGTTGCCAGGTGGAACCTAGGACTCGACGTAGGGTATTGAGGTAGATGCCGAGGTCATAGCGATGGGTTTGCAGATTGCTGACCTGGCCTGGGCGATCGCAGTGAAACTGCCACCAGACCGAATCATTTTCCCACCGCAGGCTGGTGTGTTCGCCCGAGTTGGCCATGCCCACGACCTGTTCAATGGTCGCCAGCAAATCAAACAGCGTCAGCGAGTTATCTAAAATTTTGCCGAAGGTGCCCAGCTTTTGCAGCGGGGTTTGGCGACCGACCAAAAAGCCGAGAGCCTCTAGCCCCTCCAGGTAGGCGGCATTTTCAGCTAGGGCTGCCCCTTGGTAAAGGGGCAGCAGGCCTTCTGGGTTGTCTAGGGCGGCGGGAGAAAGGTTGACTTGCTCTAGAAGGCGATCGGTGGGGGAGCCAATTTGGTTGAGAAAATCAACCACAGGCAACAGTACCCCGACTCTGATGAGAGGAATGGCTTTCATAGAAAACACGGAGCAAGGGGGCTGAGAATAAAGCAGGCTGAGCCTGGAAAGATGCCTTCTAAGCCAAGACTATCAGAGGTTTCATTATTCTTAGTAGTCTTGGCGCGAAATGACCAGAAATTTAAATATCCAGGTGATATTACTGAAGAGCCAAGCAAAAGACGTGCTCGACAAAGGGTCGCCATTTACCAGCCAAATCATGCCTTGCTAGGAGGGCATCTCTTTTATAAAGCTTGCCACCTAAGGCCGCTGTCTTTGAGAGGCGGAGACCCCCAAAAACTCCCCAGCCCTTTTGGAGCAAGGCTTTAGAGATAGTCAGCGCATCTCGCTAAAGGGTTGATCAATAGCGCTAGCCCAGGGTTGGTTAGCGCTATTGAGAATGAGCAATGTACACCATAGACAACCTTTTGGTTGTTTTTCTGCCCTTGAAAGTTGTGAGGATAGCGTGAGCAAAATGCTAAGAAAACCTGGGAAATAGATCGGTTGACTGGCCGTCATGTTGCGCAGCGTTGAGAAAAGAAATTTATTCGTTGCGTTTTATTTGAGCGTTTCTATGGGGTTGTTTAATGTTTGTCTTGCCTCAGTAGCCGTGTTGCCTTAGAGGGGGTTTGACCGATGGACTTGAAAGAGTTGCTGAGTAGTTTTGCCCAGATCACGTTGTTTTCGGTGATGCTCTCGATGGGCATGGTGCTGGGGTTTGGGGGCATGGCGCGGCTGTGGCACAGGCCGTCGCTGCTGCTGCGCTGTGTTTTGGCGGCGTTTGTGGTGGTGCCCCTGGTGGCCATGGTGGTGACCAAGGTGCTGCCCCTCAGCTTTGAGGTGCGGGCGGGCATTGCGGCAATGGCGGTGATTCCCGGCGCGCCGGTCACCTACCGCAAGCTGCTCAAGGGGCCTGCCGATGCGGAGCTGGCGGGCAGCTTTCAGGCGACGATGGCGCTGCTGTCGATCGTGCTGGTGCCGCTGTGGGTGGGGGTGCTGTCGGCCCTGTACCCGGCGGACGAGGTGGCCCCTCTAGCGGTGGTGTTCAAGCAGGTGATGCTGGTGCAGGGGGTGCCGCTGCTGGCGGGAGCGGCGATCGCCCACTGGCTGCCCGATCTGGCAGAAGACTTTAACGAACCCCTCAACCGCATTAGCAGCACGATGTTAATCGGCGTGGTGCTGCTGGTGGTAGTGATGGGGCTGTCGCTGGTGCTCAAGGCTGGCCCCCTGCCGATTTTGGCGGTGGTGCTGATGGCGGCGGCGGGGCTAGTGGCGGGCCACTACCTGGGCGGGGCTGACCCTGTTACACGCCAAACCATTGCCCTGGCCAATGGGTCTCGCAATGCCGGGCTGGCCCTGGCGCTGATCACCCTCAACTTTCCGACGGTGGCCCATGAGGTGCTGGTCACCATTGCCTCCTATGCGGTGATGTCGGCGATCGCAGCCAAGATCTACACCCACCTCTACCAAAAGCAGCTGGCTCGGGGTGCCCATCCCCAAGATGCGCCGGGGTTTTAAGTGCGATCGCTCCCAGACGTTCCATGCATACAGGTCGGTTTTCGCCGCGTGTTTTGAGTTTCAAGAAAAAAAGGATTTGATTATGGCTCTGTTGAAAGTATTGCCCGGTTTGATGGCATCGGCCTGTCTTGCGGCTGTCATCGCCCCCTTTAGCCTGGCCCAGGCCATGGTCGTACCCACCGCTGAACAGCCTGCGCTGACCCAGGCCCAGGCCTCCAATGCCGACGACCAGCCCTCTAGCCCCGACGATTTGGCGGTAGATGATCTGACCGATGAGCAAGTCGCCCAGATGGAGGCGATCTTTGACGCCTATGAACCTCAAATCGAGACGGCCACCGCTAACTATATGGCGGCACTGGAAGCCATGAATAACCTGCTAGTGCCCAGTACCCGCTCTGAGCTGCTGATCAATGGCTATAACGATCTGACGGTGGCCCAGCAGACTAAGGACGCTCTGATTTTTGAACGCAACCTGGCGCTGCGGGAGGTGCTCACCCTCGATCAGCGCCAGGTGATTAACGATTACGTGCGTGCCTACCTGGGCATTGCCCCACCGGAGCCAGTGGCGGCGTTTCCCGACACCCTGGTGGGTCTGGATGCAGATACGGCGATCGCCGATCTCCAGGCCGACGGCTGGGGCGTGGCCTTTACCACCCCCTCCCAGGTGGGGCTCAATCGCGGCAGCGAAAAGCTGGATGTGTACATCAACCGCAGCGGCGAGATCAGCGGCGCTGAGCTGTTTTAGAGGCACCACTATGAACCGCACCCTCAATCTAGTGGGTCTAGGGGCGGTGGCGGCGATCGCGCTGCTGCTGCCCCCCCAGGCTAGGGCCGACGCGCCCAATTTTTTGGATGATTTGGACGATACGGCTGAGCAACCTGCGGCGCTAACCAGCGGGGAACCACGGCCCGAGGTCGGTTCAGCCGTGGTGCTAGAGGGGGAAACTGGGGCGATCGCCCCAGCCCCCAGCCCGCCGCCCCAGGCCCCTCAGCCCGCTGCCGCTGCGTCAGCCACTCCTGGGGACGCCCCCGGGACGGCTGCCCCCAGCGCCGATATTCCCCAGTTGCCGCTGTCTACCAACAGCCTCGATCTGCAACCCATCGCAGCCCCCTTGGCTAACGAGGGCGTTTTCCCAACAGCGATCGCTCAGCCCCTCGACATGGCCCAGACCCCGTCGGAACCCTCCCCGACAGGGCAGTGGCATTTTGTCTTTACGCCCTACGTCTATGTGCCCTTTTTTATCTCGGGCTCAGCCAACTTCAAAGGCACAGAAGACTTCAGAAATAATTTTGCCAACTCCAGTGGCTCCGGCAACTTTACCGATCCGTCCCGAGACTTTGAATTTGTTCCCAGCGACATTCGATCATCGCTGCAAAACAGCCTCAACTTTGCCTTCTTCGGAGCTCTAGAGGCCTGGACGCCCAACTATACCCTAGGGTTTCTGAGCAATGTGGACTACGTTTCTCTCTCCAACCGGGAGACGCTGACCCGCGATGTGCGCCGCCCAGGCCTGGCCAGCTTTATCCCCAGCGAGCTGAACGCCGCCCTCAATACCCAACTGTGGAATATTGATCTGGCGGCCAGCTATCGCTTTTATGACGCGGCCAGGGCCAACCCCGAGGGCCTGCATACCGAGCACGACCTAGGGCCGTTTGTGTTTGATGTGCTGGGCGGCCTGAGTATCGTCAGCCTCAACACCCAGCTGGGCCTGAGCACAAATTTGGGCGGAGAGGGCCAGTTTAGTAGCAACCGCACCCTCATCTCCCCCCTGGTCGGCGGACGCTTTCGGTGGAATGCCAGCCCCAAACTGGCCGTTCTCCTATCGGGCACCGTCTCTGGGTTTGGCCTCAGTGGCATCACGCAGTACGGCTTGCGAGGCGGTGTCGATTGGATGTTCTCTGGCAACACCACCCTGGGCGCGGGGTATCGCTTTGGCTTTCTCGACTACCGTTCTAGCCAGCTCGATCTAGACATCAACCAGAATGGCCCCTACCTGAATGTCGGGTTCCGTTTTTAGGGGGCAGTGGGGCTGGGGCAAGGCTAAAAATTTGGGCTACAAACGGCGAATCGGAACCCCAGACCAATAGTGACATTGCTCCCTGTGAGGCTTAGCTAACCTCAGCTCGGGTTAGGCGTCGCAGGTGATATTCCCCGGTAGCCCTTACCCTCAGAGATCTACCCAAAAGACCGCATCACCAATTCTGCATCACCGAGTTTGAAAATTGCTTTTCACAACCCAAATTAGCCAAGGAATTATCGGTTATGACTGCTAACGGCAACGTCCAACGCCAGGTTCTTCCGATTCCTGACCAGACCCACTTTGGCATTACCACCTATGATGCCAAAGACCCCGATACCAAGTTTCCCCCAATTCGCGATCTGCGTCCGCCAGCGGGTGCGCCCAACGTCCTCGTCGTGCTGCTAGATGATGTGGGCTTCGGCGCATCGAGCGCCTTTGGCGGCCCCTGCCACACCCCCACCTTTGAAAAACTGGCGGGTCAAGGGCTGAAGTACACCCGCTTCCACACCACCGCCCTCTGCGCCCCCACCCGGCAGGCGTTGTTGACCGGGCGCAACCACCACTCGGTGGGTATGGGCAACATCACCGAAACGGCGACCGCCGCCCCAGGGCAAAACTCGGTGCGGCCCAACACCAAAGCACCCCTGGCGTTGACCCTGAAGCTGAATGGCTTCTCCACCGCCATGTTTGGCAAATGCCATGAGGTGCCCGTGTGGCAATCGTCGCCCATGGGGCCGTTTGACGGCTGGCCCACTGGCGGCGGCGGTTTTGAATATTTCTACGGCTTTATCGGCGGCGAAAATAACCAGTGGGATCCAGCTCTGTATGAGGGCACCACGCCGATTGAGCCCCCGGCCACCCCAGAGGAGGGCTACCACCTGACGGAGGATCTGGCGGATAAGGCGATCGCCTGGGTCAGCCAGCAAAAAGCCCTGATGTCCGACAAGCCGTTCTTCATGTACTTTGCCCCTGGGGCTACCCACGCGCCCCACCACGTTCCCCAACCCTGGATCGACAAATACAGGGGCCAGTTCAGCCACGGCTGGGATCGTCAGCGGGAGATCACCTTCACTAAACAAAAGGAAATGGGTGTGATTGGCCCCGATGCCGAACTCACGCCCCGCCATGCCGAAATTCCTGCTTGGGACGAGATGGATGCGGCCTATAAGCCTGTGCTAGAGCGGCAGATGGAGGTTTACGCTGCTTTTCTCGAGCATACCGACTACGAAGTTGGGCGGGTCATTGCCGCGCTGGAAGACCTGGAAATTTTGGACGACACGTTGGTCTACGTGATCATCGGCGACAATGGCGCGTCCGCCGAGGGCACCATCCACGGTGCATTCAACGAAATGGCCAACTTCAATGGTATGGCTGCCTTAGAAACGCCAGAATTCATGCAGTCTAAGCTGGAGGAGTTTGGCGGCACCGAGTCTTACGGTCACTACGCTGTGGGCTGGGCCTGGGCGATGGATACCCCCTACCAGTGGACGAAGCAGGTGGCGTCTCACTGGGGCGGCACCCGCAACGGCACCATCATTCGCTATCCGAAGGCGATTCAGGAGCAGGGCGGTCTGCGCCATCAGTTTAGCCACGTAATCGATGTGGCCCCCACGGTGCTAGAAGTGGCCGGGATTCCTGAACCCACGATGGTAAACGGTGTGCTGCAAAGCCCCTACGAAGGCACTAGCATGGCCTACAGCTTTAACCAGGCCGATGCCCCTGAACGCCATGAAATTCAGTACTTTGAGATGTTTGGCAACCGGGGCGTCTACTACAAGGGCTGGAGCGCCATCACCAAGCACCGCACCCCCTGGATTATGACCGGGCAGAAAATGGTGCCCTTTGATGAAGACGTGTGGGAACTGTACGACGGCAGCAAAGACTGGACGCAGTTCCACAACCTGGCGGCGGAAATGCCGGAAAAACTGCACGAACTCCAGCGTCAGTTTCTGATCGAAGCGGTGAAGTACAACGTGCTGCCCCTGGACGATCGCCAGACCGAGCGCATCGACCCCACCACCGCTGGCCGTCCCTCTCTGGTGAAGGGAGATGCGCAGATTTTCTTTGCGGGCATGGGGCGTCTGTCAGAAAACAGCGTGCTCAGCATCAAGAACAAGTCGTTCTCGATCACTGCTGAAATTGACCTTAAGGACAAACCCGCCAACGGGGTGATTATCGCCCAGGGCGGCAAATTTGGCGGCTGGAGCGTCTACGCCAAGGAGGGCAAGCTCAAGTTTGCCTACAACGTGCTGGGCATTCAGGAGTTTTACACTGAGGCGACGACTCCTATTCCCTCCGGGAAGCACCAGGTACGCATGGAGTTTGCCTACGATGGCGGCGGGTTAGCTAAGGGCGGCAACGTCACCCTCTACTACGACGGCCAGTCCGTCGGCACCGGGAGGGTCGAGGCTACCCAGCCGATGATTTTCTCGGCGGATGAAACCACCGACATTGGCTACGAATCGGGCACCTCTGTGACCCCCGACTACAACGCCCACAGCAGCAAGTTCACCGGCAAAATCCACTGGGTGCAGCTGGACGTGGGCAAAGATGACCACGACCACTTGATTGACCCTGAGGAGCGGCTGCGGGTGGCGATGGCCCGGCAGTAAATCCGCTCCCTCAATCCCGCTCCCCAGGGAGCGGGATTGGATGTTCAGTTCACGCCAAATTGACCTCTATCTGTCTACCCATCGGTTTTCTGTTCCCTGACAGGAAAGCCAACCATGAACGCCACGCTCCTGGGGGAAGCTGAGGCCCACGCCATTGGCCTAGAGGCTTACCTCTATCTCTACCCCCTGATCCTGATGAATGTCACTCGCCGGGTCACCACCGCTGTCGCTCCTGGTAACCGGCTCGGCCCTCGCCCCGCTCCGACCTTTACCCCCCACGCCCGGCCCCCCGGCGAGGGTTGGGCCGGGGGGCGGCCCAACTTAGACCTGTTCTATTCCAGTACCTGGCTCAAGCTGTTTGACGAGCCGCTAGTGGTGTCGGCCCCCGATCTGGGCGATCGCTACTATTGGCTACCCATGCTCGACATGTGGAGCGAGGTGTTTGCTACACCAGGCCAGCGCACTAGCGGCAGGGGGGCGGGCCACTGGGCGGTGGTGCCCCCTGGTTGGCAAGACAGCCTGCCCGTGGGTGTCGATCGCATTGAGGCCCCGACGCCGATGGTATGGGTGATGGGCCTGACTCAAACCCATGGCCCCGACGACTATGCCACCGTCCAAGCCATTCAGGCGGGCTACACCGTCATCCCGCTGTCTCAGTGGGGCCAGGCGGTGCCGCCCCCAAATCTGGCCGAGCTATCCCAAAGTTGCGCCGCGATCGCACAACCCCCACCGTTGCACCAGGTCAACCAGCTGCCCATTGAGCGGTTCTTGGCCTACGGGGCGGCGCTAATGGCCCAGCACCCGCCCCACCCCACCGACTGGTCGCAACTGGCGCGGTTTAAGCGGCTGGGGCTGGCACCAGGGCATCCCTTTAACCCAGGGCAGCTCGACCCGGCGGCGCGCGAGGGTTTGCAGTCGGTACCCCAGGATGCGATCGCCACCATGCAGGCCCAATCTGTCACTCTGGGGCGAGTGGTCAACGGCTGGCGACTGCCTCCCGAAACTCAAGGGGTCTATGGCAACGCCTATCTAAAGCGGGCGATCGCCGCCATGACTGGCCTGGGGGCTACTCCCCCTGAAGATATGGTCGAACTCCAGTGCCTTAGTGATGCCGAGGGTCAGCCGCTGACGGGGGGAAAGGGCTACTGCCTGCACTTTGAGTCAGCGGGGTTGCCCCCGGTAGAGGCCTTCTGGTCACTCACCCTCTACGACGGGGATGGGTTTCCGGTGCCAAACAAGCTGAACCGATATGTGGTGGGCGAGCACGATCCCCTCACCTACAACGCTGACGGCTCACTCGATCTCTATATCCAGCCCGCTAGCCCTGGCTCAGAGCTGGAGGCTAACTGGCTGCCTTCACCTTCTAGCGGCCCGCTCAACCTCACCCTGCGCCTCTACTCCCCCCAGTCCTCAGTTCTGGACGGGCGTTGGCAACCTCCTGCGGTGAATCCCTTGACCTAGAACAGATTCCTGGGTTCTTCAAAAACCCAGGAATCTGAAGTCCGCCAATTATCTTTCTTTAACAAGCACAACTATGAACAACAATCACGTTCTAAACCAAATCGGCGGGGGGGCTCTCGCCCTCGGCATGACTCTGACTGTGGGTGCGATCGCCCCCGCCCAGGCCCAGGAGCTAGACCCCAACGCCACAGAGGTCTTGCAATTCATGTCTGACTATCTGGCAGCGACCGAAGCCTTCAGCGTCAATGCCGACATTGATTTTGAAGTGGTGGCTAGAACCGGGCAAAAGCTGCAATTCAGCAGCTATGCCTCTATGGTGATGCAGCGGCCCACGGGGTTCTTTATGCAGCGGCGGGGGCCACTGGCCGACGCCGAGATTGTCTTTGACGGCAGCCAGGTTACCCTGTTTGGGCGGCGCATCAATGCCTATGCTCAGATTCCCCTCAGCGGCACCATTGACGATGCCATTCTCGCCGTGGAAGCCGAGACAGGCCTACCCTTTCCGGGGGCGGATTTGATGTTTAGCAACCCCTACGCGGTGCTGATGGAAGGGGTAGAAAGCAGCCAGTACCTGGGCACCGCCTACATCGACGGCGTAGAAGTCCACCATCTGGCTTTCCGGGAGGCCGATGTGGACTGGCAGCTGTGGGTGCAAACCGGGGACGTACCCCTGCCCATGAAATATGTGATCACCACTAAGTGGGTGACCGGTGCGCCCGAATATTCCATTCGCCTGCGCGACTGGAACACCAACCCGCAGATTGGTGCTAACCGCTTTACCTTCACCCCCCCGGCGGGGGCAAGGCAGCTAGAGGCACTGCCCCCCAGCGAACTAGAAGACTTTAAATCCACCGAGGAGGCTCAGTAATGAACGTGAACTATATCAATCGTGTGGCGATCGCTACGTTGGCTCTGTTAACAGCGGGTGCTGTGATCGAGGGAGGCTTCAGCGGCGATCGGCTGATCCCCCCAGCGGCGGCGGTGGTGGGTAGACCGGCGACCCCGGTCAGCGTAGCCGGAGTGGCTCGGCGCACCACCCGGCGGACGATTCGGCGATCGGCGATCTATATAGCCAGTTTGCCCGGCGGGTGCTACCCCACCGTCATCGAAGGCACCTCGCTTTACCAGTGCGGGACCACCTTCTACCAGCCCTACGGCACCCAGTACGTGGTGGTGTATGTGGACTAGGCTCAGGGGAACTCATCGGGGGCAACCGCTATGAGCCCATCCGCTGCAACCCGAGCGATCGAACCGCGCTGGCCTGTGGCATTGACCATTGGGGGGGTGCTGGTCTTGCTGACGGTGCTGCCCGATCGCATCCGCGTGTTTCCGGTGTGGGTCTCCTACCTGCTCGGCATCGTCATTCTGGTGGCGATCGCTCTGGTGCCAATCACGGGCGGGAAACCGCGATCGCTGCGGTTTGAGCGGTGGATCACGCTGCTGTTCTGCCTGTTTGTGGGCGCGGGTATGCTGACGGGCCTGCGCCACTTAATTTTTGAGATGTTTGACCCCTCTGGCGACCTGAATGGCCTGGAGCTATTTACCTCCAGCGTGGCCGTGTGGGTACTGGGCATTCTAATTTTTGCCCTGGTGTACTGGCAGAGCGATCGCGGTGGGCCAGAGGCGCGGCGGCGAAACCAGGGCACCCGTCCCGACTGGCTCTTTCCCCAGGCCGACTTGGAGGATAGCTTGCCCTACTGGCACCCCACCTTTGTGGATTACCTGTTTTTGTCGTACACCACGGCCACCGCTTTTAGCCCCACCGACGTGGCCCCGCTCACCGCTCGGGCCAAGCTAATGCTGATGGCCCAGAGCCTGATCTCCCTGGCCACCATTCTGGTGGTGGTGTCGCGCGCCATCAACATTCTTGGCAGTTAGCCCTTTTCTCTCGAGGAGAACCCCGATGCCAACCACTAGCCCCGCAGAAGCCCGCGCCATCGCTAAGGAAGCCTATATTTACGGCTATCCCATGGTCGATAGCTACCGTATTCAGCACGCCTACTTTGTCGATCCCCACAACCCCGAATACAAAGCACCCTGGAACCAGCTGTGCAACATCGCAAGGGTGTTTACGCCAGCAGACAAGGCCGTGCAGACCCCCAATTCTGACACGCCCTATTCTATGGCGGGGCTAGATCTGCGGACAGAGCCGATAGTGCTGACGGTGCCAGAGCTGGAACGCGATCGCTATTTCAGCATTCAGCTGGTCGATCTGTACACCTTCAACTTCGAGTACATCGGCAGCCGCACGACGGGCAATGGCGGCGGCGTTTTTGTCATCGCTGGCCCCGGTTGGCAGGGCGAAACCCCCAGCGGCGTGAGCCAAGTGATCCGCGCCGAGACCGAGTTTGTGCTGGCGATCTATCGCACCCAATTGTTTAACCCTGACGATCTCGATCGCGTGAAGCAAATTCAGTCCCGCTACCAGCTCCAGCCGCTTCCAGAATTCCTAGGCCAAACGGCCCCGGCCAATGCCCCTGCGATTCAGTTCGTGCCGCCGCTGACCCCCGAGGTCCAGAGAACGTCCCTGGCGTTTTTCGGCATTTTGGATTTTCTGCTGCAATTTTGCCCCCCGGTACCCTCCGAGGTGGATCTGCGCTCTCGGTTTGCCCAAATTGGCGTGGGGACAGGGCAGGGCTTCTCGGCGGATGGACTTTCTGCTGACGTTCAAGACGCCATGACCCAGGGCATGGCCGATGCCTGGGCCGACTTTGCGGCCCTCAAAAAGCAGGTGGATGCCGGGAAAGTCACCTCCGGCGATCTGTTCGGCACCCGCGACTATTTGCAAAATAACTACCTCTACCGCATGGCGGCGGCGGTGCTGGGCATCTTTGGCAACTCCAAACAGGAGGCGATGTATCCCTTCTACACCGTGGATGACGAGGGCCAGCCCCTGAGTGGCGCAAACCGCTACACCCTACACTTTGCAGTGGGTCAAAGCCCCCCCGTCAACGCCTTTTGGTCGTTGACGATGTACGAACTGCCCTCTAGCCTGCTGGTGGCCAACCCGATCAACCGCTATCTGATCAATTCGCCCATGCTGCCCCATTTGCAGCATGATGCCGATGGTGGGGTCACCCTCTATATTCAAAACGAGTCGCCAGGGACGGAGCTAGAAGCCAACTGGCTACCCGCTCCGGCAGGGCCATTTTTCTGTGTTATGCGGCTCTATTGGCCCAAGCCCGAAGCCCTGGACGGCACCTGGCAAGCCCCCGCTATGGAGCGCCAGTAGCGCCCTATCCACCCCAACGGTTGCTAGGAGATCATCCCCATGCAAAACTACCCCAAAATCTCCGGCCTTCGACAATCGCTGCCCCTACTGCTAGGGACCGGGCTTGGGGTGGCTCTCACTCTGGTGGTCATTACCCAGTTGCCCCTGGGCCATGCTGCGGTGCTCAGTTCCCTGGGGCTGGCCAGTTTAACGGTGGCCTGTGCCTATCTCTCCAAGCCGATCTACTGGTGGCTTGGGGTGGGTGCGATCGCAGGCATGGTCATCGGCCTGGGCGGCATCATGGCCGGATCGCTGGCCGCCGAAAAAGAGCAGGTTGAGATCCAACTGCGCCTGGTTTTGGTGATCAGCCAAGTCCTGGCGGGGTTCATCTCTGGGGTGCTGCTGGGTCGTCGCATTCCCCAGGCTCATCTGCCCACCCTCAAAGACTTTATCTCTAGCATCAGCGCCGTCACCGTGGGGCTGTATGCGATCGTCGTCACCGGGCGCTTCATTGTAGATGGGTTGGAACCCGCCCGCACTCTCTCCAGCCGCCTGAGCACATCGACCACCATTTTGATCACGCTGCTGGCCCTGCCAGGGGCGATCGGCTACCTGCTCGGCCAGCACTGGAAAACGGCCAATACCCGACGGCCCTGACTCACTGATGGATGTTGCCTAGCGTTACCGACCGCCTCAAGGTGTTGTTGTCAAGACCCGGCGACTGGCATCGGGGCACGGTTTGCAAAGGCCGGTTTGAACTAGGGCACGGCCCGCTGCGAGCGGCCTTTGAACAACGGGGTCGGCAGCCCGTGGCAGCCAACCTGCCCCAATTGCTGTCAGATATTTAGGCGCTTGTTGAGCCTAAAAAAGGTTTTTGATAAATCCCTTTGAAGAATGCCCTGCTTGAGTAGGCAACCTGGGCTCAACCGGGCTAGCGTTCAGGTAACCTATTCTCACTGCCCATGCCCCCTCTCTTCACTGGCCCTCTCACCCTTGAAACGGTGACCGTAGCGATTTGCGATCTGCCCCAGCAGCTAGAGGGATGCCGCATTGCGCAGTTGTCTGACTTCCACTACGACGGGCAGCGCTTGTCTCACCGGCTGTTGCAGCAGGCGATCGATTGCGTGAATAGCCTAGAGCCTGACCTGATTGCCCTCACGGGCGACTATGTCACCAGCGACCCGGCCCCTATTGCGGCGCTCTCTACCTACCTCAGCCGCCTGAAGAGTCGCTACGGCACCCTGGCCGTGCTGGGCAACCACGACAATGTTAGACCGGGGGGGCGGCAAACTATAGTGCGATCGCTTCGCCAGGTCGGCATTCACGCCCTGTGGAACGAGATTGCCTACCCCGTGGGGCACGATCTGCCGGTGGTGGGCCTGGCCGACTTTTGGTCGCGAGACTTCAACCCCGCTCCCTTGCTCGACTCGTTGTCGCCGACCCAGCCTCGACTGGTGCTGTCTCACAACCCCGACACTGCTGAATATCTCGCCTCCTGGCGCGTCGATCTTCAGCTCTCGGGTCACACCCACGGCGGGCAAATTGTCCTGCCTGGGCTGGGGCCTGCGCTTGCCATCACCCAGGGGCTGCGCCAGAAGTTAGCCGATTGGCTACCCGTTGACCTACCTTACCTCAGCCGCAAATGCCTCAAGGTCGTGCACCACTGGGAGTGGGCGTCGGGGCTGCATGCGATCGGGCAAAATCAGCTCTACGTCAACCGAGGTCTGGGCACCTACGCACCGGGGCGGTGGCGCTGCCCACCGGAGGTGACGGTGGTGGAGCTAGTGAAGCGGTGAGGGGTAGATGGCCGGGCGTAGGGGCAAACCCACCTGTCTGCCAAAATTCTAGGCAATAAAGCAATGCTCCAATAGTTAAGACACCAGCGACGTGGGGCGATCGCCTTGCTCCATGCCCGTTTCTCTCTGGGGTAAGAACCCCACCGCCGCCAGAATAGCCCTGAGGTCAACCCCATCTTCTAGCAGGCTAATGTGACCACTGTGAGGCAACGGATAGATCCGGGGGTTGGGCAACAGGGTCGCCAGGCGTTGAGACTCTTCTAGGGAGGGCAGCAGGCGATCGCTCAAAGAAGCCACCAGCAGGGTGTGGGCCTTGACCCGATGTAGCCGCAGCGGCTCTAGCCGAAACTGCGACAGCAGGCCCAATCGCCATGCCGTGCTGGCCTGGGATACGGTGCCAATGGCGCGCACCAGGGCCTGACGGTTGGCCTTACCCATGCGGCTGAGATCGGCCATCACCGGCAGACCACCCAGAGTAGACCCCTGGTAGAGCGGTGGGGCTACCCAGGGGGTAATGTGCGCCACCCAGTGCAGCCACGGAAAGCGATGAAACGATGAGGCTGAGTTGACCAAAATCAAATGGCTGGCCAGAGCCGGGGCCAGGGCTAGCACCCGCAGCGCCAGGCAGGCACCAAACGATTCGCCGCAGAGGTAGACCTGGGCCGCGCCTGCCTCCTGGCGGATGAGCTGCACCGCCTGGGTGGCGAGGCTTTCCCAAGACGACAGGTCATTGCCTGGAATCACCAGACAGCGAATATCGAAGTGGTGCTTCAGGCGATCGCTCTGGGCCGAAAATAGCTCGCCGCTGCCATCCATCCCCGGTAGATAGATAAACAGCGGTCGGTGGGGGTTTCTTCCCGCCGGGGCATAAAGCTTGAGAACAGAAGACTCTGGCATGGGCAAATTAACGACGGTAGGGCCAGGTAGCCAGCCATTAACAACAGTTCAACAACAGCCGTTCGAGGCAGAGACTAGCGGCAGCCCTGTCTCAGCAACGTGGCAATTTCCTCTTGGCAGCACTGGGCTAGCTCGGTGGCTAGGCAACTGGCACCCTTGCTGCGGTAGCGCGATCGCAGTCGACTGTCCACCCGCACTGGGCGACCAACCAGCACATCTACCTCTTGATAAAACACCGCCGGATGCCAGCCCGACTGCTGAAACAGCGGCTCGGCGGCATCAAACAGACTCAGCCACCGCAGGGGCACCACCGAGTTGTTGGTCTCTCGCTGAGCGGCGATCGCCACCGGCACAATGAACAACTCCTCCACCGGAGCCCGCAGCGCCAGATGGGCAAACCCCCGGTGAAAGGTATTCAAGTTGTCAGGAGTGGTTTTGTGCACCATCGGTGCCGCCCCCTCCGGAAAAATACCCACAGCCTCTCCCTCTCCCAGGGCGTTCATAGCGCGGCGAAAGAAAGCCGTTTGCCCTTTGTCAGGGGCATCTAGGGGGAGGCAGCCGAGGGCGTTAATCACATGCCGTAGCCCTGGCACCTGGCTCATGTAATGATGGCAGGCAAACCGCACCGGGCGACCCACTGCGCTCATCAGCAGCGGTGCATCCATAATGCTGCGATGATTGCTGACCACCACCATGGGCAACGCATCGGGCAGACGTTCTTGGCCGTGCACCGTCATGCGCACTCGCGACAGGCTCAAGAGCCCACGAGACATATCCAGTGGGTTAGCCAGGGAGCCGGAGTCAGAACGGGGCAGAGCAGCAAGGGCCATTAAAATCCTGAAAATCGGGCTGACGCCTTTGCCGGTAAGCGAGGTGACAGCACATACATCTCATAAGCTATCAAACTCTCAAGCAACCCTGGGAGTGATATTTCGCCTAGAACAGGGAGGATACCCCTACCGGCTTACTGACGAGAGGCCCGCAGCTGGCCACAGGCGGCGTTTTCTTCCAGCCCCCGAGAGTAGCGGACGGTGACGGCGATGCGGCGATCTTCAAGCTCGGCGACAAAAGAGCGAATGGCCGCCTCGCTGGGCCGCTGGTAGTCGGCCTCGTCAATGGGGTTGTAAGGAATCAGATTTACATGGCTTTGAAAGCCGCGCAGATGCTGGGCCAGCTCAACAGCGTTGGTAGGCTGGTCGTTGAGCCCCGCCAGCAGAATGTACTCAAAGGTCACCCGCCGCCCGGTCAGCTGTACATACTCGCGGCATTCATCCAGCAGCACCTCTAGGGGGTAAGCCCCAGCACTGGGAATGAGCTGGAGCCGCTGGGCCTGGTTAGAGGCGTGCAGACTCACCGCCAGGGTAACCTGGAGCTGCTCTGCCGCCAGGGCACGAATGCGGCCCGGTACCCCCACCGTCGAGAGGGTCATCGCCCGCTGGCCAATACCCACGTCCCCATTCAAACAGCGGATGGCGGCGACTACGTTGGCCACATTCAGCAGCGGCTCACCCATGCCCATAAACACAATATGGCTGACCCGCTGACCAAAGTCTTCCTGCACGGTCAGCACCTGATCGACAATTTCGTGGGTGGCTAGGTTGCGCACAAAGCCGCCCTTACCGGTAGCGCAAAAGTCGCAGGCCATGGGGCAGCCCACCTGCGACGACACGCACACCGTCAGCCGCTTAGCCGAGGGAATGCCCACAGTCTCTACAATTTGGCCGTCGGCCAGTTTGAGCAAATATTTCACCGTGTCGTCGCTGGCCACGACCCGGTGGTGCAGGGTCGATCGTCCCACATCGACGTGCGCCATGGCCTGACGCCAGGCTTTGGAAAATACGGTGATGTCGGCGAGCGATCGCGCCCCCTGCTGGTAAATCCATTGGTAGAGCTGCTTACCCCGATAGGCGGGCTGCCCCTGGGCCTGTACCCAGGCCGTTAGCGCCTCTAGAGATTGGCCCAGCAGTGGCTCCGGGCGAGATACCGCTGGCTCGGGCAAACGATCTACAGGAGATTGATCGGGTTGGGAAATAACAGCCATGACCGCCGAAAATGCACAGTTTTTTATGGTAGCGAGAATCTGACCTCAGTTGCCCTAGCGGCGGCGGCTAGGAAAGTCTTCGGGGTCAGCCTTGGGCGGCGGCGTGGTGGTGTTGGTGCGCATCAGGTCAACCAGCCCCTCGGTCAACATTTTGGGATCCATAAAGACCACCTTGGAGTTGTCGCTTTCCCCTAGCTTCTGGTTGGCATCGACGTAGCGCTGGGCCAGCAGATATTTTAGAATTTCGCCCGTGTCGCTGCGCTCTTTTAGCGCCCGAGAGAGCAGCTCAATAGACTGCACCGTGGCCTGGGCCCGCTCGATCGCCGCTTTTTTGTCCCCCTCAGCTTCGAGCACGGTGGCGCGGCTTTTGAGCTCAGCGGCCTGCTGGAGCTGCATCGATCGCCTGACCTCCTCCGGGGGGATGATTTCCTGCACTTCCACCCGGGTCACCTTGACCCCCCAGGGCTCTGTCGCTTCGTCGAGCTGAGACAGCAGCGCCCGGTTTAGCTCGTCCCGAGATGAAAACGTCTTCTCAAATTCCATCTTGCCGATTTCCGATCGCAGGGTCGTCGTCACCAGCTCACTGATAGCCTTCTCCACATCTTCGATGGCGTAGTAGGTCAGCTCTAGCTCCAGAATGCGCCAGTAGACCACCGCATCCACATCCAGAGACACGTTGTTTTTAGTGATTGCACCCTGCTTGGGCACATCTAAAACCTGCTCGCGCACGCTGTCGCGCAGCACGATATAGTCGAGCACCGGCACGATGAAATTGAGCCCTGGCCTGAGTTTGCGGTGGTACTTGCCCAACCGCTCCACCAGCGCTTCGGTACCCTGGTTGATGATTCGCACCGAGCCCACGGTGTAGCCAATGATGATGAGGGCAAAAATTCCAATGATCTGCGACACGCTGTGCTCCCAGGGCGAAGAAATTGAGTAAGCCCGTTCTACCCACCAGTGTACCGAGTTCTTTCTAAAACGAGCGATGGCCAAGGCTAACGCTGGCAGGCCACATGCTTGAGAATGGTCATCGGGCCGAGAGTCTTAAGCAACTCAAGCTGCTTGGGGTCTTTGACCAGTAGCGACCCGGCAAACCCCAGCGAGTTGACCGGAATCGACTGGTACTGCTCTTGCTGTCTAGGCAGCGCTAGCATCCAGCTCCGAGTGGCCAGCAGGTTGTAGGGAAAGTGCTGGGGAGGTGCGTCCCAATCGACCCCCAGGGCCGAGAGCAGGGTGCGATAGGTGGCCAGCAGCGTCGAACCGGTGGGCTGGTCAGCCAGGGGCAAAATGGCGTGGTGGAAGGGCAGCAAGGGCGACGTTATTGGCACCGTGCCATGGGGGTCTAGGTCTAGAGCCTCGACCACGGCGGCCAACGGCAGAGGGCTGTGGTCGGGGCACAGAGGCGGTGGCACGAGCTGCAAGTGCTTGTGGCGCTGACTGGCTCCGGCTAGACGGCCGCCGTTATAAAAAGCCAGGCCGTCGATTTCAGCCAGAGCCAGGGCCAGGGCGTGAAAATCGGCCAGGGTAAGCCAGGTGTCTTGGTCTTCGAAGGCGCGGGTGATAATCAAAATGTGGTGATCTACCACGTTGTACTTATTCAGTAGGCACAGGTGGGTATCTGACAGGTTGGCGACAAAGAGATCGGGGTCGTAGGGTAAAAAGGGGTTGGCGGGTTTGCCCGTCTGCTGCTCAGACTGTTGAGCGCGATCGGCCACCTCTTTGCGCCTCAGATTGGCTAAAATTCTGACCACAAACCGAATGTTTTCCTGCTCTACAAACTCGTAGTGGGTGTCGATGGGTTGAAGGGCACCACAGGCCAGAGCATGGCGGGTCTGTCGTTGAATTTTGCTCCATAGATCGCCGGGCGCTAGATCGGCCCCAGAGAGAGAAACCATAAGGCAGGCTACAGGGTGAGATTTAACCTTCCCGACTGTAGCAAATTGCCGTGTTGGCCTGACTCTAGCCCCTTAATCATCCCAGCTAGGGCGGGGGCAGGTTTTTGATTGGCAACACTTCAGCGGCCTGAGCCGTGGGCCGCTATCAGACATAGCAAACAGCGATCATAGAAAAGCCGCTGGGAGATATAACCCAGCGGCTTTTCACAGCCTTTAATCGGTCAACGTTGGCTTTTCTAAAAGCTGCTGACATGAATCACTCAGCTTGAATAGACCAGTCTGCCAAAGGATGAGAGGCGTCAGGTATGGCGGCGCTAGCGTATATGGAATAGGGCAGATCGCCATACTCTAGGGCAGACAACTGCTGGGCAGAGTGATCCATATAGACCATGTAGTTTCCCATCAAAAAGTAAACCCCCATGAGGGCGGCGGCGGAAGAGGCCACCAAAAAGCCCGCCAGCATCAGGGAGAACTCTTGGCCCTTGACTGCCTGCTCCATCAGCCGGAGCGACCAGGCCACCAGGGCAATGACAATAACTAATATAAGCAGCAGCATGGAAAACTGATGTTGTAACGATTTAGATACCGGCTTTGTTTCAAATTTTGATCTATATGTTACACATCGTAACAGCCATTCATAAAGCTGACACGGTTTCACAGAAAGAATTCGCATTTGCCCGGCTGGGCCTAGGCCAGGCGGACGGGCACTTGGCGATCGCGCAAATGCTCTTTCACCTCTTGTACCGTCAGCTGCCCGTAGTGGAGTAAAGACGCCAGCAGAGCAGCCTCGGCCTTGCCCTCGGTCAGCGCCTGGTAGATGTGATCGCAGGTGCCAGCTCCACCGGAGGCGATCACCGGTACCGGTACGCGGTCAGCGATCGCGCGCGTAAGGTCTAGGTCATAGCCCGCCTGGGTGCCGTCAGCGTCCATGCTGGTGACCAGCAGCTCGCCAGCGCCGCAGTTGACGATGGTTTCGGCCCAGGCCAGGACGTCGAGACCCGTGTTTTCTCGCCCGCCGCGCACGTAGACATCCCAGCCGGGGTTGGCGGGGTCTAGGCGACGGCGAGCGTCGATGGCCACCACAATGCACTGGGTACCAAAGCGATCGCTGGCCTCCTGCACCAGCTCCGGTCGCTTGACCGCCGCCGAGTTGATGCTCACCTTGTCGGCCCCGGCCCGTAACAATTTTTTAATAGTCTCTAAGGATTGCACCCCACCGCCCACGGTAAGGGGAATAAACACCTGCTCTGCCGTTTGATAGACCACATCGTAGATAATGTCGCGGTCTTCATGGGTGGCGGTGATGTCAAGAAATACTAGCTCATCGGCCCCCGCCTGGTTGTAGGCCTGGGCTAGCTCCACTGGGTCGCCAGCATCGCGCAGATCGACAAAATTCACTCCCTTCACCACCCGCCCCGCTTTGACATCGAGGCAGGGCACAATTCGTTTTGCCAGCATGGCCGTTACTTCCTCTCTAGCTCACCATCCCGCTGTCCCTGAGAGCCCATCCCTGAAAGATTTTCTCGTAGCGACAGGATTACCCCTTTCCCAGGTTCCACAATAGAGGATTATGAGGATCAACAGGGGCCAAGACGCTGATACACTGTGGTGTGGTTTTATCGTTGGAAATGCAGTTGGAGCCCTCAGTAATCATGGGTTTAGAGATTGGCCAGAAGGTAAAGGTATCCCGACTTCGCGATCGGGTCTCTAAGGATGTCGCAGCTTACCTGGGCAAGCGCGGTGTGGTCAGCCAGTTTAAAATGGTGGATGGCAGCGGCGTCGGTGTCGTAGTCGAGTTTGATGATAGCTACGCCACCTGGTTTTTTGAGGACGAGCTGTCTGCGATTCAGTAGGCGTAGCCCCAAAGCGGTACTAGACTCGCGATACTAGATTCGCGGCATCAGCATCATGAGGGGCAATTTTTTATGGCACTTATTCTCACCTATTTGGGTAAGGGCGGCAGTGGCAGCACTACCGTAGCAGTGGCGGTCGCCAAGCAGAGGGCGCGGGCCGGGCAGCGAGTGCTGCTGGCTATTCAAGACGTGACCCCGGCCCCAGCACTGTTAGTAGGGCGATCGCTCACTGCCGAGCCCAATGAGCTAGAGCCCAACCTCTGGGCCATGCAGCTGCAGACGGCGGCGCTGCTAGAGCAGAGCTGGGACGAGGTCAAGGCGCTAGAGTCTCAGTACCTGCGCACCCCGTTTCTCAAGGCGGTCTATGGCCAAGAGCTGGGGGTAATGCCCGGTATGGACAGCGCCCTTACCCTCAACACCCTGCGCCAGATCGAGGCCAGCGATCGCTACGATGTGATCGTCTATGACGGCAGCGATGCCCTAGCCACCCTGCGCATGTTTGGTATGCCCGAGATTCTGGACTGGTATCTGCGGCGATTTCGCGGCGTGTTTCAGCAGTCGGATGTGGGGCGGGTGCTATCGCCCTTTTTGCAGCCCATGGCCGCTGCGGTGCTGGCGGTTGACTGGTCGGGAGATGTGCTCGACAGCTCTAGCGGTCAAGTGCGATCGCAGCTAGAAGAAGGTCGCCAGGCCGTCACCAATCCTGGCCGCGTTGCTGCCTTTTTAGTCACCACCCCGACCGCCGGGGCCGTCGCCACCGCCCGCTACCTGTGGGGCAGCGCCCAGCAGATCGGCCTCACCGTGGGCGGGGTGCTGGTAAACCACGGTGTTTTAGACACCGAACAAATCAACGCCTTTGCGCCCCTGCCCCAGGTGCCGCTGCCCTCGGTGGTCGACCAGGGCTGGGAAGCCGCGATCGAAGCCCTGCCCGAGCCGGCCCAGTGGGCGGCGGCAGCTCCTCGCCCGGTGACGGTAGACCTGGCCACCCAGACCGTGCGCCTGTTTTTGCCCAGCTTCGACAAAACCCAGGTCAAGCTCACCCAGTATGGCCCCGAGGTCACCATTGAGGCGGGAGACCAGCGCCGCAACCTGCTGCTGCCCACCGCCCTCCAGGGTAAGGCCGTAGCTGGGGCTAAGTTCCAAGACCAGCACCTGGTGCTCTCGTTTAATTAGGGGATTTCTAGGTCTTGGCAGATCTGATGGAAACGGAGAGACCCTCGGTAGGGGCGCAGAGCCTGCGCCCTTGGGAGGAAACAAAATTCTTTGGTATTTTCTTCGCTGGAAACCTCCTTATACTAAAACCTACTTGGCTATCCCCGATTCCTCTGGGCAAATGCCATTTGCCCCTATGGTTTCGCCTGTTGGGAATCGGGGGGTGGTTCGGATTTGCCCTGAGAAATGTGGCACCGTGGGAATAGCTGGCACTGACCCAGACCGTTCATTGACCCGTAGCAGTTGCAATCACTATGGCAGAAACTCCTTCGTCTACCCCGGTCAACGACACGTCGGAACCGCTAGAGACAACGACTCCCGCTGAGGAGCAGGGCAACGCGGCCCGCCAACTCCTCGGTATGAAGGGGGCCAAGGCGGGCGAGACCTCGATCTGGAAGATCCGTCTTCAGCTGATGAAGCCGATCACCTGGATTCCTTTAATCTGGGGGGTAGTGTGCGGCGCGGCCTCCTCGGGCCACTACCGCTGGAGCCTGGAGTATGTGCTGATCGCGGCGGCCTGCATGCTGATGTCGGGGCCACTGCTGACCGGCTACACCCAAACCATTAACGACTTTTACGATCGCGACATCGACGCCATCAACGAGCCCTACCGCCCGATTCCCTCTGGGGCGATCTCGATTCCCCAGGTGGTGGTGCAGATTTTGGTGCTGCTGGGGGGGGGCATTGCTGTAGCCTTTGCCCTCGATCGCTGGGCCGGTCACAGCTTTCCGACGATTACAGCCCTGGCGATTGGCGGGTCGCTGGTGTCCTACATCTATTCGGCACCGCCGCTCAAGCTCAAGCAAAACGGCTGGCTGGGCAACTATGCCCTCGGGGCCAGCTACATTGCCCTGCCCTGGTGGGCGGGCCACGCCCTGTTTGGCGATCTCACCTGGCAGATTGTGGTGCTCACCCTGTTCTATAGCCTGGCCGGGCTGGGCATTGCGGTGGTGAATGACTTTAAGAGCGTCGAGGGCGATCGCCAGATGGGCCTCAAGTCTTTGCCAGTGATGTTTGGCGTCACTACCGCCGCCTGGATTTGTGTGCTGGCGATCGATATCTTTCAGGGCGGGGTGGCCGCCTACCTGATGGCCATTCACCAAAATCTCTACGCAGTGCTGCTAGTACTGCTAATCATTCCTCAAATCACCTTTCAGGACATGTACTTTTTGCGCGATCCCCTGGGTAATGACGTCAAGTATCAGGCCAGTGCCCAGCCTTTCTTGGTCTTAGGTATGCTGGTGACAGGGTTAGCTCTCGGTCATAGAGTGCTCTAAGCACAACCCAACTCTGAGGTGGCGTTTGGCCCGTGGATAAACCACTGATTTTGGGCTGGACTGGATATAGGGCAGCCGGTTTCAGGATCCTTGGCGGCAGCTCTACCCTTGAAGAAATGACCGAAACCCCATACAGTGCACAAAGGATTTGAAGGGCAGCGGCGCTATGGCTCGATCTTGGTTAAGCTGGTTTTCGTTTTCCCAGGGGCGATCGGCACAGTCCCCGGTGCGTCGCCAACCAAAGGCTAGTGCAGACAAGTTTGCGAATGTTGCGACTTCCAGCCAGCAGGCAGATAAGGTTGGAGCATTGCCGCATACCCAGGTAGAACCCCCGCGTCGTTCCTATCGGCCTCTTTCCTTGCGGCCTTTGTTTTGGGTCATTTTGCTGGCGGGGGCGGGGGTCGCTGGGGGGGGCACCCGCGCCTACAGAGTTTTGCAAGCCACCAACACCAACCTGCCTGATCCTGCCGCAGTGCTGACCTATCAGCGAGATGGCACTATCACCATGGTGTCTGCAGATGGGGTGATTTTGCAAAAGCTGGGGCCTGCAACCCGTGAAGCTATTACCTACGGCGATATTCCATCCAATCTGGTGCAGGCGTTTATCGCCTCCGAAGACCAGCGGTTTTATGAGCATGACGGAGTTGATCACCGAGGGATTGCGCGCGCCGCGTGGGCTAACCTACAAAATCGCGATGTGGTAGAAGGGGCCAGCACCATTACCCAGCAGCTGGCGCGGATCGTCTTTTTGGGTCAAGAGCGTAGCTTTCAGCGCAAGACCAAAGAGATTTTGATGGCTCTCAAGCTCGAAAAAGACCTGAGTAAAGAGCAGATCATTGAGCGCTATCTCAACCTGGTGTACTTGGGGTCTGGGGCCTACGGTGTGGCCGATGCCGCCTGGGTTTATTTTGGCAAGACCCTAGACCAGCTCACCCTGGCCGAGTCAGCGCTGATCGCGGGCATGGCACCGGCCCCCAGCCTCTATTCCCCCGCCGTTAACCCCGAAGCTGCCCGCAGCCAGCGCGATCGCGTGCTTCGTCGCATGTTGACCACCGATGTGATTACCGGCGTAGACGCAGAAGCCGCAATCAATACCGATGTGGCGGTGACGGCTAACCAACCCAAGTTTCTTTACAGTGAGTTTCCCTACTTCACCCTGCACATTGAAAAGCAGCTAGAGGAGCTGTTAACCCCCGAACAGCTAGAAGCTGGCGGGTTGACCGTGGAGACAACTCTCAACGTAGTATGGCAGCGGCGCGCCGAAGAGACCGTCGAAGATGCTATTGAGCGCTACGGTCAGTGGCAGCGGATTGGGCAGGTAGCCTTGGTGGCCGTTGACCCCCGCAACGGCGAAATCAAGGCCATGGTCGGCGGCACTGACTTTAGCAGTGACAACCAGTTTAACCGGGTGACCCAGGCTCAGCGCCAGCCTGGATCTACCTTTAAGACCTTTGTCTACACCGCCGCGATCGCTGGCGGCATGTCGCCCTACAAAAACTATATAGACGCCCGCTACGTCGTAGACGGCTATGAGCCCAAAAACTACGGCGAAAACTACAGCGGTGGTATGGACCTGCGCCAGGCCCTGCGCAACTCAGTCAATATTGTCGCCGTCAAGCTGCTGGTCGATACCGGATTTGACCCCGTGGTGCAGCTAGCTGAGCGCATGGGCATTAAGTCTCCCCTGCTACCGGCCTATTCGCTGGCCCTGGGCACCTCTGAGGTCAATCTACTAGAGCTCACCAGCGCCTACGGCACTCTGGCCAACAAGGGCATACAGCGCCCAGCCCACGGCATTCGCCGCGTGCTCAATAGCCGGGGCGAAGTCATCTACGAACGCCCTGGCGACTCAGTACAGGCCGTCGACCCCGACACCGCAGCCATTATGACCTGGATGCTGCGGGGTGTTGTGGAGGGGGGCACCGGTAGCAATGCCTACCTGGGTCGCCCCGTAGCGGGTAAGACCGGCACCTCAGAGGAATACCGCGACCTGTGGTTTGTGGGCTATATTCCTCAGCTAGCGGCGGGGGTATGGATGGGGAACGATGACAACACCCCCACCCGAGGGGCCAGCAGCACGGCGGCCGCGATCTGGCGCAACTTTATGGCCAAGCTGACCGACGACATTCCGGTCGAGCAGTTTCCGGCGGTGCCCCGTTTGGGTGGCCGTGAGGCGACTATTACCCTCAGCCCGGTCAAGCCCGGTCGCGTAATTGCCGACTCTGGCCCCTCCCGCTCATCAGAGTCTGCGTCTAGCTCTAGCGAAGAGCGTCGTCAGACCTCGCGCGCTGAGACCCCATCTAGCAGTACAGAAGATCAAGGCTCTACGAGCAGCAGTGGCTCCAGCGGCGGCGAGGCTAGCGGCAGCGACCCTAGCGGTACAGCCCCTGAACCATTGGCTCCAGCCCCAGTCACGACCAACGACCCACCACCCGCTGAGCCAGCCCCCCGGCCTGTGAATACTGCGCCAATAGCGCCAGCCCCGGCCCCAGCCCCAGCTCCCCCAGCTCCAGCGCCGCCGCCCATTGTGGCCCCGCCGCCGCCGTTAGAAGCACCGCCCCCAGCCTCCTCTGGCGAATAGGGCATCTCTCTGCGGGTCAGTTGTGACATCACAAAGATCACTCCTAGGGAATCAGTCTCTGGGGCGATCGCGGCATCTGGCATACCGTCGTAGGATGGTAACAGCGAATCCTTTGAGGAGCCTGTACAGACCATGACATCCTTTTTTGCAGTTGCCGACGGCGGCTCGTCTTCGGCTTTTGTGCTCGTTTACGTGGTGGGCTTTGTGGCTGCGGTAACCATCGGCTCTATTGCCTGGTATAACTCCAAGCGCCCCGCCGGTTGGGAAGACAAAGAAAAGCCAGACTTCGTTCCCTCGGTCAACACTGAGGATGCTGAAGACAGCTAGCTCGGCTGGCGCTGGCAGGCCTATTTATATGACAAAAAAGGGGTCTCGTCGATGGCGGGACCCCTTTTTTGTATATCTCTACAGGTGTTTTACCGTTAGTCGGGTTTTTTCTCCGGCATCATGCACTTGTCAGAGTCGCAGCCTGCTGGGCCAGCTTCGATCACTTCGCCTGCGTCGTAGCGCGACAGGGCGGCGTGGAAGTTTTCGGTGCCGCGCCGCGCCTCTACCTGCTGCCTTTGGGCCTCGAAAGTGGCCTTGTCGATGGGCTCAAAGGGTAGACGAGGGAAAGTTTGCAGGTCGTCAAACCGGGCCAGCAGAGCGGCAGAGATATAGCCTTCGTCGTTCTGAATGGCCTGGTAGATGCGATCGGCTAGCGACTCTAGCTCGGGTTCGCGAAACTCGATGGTGGCGGAGGTGTTGTGGGTGGTGTAGTGCTTTTGCACCTGCATGTAGAAGTCAAACTGGGCCGCCGCCGAGAATTTTTCGATCGCAATCTCATCCGCACCGGGCACGTTGGCCCAGGGCACCTCGACCGGAATTTCCACCAGCCACTCAGTGCAGCGGGGGTCGAAGGGGTCGTTCAGCAGGTTGCCATTCTCGTCTTTGTCAGACTGCGAGGGCACGATGGTATAGCCATAGTCGATACAGGCCATGGCCACGGGGTCATTTTTGCGGAAGGTAATGCGGCGAATGAAGCGCTGGGCCTTGGGGGGGTGCCAGCCGGGGCTAGCACCGGTCAGCAACGACTTGGTGCCTGCAGGCTGCACGGTGGTGCAGCGGTTGGGACGGACTAGATGGTGGCGATCGCAGTATTCCCCTACTACCCGATGGACGATGTCCTTCCAGTGAGTCAGGAACTCTTGCTCTTTGGCTTTAAAATCTAGCCCCTGCATGGTGTCGGGACGACCGGCCTCCCACCAGCGCAGCCACTCGACCCCAAAAGCAGCCACAAAGAAGTCAAACAGCCCGGTAAAGGAAACGCCCACGATTGGGTCTTCTAGACGCGACTTCTGGTAGCGGGGCTCTTGGAACTGGTGGTTGAGCAGCACCGCGACAGAGAGGGCCGCAGCGGTGAAGGCGTCTTCTTGATCCTTCAGGTTCTTGGGATCGAGCTGATTGAGGTGCACCTCTGCCAGGTTGCAGTGGAAGTTGGAGCCCAAAATTTCACCGCAGGGGTTGAGACCGTAGCGATCGTCTCCCTGTGCTCGGCGCTTGGCCTCCCCGGCCCACTGGATGGCCCCTTCGCCCGAGTAAAACTGCTTGCGGACAGAATCGACGCAGTCTTGCAAACTCGGCTTCTCGTGGAAGACACGGGTGTGGTTGGCCATGCGCAGCACATCGCGCTCAGGGTCGATGCGCCAGTTGCCCTCGGCATCTTGCTGCCAGAGGTTGTCTTTGGCGTTGGCAGCTAGCTCGTCGTTGCTGTCAAACTGCCTCATGCCCGCGCTACGGCGAATGTTACCAGCCACTACGCAGGCGGCGGCTTCGTCGATTAGCAGGCAGCACTCGACTGAGTTGAGCTGGCGACCTAGGGCTTTGTTGAGAATGGTGGCGCAGCGATCGTAGAGCAGCGATAGGCGCACGGGGTTGGCGACGCCGCCAAAGCCCTTGAGCTTTTCGCCAGCGGGACGCACGTCGCGCAGGTCAATGGTGACGTTGACCTCCCCGGTGAACCGCTCATCGGTGGATAGCTCTAGCAGGGTTTCGTAGGATTTGACCCAGCCTTGGCGGCTGTCGCCGACGCGAATGGTGACCTGGTTGCCGTCGGTGGTCACTTCGGTGACCTCGCGGCGATCGCCCACCGGAGTCTCGCCAATGTCGCCCGCCATGGTGACGGTGATGTGGTTACGAATGACTGGGATTTGGCCGATGTATTTGGGTTCAAGAATGGCTCCGGTGCCGCAGCCCATCATGGCCAGATCCATCATCAGGCCGAAGGCGCGCCAGTCAACCACGTTGGTGCTGGTGCAGTTGTAGGCTCCAGAGAAATTTTCGGGGCGCTTGCTCCAGTCGGTGCCGCCCACCCACAGCCAGCGGCCTGAGGGCAGGGCTTTGACCTGGCGCTGCATGCGGCCCAGCAACTCGGCTTCGTCAGCGGTGAGGTTGCCCAGCTCAATTAGGCCCGCTAGGGTGCGATCGCACACCTGATCCCAGGTCTCGCGCTGCCCCTCCACCACCTCGCCCCGACGGCTGTAGGTGCGGTAAAACACAGGAAACGCCGCTGGAGCCGCCTCAGGAAATGGCCCCTGCTGCCGGGTACGGGGAAGTTCTTGAACCATGGGATGATCAGCCTTTTGCTAGCAAGAGAGTACGTAGATCGGCGCGTCGCCCAAACCCAGAGGTAGAAACCCGCATGTGTCGGCAGATTCTCGCCTGGGCAGAGTAAATTGCCCCATATGGTCGTTCATCATAACGGATCTTTTTTAGATATAGCGTCTAAAAAATGGGTTTTCTTGCTATCTAGCGCTACAGCTAGCGATGGACTGCGGTTGGTTGAGTGCGATCGCTCCCCCAGTTTCCTCCAGCGGTTACAATCCGGCCTCCGCCGTCAGCTCTTCCCAGGCTTGAACGATCGCCTGTAGAGCCTCGGGGGCATCCTCTATGACCAGGTCGATATATTCTGTCTCCAGATATTGGGCCGATAGGCGCACGGTGGGATAGTCGGCAAAGGCGGCATCGGTGACATAGCGCAGGCGGTTCAGGTTAGGAAAACGCTGATCTGCTAGCACCTGCTCGAAGGTGGCGACCTGATCCGGCGACAGGCGCGCTTCTGCAATCACCCTGCCGCTTTCCTTCTGGAGCAGTCGCCCATCGGCTAGCAGCACAATTTCCTTGGAATAGCCCGCCAGACTGCCCGACTCCATCGAGCGAAAGATGTGGTCTTCGGGCTCGGCTTCAGCCTCCGCCACGGGGCGAGGGATAAAGTTGGGAATTAGGCCGTTGCGGCTGCCGCTGGCGGTGGGGTTTTGCACAGTTCCTTCGCCGTCTTGGCGGGTGTGGTAGACCCAGCTTTGATCGCCATCGGTGACCACTACTCGCAGGCCAAAGAGGGCGATTGCAGTACACATCTGATCGGGCACATAGAGGCCCATGCAGCCATCAAAGGTAGCGGTTTCGGCGGCGGCAATGCGGAGGTCGGCGGCAGGGCGATCCAGGTCAATGGCGACGCTTTGGAGGATGCGATCGCGCACTGCTGGCGTGAGCACATCCTCGACCGTGGCCTCTTCCCCATTGCTGGGCACCTCTTCGGTGGCGGGCTGAGAGACCACAACCTCCCCTGAGGAGCTTGTGGTGCCGGTATCGGGCAGAGGGGCGCAGGCAAACGCGTTGGCGGTCATGGTACCCAGGGCCACCAGTGTGATCAGGGCTTGGGTTGAAAGGGTTAATGAAGACATAGGGACGCTTTGAATTTTGGGTTTTGAATGTTGGATACCAAATCTGCATCGCATACCCCTGATTCCCAAAGGGCCAAACCGTAGGGGCGCATTGCATGCGCCCTGTTGAATCAGGGGGAGCCAAGGAGGATTTGGTCTGACAACCAGAGCAGGGTGTTTTTCTACCCTAGCCAGCCAGCGACGGCGGCCAGGGCACGGTTACAGAAATGGAGACGGCAACCCTACAGCGGCTATCGCACCAGGCCGCTGTAGGGTTGCCAGAGCTGCACCTTTTGTCCCTGGGCCATCAAAAAGTCGCCCCGAGGGCTGAACTGAAAGGGGCCGACGTCGTGGAGTTGCGACAGCGGTAACCCCGTCGTCACCGACCACAGGGTGATGCCCTGGTGAGGAATCGGCTCGCCCCCGAGCAGCGGCGTCAGCAGGGTGCTGGCAGCCAGAGTTTGACCATCGGGGCTAAAGGCCACTTCACCCAGGTTGGTGGGCTGAATGGGGTACCCTGCAATCTGGTTGAGCGTTAGCGTGTGAACCGTCTCGTAGGTTTGCAGATTCCATAGGCGGACTATCTCACCGTCGCTGGTGGCGAGGTGCTGGCCGTCTGGGCTAAAGGCCAGCTGGCGAACCGGCTCGGTGTGCCCGGTGAGGGTGATCTGACGGGCTCCGGTGGTGGCGTTCCAGAGTTTGATGCTGTTGTCGCCGTCGGCGGTGGCCAGGGTTTGCCCATCGGGGCTAAAGGCCAGCGGCAGGGGGGCAATCCCCTGCCCGGCGCGACTTACCAGGGTGCGGATCAAGCGTCCGGTGGGCACCTCCCAGAGCTGGAGGGTGTTTTGGTCGGTGGCGGTGGCCAGGCGCTGCCCGTTGGGGCTAAAGCGCAGAGTGTGGACAATACCGTTGGTCGCGGGGATGGGGATGGTCTGCGACAGACGCCCGGTTTGCAGATCCCAGAGTTTGACGGTGCCGTCGGCGCTGGCGCTGGCCAGGGTTTGGCCCGTGGGGCTAATGGCGATCGCCCGCACCGCGTACCGATGCCCCTCAAAAATTTGCGCTTGTTCACCCGTAGTCGTTGACCAAAGCCTGACGACACCGTAGGACATGCCTGCGGCGACGAACTGGCTGTCGGGGGTAAAGGCCACTGCATTAGCCACATCTCCCACAATGCGGTCTTCCTGTCCGGCAGGCTCCTGGGGTGGGGTGCCCTGGGCCGAGGCCGCCAGCGCTGGCCCCCGGTGTAGGGTAATGATGCGATTGCTCCGCTGGGCATTCCACAGAGCCAGCGCACTTTCCCCCGGTGAGGGGCAGCCCGCCACGTAGCTATGGCTGGCGATCGCCACCACCGCCCCACTCGGGCTAATGGCCGAAGCCACTGGGGTAATCGGGCATTGAGCGTCCGGATAAAGGGATTTCAGATCGATCGTGCGAGCTAGCTGGGGCTGCCGCCAGGAGCCGACCTCGGGCACCGTTAGCGCCAGCGCCGTCTCGACCCAGCTATAGAGGATGGGGATGTACTGATTGAACCGCTCGCCCTGCACGTACATGGCGTCAATGGTGCAGCTGCCGCAGCTCTCTGCCGAGAATAGGCGAGAAATCTGTGCCCAGCTCACCCCGGCCCAGGGCAAGTGGCCCACTGGGGCATCGAGGGAGGGATTGAGTTCCATCTCGGTGAGCCAGTCTCCAGCGATAGCGGTGGGGTCTTCTACGCCGGGGGGGCGAGTCCAGCCGACGCGATCGCCAAAGGCCTTGGCCGCCACTGCCGAGTCCACCGGATTTTGCGCCCGCACTTCCGACCAGATGCGCTGCTGCACGCTAAAGCCAAACCGCCCATTGCTGGCCTCTACCCAGAGCCGATCGAGGGTTTGCAGCACCTCGGGGGGAATGTTAGTGGCCAGGGGGGTACTCAAAATATTGCCACCGGGGTGAATCCAGGGATCTAAAATGCGGCGGGTTTCGGCATCGGCGGCTTGCCAGTCTTGGGCGGCCAGGTGCGATCGCAGCGCCCCTACATCTACCGGCTGCGCCTGCGCCCAATTTCCCTGCTGCACGGTAGGGTCGATCTGGGCCTGGGCGACGGTGGCCAAGGTATGGGCCAGAGACGCACTCAGGGCCATACCGACAGTCATCACCTGCAATACTTTCCTATTCAATACTTTCATCGCGACTCCTCACCTCCGGCCTACTGCCGGATTGACTAAATTCCGGTAGAGAGACCGTAGGCAGCCCAGCCCAAACCATTCACTAGCCCCACCAGCAGATGGGGCAAAATTGGGCACAGCGCCGCGCATAGGGCTGCACTCACTACCCCCTGGCAAGCCGCGCCTAGCAGACTTGCCAGCCGCCAGCCGCCTGTGCCGCCCCAATAGCCAGCCCTGAGCCAGGCCGTTGTTTTCTAGCAGGCCGACAACAAAGCCGCCGCTAAAGTTGGCACCTACCCAGAGGCCAAGGCAACGAGGGATGCTCGAAGGAGCGATCGCCGCTCGTTCCGTCATAGCCGCAGGCCCTCCATGATGGGGGCAAGGTAGGGTGCAAAGGTGGCTAAATCAGCTTCATCCCCAAACGATCCGCCCGGGTCGCCGCTGATCACCCCCGTAACAAAGACATAGACTTGCTCACCATCGGTGGCCACGTAGCCGATGGTGCGGTCGTACACCACGCCGTTGGGGTGGGTGATGGTGTAGCCGTAGCGAAGGCCAGGCCAACTGCCGACTCTGGCAGGTTCTGGCACTTCTGCTGAGAACTGAAGGTTGGGGTCGGCCCCGGCGCGATCGGTTTTGATAGTCGCGTAGTGATCCGCCACCCAGGCTTCGAGAAATTGCTGCTGAGCTTCGGGGGTAGTGGGCGCTCCCCCCTGCAAAGTCACCTCGCTGAGGGAATAGCTAAAGCGCTCAACGGTGCCCAAAATTTCACCCTCGGCTCGAACGCAGAGCAAAATAGGGTTTTCGCAGGGTTCTACCTGCCAGCCGTCGGGGGCCGAGACTGGTCCCAAAAGATCGGCCCAGCTGGCGATGGCCAAAGACCGATCCCTTGGGGGCGTCTCACCATGATCCACAGCAGGCTCTTGGGTTATTGGCGCTGTCGGTAGGGCTCTGGTGCAGGCGGGCAGCACCGTACAGAGTAAAAGCAGTCCGGCCACCGCCGGGAGGGGCAAAAAAGGTTTCATAGGGTTGGGGCAAAACAGGCCTGACCCGCAGGAAATTGGGCCATTACGCTACTTCAACGACGGAACGGGTGATTCCTGACGCTTGCGGGTTATATCAAATCCTCCTTGGCTACCCCCGATTCAGCAGGGCAAACAACCGTTTGCCCCTACGGTTTGGCCTTTTGGGAATCGGGGTTATGTGACTCGGATTTGGTATTAGCCCCATTTTGCTTGGTGACGAGTCGTTGCCCTCACCCTGTTTCCAGAATTGCAACGGCAAGGCCGAGAAACTTCAGTTTCTCGGCCTTGCCGTTGCGTTCTTCCCGAGGCAATTAGCTCTAGCTCACCGACATCGCTACAGACTCGGCCTCAGCCACAGATTTAGCGCCGTCGGTCTGTTGCTTAGCTGCTATGTAGGCGGCGAGCTGCTCTTCAATGTTCTTGCGCACTACCTGGCGAAAGTCGATGAAGTGCTCGGCCTGGGCGCACACCGCCACATAGTTGGCCGCCACTGCCGGGTAGCGCCAGAGAATAATCGCCAGGTTGATCCAAAAGCGCAGGCGGGTCTTACGCACCACCCCCTGTCGCCACAGAATGATGAAAAAGGCGCGGATCGTAATCCAGTTAATATCCGGTGCCCCCGCCGAGGTGGTGCGGTTTTTGTAGTTGCGCTTTTGGGCCTCGCCCAGCATCAAAAAGTGGCGGAAGGTACGGTTGAGCACGGTCAGCGGGTCGTAGAGATCCCAGAACACCTGAATGTACTCTTCAGTGATCTCTTCGATGGGCCGGGTGGGCACGAAGTTCATCAGGGTGGTCTGGTTGATGTCGGCGCTCTTGCCCAGCAAACGACCTTCCTTTTCTAGGCGGTGCCAGAGGGCGGTGTCGGGCAGCGCCTGCAGCATGCTCACCAGAGCAGTGGGGATAGCCGTCTGCTCAGCAAAGTCGTAGATGCGCCGACCGGCCCCAGACTTTTCGCCGTCGAAGCCGACGATCAGCCCAGCCATCACCCGCAGCCCCGCCTGGGCGATAGAAATCACTGACTCCGAGAGGGGGTCGCGCATGTTTTGAAACTTTTTGGTCATGTTCAGGCTTTCGTCGTCGGGGGTCTCAATACCCAAAAAGACGGTGCCGAAGTTGCAGTCGACCATCATCTGCATCAGTTCTGGATCTTGAGCCAGGTCTACTGAGGCCTCGGTAGCAAAGGAGAAGGGATAGTTGCGCTCCTCCATCCAGGGTTTCATCGCCTTGAGCAGCAGCTTGACGTTGCGCTTGTTGCCGATAAAGTTGTCGTCAACCATGAAAATGCTGCGCCGCCAGCCCAGGTCGTAGAGGCACTGGAGCTCGGCCAGCAGCTGCTCGGGGTCTTTGGTGCGGGGCTTGCGTCCGTAGAGCACGATGATGTCGCAAAACTCGCACTGAAAGGGGCAGCCGCGAGAAAACTGCACCGACATCTCGGCGTAGGCGTCCATTTCCAGCAGGTCGTAGCGGGGAATGGGGGTGCTGGTGACGTCGGGCTTTTCGCCACCGGAGCGGAAGGTGCCGCACTGGTCGCCCCGTTCCACCGCCTCTACAAACATCGGTAGGGTAATTTCCCCTTCATCCAGCACCAAAAAGTCAGCTCCGGCGGCCTCCGCCTCGTGGGGCATGGAGGTGGGGTAGGGGCCACCCACCGCCACGAGTTTTCCGTAGCGCTTGGCGGTTTGTACGGCGTCTAGGAAATCTTCTCGGTGCACGATCATGGCGGAGATGATCACGATGTCGGCCCAGCGCCACTCGTCATCGCGTACTTCGCGCACGTTGCGGTCTACCAGTTTATAGTCCCAGTTTTGGGGTAAGATTGCCGCTACGGTCACTAGCCCCAAGGGGGGTAGCTGAGCTTTCAGACCGACCAGCTCCAGAGTTTTATCAAAAGACCAAAAGCTTTTCGGAAAACGTGGATAGACCAGAAGAATGTTCATAAAAACCGTATAGGTATCCCTGCCATGCTACGGGAGTTATCTGAAATAATCAAACCTAAACCTTAATAATGCGATACCTCCGATAACAAAATCCATAGAAAGACCTCTTGAGTGAGATCTGTAAGGTCTAAAGGTATCAATCTGGCTAAGCTCAACGTTTTAGACTGCGGCACATAGCGTCAACGCCCTAGCGATAGCTGGGTTTAGGACGATCAGGCCCGGCTTTTAGTGCCCTGTCTAGCGCGATCGCAGTTGTCGCAATGTCCACAGCCCCCTAGCCGCTGGGCCTCGGTGCGAAACCCAAAGGCCACCAGCAGCCCCTGCCAGCGACACTGGCGACCGTGTAGAAACTGGTGCATCTGCTGGCTGGCTGAAATCTGTAATCGAGCCGGGGCTGCTGCCGCCGCCGTCAGCCGATACTCAAACGGGCTCATCCACTCTAACTGCCCCACGCTGTGCAGCCACGAGAGCGAAATGGCTCCGTGGTCAAACCGTTGGCCAATGTCGCGTACATCTCCCTGGGGAGGAATCTGGCTGACCAGGCGCTGGGCCTTTTGCTGAAGAGCCTGGGTCTGAGCCTCGAAAAATTTGGCCCGCTGGCGATCGCCTGGTTCTAGCCAGCCCGTCGGTTCGCTCACGAGAGTTAGAGCCTCAGCCGGTTTGCCATCGCGCCCCGCTCTGCCCACCTCCTGCACATACTCGGTAATGGTGCAGGGGGCCTGGTAGTGCACCACCCAGCGGGTTGACTGCTTGTTTACGCCCATGCCAAATGCCGAGGTGCAGACCACAAACTGGAGCCGGTCAGCCATCCAGTCGGCCTCGATCTGGCGGCGATCGCGGCTGCTCAACCCCGCATGATAGGGTGCCACACGGTACGCACTCCCCAACTGCTGGGCCAGCGCCTCGCTGTCTTTGCGAGTGCGCACATACACCAGCCCTGCCCGCCCCGTCTGCTCGCCCAGATAGCGCTGCAAAGCTCCTTTACGCTGGCCCTCGCTCACCACGGCTTTGACCCGCAAACTCAGGTTAGGGCGGTGGGGGTTAAGGCGCACAACCTGAGGCGATCGGAGCTGCAATACATCTTTCAGGATGGTCTGAGCCCCAGGGTCAGCAGTAGCGGTAAACGCGGCAATGGGTAGAGTAGTACCGGGTGGACGGCAGTCGAGCAGCGCTGTTCGCACCGCGCCTAGGCGCCGGTAGGCGGGGCGAAAGGTCTCGCCCCATTGGACTAAACAATGAGCCTCATCCAAAATTAGCCCGTTGAGCCGCAGGCGGGGTTGACACAGCCGCTCCCATACCGGCGGGCTGAGCAGGGTCTCGGGCGACACGTAGAGCAACCGCAGCGTTCCTTGATCTAGAGCCCGTAGGGTTTTATGGCGCTGGGGCGGCGGTATCTGGCTGTGGAGGGTGGCAGCGGGCAGCGCTTTATCGCGCAGCTCCTGCACCTGGTTTTCCATCAGCGCTACCAGGGGTGACACTACTACAGTTAGCCCGCTTTGCAACAGGGCTGGGAGCTGAAAACAGACTGACTTGCCGCCGCCGGTCGGTAGCACCACCAGCACATCGCGGTGCTCTAGCAGAGCTTTGACGATCGCATCTTGTGGTGGACGAAAGTCACTATAGCCCCAAATACGCTGAAACGCCTGGAGCACCTCGCCCCAGGCCAGAGACCCTTCTGCCATTGCCGTCACCCTGAATCGTAGCTCCAGGGTTCCCAAGCCAGACTTGGGATCGATTCCAGCTATACCAAAAACACAGGGGATCGCTTTGGCCACGATCCCCTGTACTCTAGCTATTTATATCTGCCTTAGCAGACTTGGATCCCGTTCAAGCTCTATTCAAAGATGAAGGGGAAGTTGTAGCCGACGCCCAAGCTAATGCCCAGAGCAAAGCCGCTGGTCAGGCGAAAGTTGGCCGCCCCGTTGAGGGTAAAGTCGCGGGAGATCGGCACGTCGGCCCCAGCGTTGACCAACAGGCCAACATCACCACTGGTGGGAATTTCAACGCCAGCACCCACGTAGGGCTGAGCGCGGAACCCGCCAGCACTAATGGTGTTGAAGTTGTAGGTGACGGGAATGGTAAAGCCCCAGCGATCGTTGGTAGCAGTCGCCCCAGCCCGTACCGAGAAACGAGGGCCAAGGGAGATTTTGCTGATGATGTTGAAACCAAAGCTAGATAGAGCGCTATCGCCACGGTTGCCAATGCCGATATTGCCACCCACGCCCAGGTAAGCGGGGGTAATTTCGTAGGCGGCGCGAGTGCTCTGGGCGAGGTCGAGGGTTTCAGTTGATTCAGGAGCCAGCTCTACAGTGGCGGCCAACAGAGCCGATTCGATATCGGCGGTATCAAACAGACCGCTCACCGGGGCAGCCTCAACCTCAGGCAAAGCCAGCATGCTAGCGGTGCTATGTACTTCGATCGCTGCATCTGCGGCTAGAGCCTCAGTCAGCTCGGGTGCGACCTCAGCGACAGGTGCGGCCTCAGCGGCTAGATCGACTTCAACCTCTTGGTTGTGAACGAGGTCTAGCCCAGTTTCATGATTGTGGGCTAGGGCGGGGGCGGCCATGCCAGCAGCAGCCACAATGCCTAGCGCCAGGGAAAATTGCTTGAGATACGCCATAAGTTTGTTCACTCCTCAGGTTAGACAGCGCTGACGGCCAAGATCACTGGGCCAACGCTAATTCTCTTCACGTTTAAGATGCCATGGATTTATCTGGAAAAAATAAGGCTTTGCAACCGCCAGAACCAAGGCTTTAAAACACCACAATTTCAGTAAGAAATTGGCAAAATTGTACCATCTCCAACTTGAGGTCGGGGCAGTCTTGGTAACATTTTTCAACCCTGAGGTTCAGATATAGATAGAATGCCGGTGGGCTGGGGGGGAGGTAGTCGCTGGGGTACGGTAGGGAAAAGCTCCAGCGTTCAGGTTGTCGCCCCAAAAAAAAGGAGGAATGCTTAGCATTCCTCCAGTAGAGACCTGATAAATCAGATCATTGAGAAATAGACCTCTTAGAGAGCGTTGCCACGAGGCAGCACTTCTTCGGGGAATACAAACTTCTCATGGGGCTGGTCAGTGGGTGCCATCCAGGCCCGGATGCCTTCGTTCAGCAAGATGTTCTTGGTGTAGAAGGTTT
>NZ_JAYFES010000094.1:0-48764 GCF_055795045.1 Pseudanabaena sp. PCC 9330 | reverse complement strand
CCGCGCTGGGCATCAGCACCATGGCGTTCAACCTGAACGGGTTCAACTTCAACCAGTCGATCCTTGACTCTCAGGGTCGTGTGATTGGCACCTGGGCGGATGTGATCAACCGGGCCAACCTGGGTATGGAAGTGATGCACGAGCGCAATGCTCACAACTTCCCCCTCGACCTAGCCACGGCTGAGGCACCTGAAATCATCGGCTAGTCTTGATTGACTACTCCATTGATTGATTAGGTAAAGAGCGCTCTCCGCAAGGGGGGCGCTCTTTTGTTGTATTTTTAGTAGCTTTCTGGGCAGGCGGGAGGCTGATAAAGTTGATAGTCATATCTCCTAACCCATCCACCTTTACCCATCCACCCCATGCTCAGCCGCGTTGCCGACTCTATCTACTGGTTAAACCGCTATGTCGAGCGGGCTGAAAATGTGGCCCGATTTGTCGACGTAAACCTTAACCTGCTACTGGATGCCCCCCTTGGTATGGAGCAGCAGTGGGAGCCACTGGTCAGAACTACCGGTGACCAGGCGATGTTTAAAGCCCGCTACGAAGAGGCAACGCCGGAGAATATTCTGAAGTTTCTCACCTTCGATCGCGAGTATCCAAACTCGATTATTTCTTGCTTGCGCTCAGCGCGGGAAAATGCACGATCGGTGCGGGAGATTATTTCTTCAGAAATGTGGGAGCAGGTGAATGCTTTTTACCTGATGGTGAATGAGGCTGCCGATGTGGGGCTGCTGTCGGAGCTGCACAACTTTTTCCCAGAAGTGAAGATGGCCAGTCACCTGTTTGCCGGGGTGATGGATGCCACTATGGCCCACACGGAGGGCTGGCACTTTGGTCAACTGGGGCGGCTGCTAGAGCGGGCCGATAAGACCGCTCGCATTCTCGATGTGAAGTACTACATTTTGCTGCCGGAGGTTACCGATGTGGGGTCGCCTTTAGACGATTTGCAATGGATTGCTTTGCTGAAGTCGGCCAGTGCCTATGAGATGTATCGCAAGCGTCAGTACCGCATTACTCCCCAGGGGGTGACGGAGTTTTTGATTTTAAATCGGGAATTTCCTAGATCTATCCAGTTTTGCTTGATTGAGGCGGAGCGATCGCTCCACTGTATCTCGGGTACCTCGACGGGCACCTGGCGCACCGACAGCGATCGCGCCCTGGGCCGCCTGCGCTCGGAACTTGACTACCTCACTATCGAAGAGATTACCCAGCGGGGGCTGCATGAGTTTCTTGACGATCTGCAAAACCGGCTGAACACCGTGGGCGATAAGATCTTCTCCGATTTCTTTGCCCTGGAACCGGTGTAATGCTGACGGTGAAATTGACCGCTGTGCCCGACTGGCACTGTAGATGCCGAGGGTGAGGTGCAGAAAGGGGCTGTCGTGGGCGATCGCATAGTGCCCGTGGCCGACCAGCTGCGGCCACCAGGGGCAGCGGCAACACCTTGCCCCCCCAAGGCCAACAGTATCTACAGAACTACATCGGAACGAGGGGAAGCGGGCTATTGGTGTTTTAGGGATCGTCGCCAAACCACTGGCGATGGATCTCGGCGTAGGTGCCATTTTCTCGCAGGGTCAAAATCGCCTGGTTGATGGGGGTGCGGTAGGGGCTGCCCTCTGGCATGGCGATCGCATAGAACTGATCTAAAAAGGGCGTGCCCACCAGCTGAAATTTGGCCTCGGGCTCAGCAGCGGCAAAATAGAGCAGCAGCGGGCGGGGGGCAATCATCGCGTCTATCTCTTGGGCTTTGAGGGCCGCGTAGGCCGCCTCAGGCTGGGCAAACTGGGTGATTTGTCGCACATTTTGATCGGTTAAATATTCCAGGGCACCCTCGTCGGCCACCAGCGCAACGGGGCGGTTTTGCAAATCGCTGAGGGTTTGAATATTGCCCTGTATCTCTTGCATCGCCAGGTCGGCGGTGAGGCCAGCGGTGAAATAGGTCAGATAGATAATGCCGACAAACACCCAAAATACGGCGACTAGCTTGCCCACTGGGCCTTCGGGCATGTCTTCGGCTTGCCCCACCAGGGCCAACACCGTCCACCAGAGAGCCTCAAAAATGCCGGGGATGTAGGCGGCATGTTCAATCACGCTCTCGGCGTTGTTGCGCTCAAAGTACCAAAGCACGTGGGCTGGAAACAGCATCAGCAGGGCTACGATGCCGGTTAGCTTTAGCAAGTCGGGCTGGAGGATGCGGTTGAGAATGTCTTGGGCCGGTCGCCGGGTCTGCTGATCGGCGGCGGGCACCATGATCTGCAGACCCGCCGAGAGAATGGGGTGGGAAAAGTCGAAGGACTGCTCTCGCTGGCTGGTTAGGGCGATCGCCCCCAGGGCCAGGTCAGCTTCCCCAGTGCGCACGGCCTCTAGCACCTCGGTCACCCCAGGGTAAGTTTGAATGATGGGCCGCAACAGTTGCTCGGGCTGCATTTGGGTGGCGATCGCCTGGGCTAGATCGACGCTAAAGCCCAGCATTTTTCCGTTTTCTTCAAACACATCGGGGCGCACCAGGTGGGTCGCCATGCGGAGCGGAGCCGGTGCTATCTCCCCATTGGCTGGGGTCTGGGCAGAGGCAATGGCGGTGGTTAGGGCTAGGGCCATGAAGCAGCCGCCAGTCGCGACGAGTAGCGATCGCTGACGGGGACGGCGCAGGCTCCTGAAAGGTTGTTTGACCATACCCATTTACGGTTCCAAAGTGGCGGCGCTTTCTACGGTGGCGGGCAGCGGCGGCAGGCCACCGGCAAACAGCGCCATAGCTGGGTTAAACTCCGCTTCTAAATCTGTCACCGCCTCGTCCCTATCTTCGGGCACAATGCGGGCCGACTCTAGCCCCCCAAAGTCAAACAGGTGGGTATCGGCCAGTTGTGACGAGTCAACATTTTGCAGACTGCGAAACAGGGTTTCGGTGCGACCCGGCCACTGTTTTTCCCAGGTGTGCAGCATTTCCTTAATTTGGGCTCTTTGCAAATTGGCCTGGGAGCCACACAGGGTGCAGGGAATGATTGGAAACTCGCGGTAGCGGGCGTAGCGGGCGATATCAGCCTCGGGGCAGTAGGCCAGGGGGCGAATGACAATGTGGCGGCGATCGTCTGTCAGCAGTTTGGGGGGCATAGTCTTGAGCCTGCCGCCGTGGAACATATTGAGAAAGAGCGTTTCGATCATGTCGTCGCGGTGGTGGCCGAGGGCAATTTTGGTGGCCCCTTCCTCAGCGGCGACCCGGTAGAGCACGCCCCGACGCAGGCGCGAGCACAGGCTGCACATGGTCTTGCCCTCGGGTATCACCCGCTTGACGGTGCTGTAGGTGTCTTGCTCGACAATGCGGTAGGGTACGCCGATCGCCTCAAAATACTCCGGCAGTACGTGGGCCGGAAACCCTGGCTGTTTTTGGTCAAGATTTACCGCCAGAATGTCGAAGTGAACCGGGGCGCGGCGCTGGAGGTGACGCAGAATATCGAGCAGGGTATGGGAGTCTTTGCCGCCCGAGACGCAGACCATGACGCGATCGCCCTCGCCGATCATGCCGTAGTCGGCGATCGCCTGGCCGACCCGCGATCGCAGAAACCCCTGGAGCTTTTTGAAACTGTTGGAGGTGGGCTGCTTAACTCCGGCCATGGGCCAAGTCTCCTGGGGTGAGTCAAATCTTGAAAAGCTGAGTTCTTATTTTAAAGCGCCCGTGGCGATAAACCGGCTCCAGATGCCTCAGGTCTGGGGGCGGCAACGCTTTAGCCCCATTGCTCCAGAGGACAACTCCGCCCAGATGATCTAAAGATTCGGTAGCTTAAGACACTGTTAAACGCCTCTTTACCGACGTATCCCTGCACCTCTGATATCCTCTTTGTGTAGAAATACTGACATTCTGGCAACCATTAATGGCGTTGCCGAGTGCAAGCTTTGGAGTTTAGATGACTGCATAAACTATCTGCTCTCGCCGCCGGGTCGGGGGCTTTATGAGGCTGCTCTCAATCGGGTTTTGAGTCATGAGCCCTAGGGGCTCTGCTGTTGAGGGCATACAGATCTTTTCAGCGTAAGGAAATCTGTGCGCGATCGCAGCTCCATAGTCTATGGGGCTAATTTTGCGCGGCGAAAAATTGGTCTTCTTGGAGTTAATGGTCTCGCATGGCTACTTCAGTTTTTATCAACGAGCTTCACTACGACAACACTGGCACTGACACCGGCGAATTTATCGAACTTGTAGCGCCTATCACCACCGACTTAACTGGCTGGAGTCTGGTTCTCTACAATGGTGCTAATGGCCAGAGCTACAGCACCACAGACTTAGGCATTCTCTCCACCACCGATCTGGGTAACGGCTTTAAAACAGTGGTCGTCAACTACCCAGCCAACGGAATTCAAAACGGCTCTCCCGACGGTGTCGCCCTGGTCAATAACCTGAACCAGGTGGTGCAGTTTCTCAGCTACGAGGGCGTTTTTACCGCTACCAACGGCCCGGCAGCAGGGGTGATGAGCACCGATATTGGCGTCAGCCAAAATGGCACCGAACCCATTGGCGCTTCGCTGCAGCTGACCGACAGCGGCACCCACTACGAAGACTTTACCTGGGTCAGCACCACCGCCAACACCAGCAGTGCTGTAAACACCGACCAGACGTTTTTGCCCCCGATCGCCGAGTTATTTTTCTCAGAATATATTGAGGGCAGCAGCTTTAACAAAGCCTTAGAAATCTACAACGGCACTGGGGCCGCGATTGACCTATCCGCCGGGGGGTATGTGCTGGAGCTGTATTCTAATGGCGCGGCAAACCCCAGCCAGAGCCTAAACCTGACCGGAACTATTGCTTCCGGAGATGTCTATGTACTGGCTCACCCCAGTGCAGCGGCGGCGATCTTGGCTGAAGCTGATGCCACCAGTGGGTCAGTGATCAATTTCAACGGTGATGATGCCGTTGTGCTGAAAAAAGATGGCGTTGTGGTAGACGCGATTGGCCAGGTGGGCAACGATCCGGGCACCGCCTGGAGCAGCAACGGCGTTTCTACGTTAGACAGGACGCTGCGCCGCAAAGTAGAGGTCATTGCAGGCGATACGGACGCTACCGATACCTTTGACCCCAGCCTTCAGTGGGATGGATTTTCGCAAGATACGTTTGATGGGTTAGGCCGCTATGCTGGCGGCGGCACCACAGCCACCCTGTCGCTGACCACATCTCCCACCCGCTTTTCTGAAGCAGCCGGTGCTAATGCCGCCACCGGCACGGTCACCCGCACGGGGGATATAACCAATGCCCTGACCGTAACCCTCGCCAGCAACGATACGACCGAAGCGACAGTGCCCACTACCGTTGCGATCGCCGCTGGTCAGGCGTCTGCCACGTTCGCTGTAGACGCCGTAGATGACGCCATTATGGACGGGGCTCAAACGGTGACGTTGACGGCCGCTGCTACGGGCTTTGGCCCGGCAACGGCCAGTCTCACGGTTGACGACGATGATGTGGTGACGGCCATCACCAAAATCAGCCAAATCCAGGGGAATGGCGCGCTTAGCTTAATGGGCGGGCAAGTCGTCACGGTTGAGGCCGTGGTGGTGGGTGACTTTCAGTCTGCCAACGGCGTCCAGAATCTGCGCGGGTTTTATCTTCAAGAAGAAGACAGCGACATTGATGACAATCTCCTCACGTCAGAAGGACTGTTTATCTTCGACGACACCTTTGGGGTGGAGGTCAAGGTTGGCGATTTGGTGCAAGTCACGGGCCGGGTGGCAGAGTTTACCTCAGGAACTAGCAGCCTGACACAGCTCACCAGCGTCAGCGCTGTGTCGGTGCAAAGTTCAGGCAATGTGCTGCCCACTGCGGCCACAGTAAACTTTCCAGTTATGGATCCAGCTGATCTGGAAGCCTACGAAGGTATGCTGGTCAACATTCCCGACACTCTGACGGTGACTGAGCACTTCCAGCTAGGGCGATTTGGTCAGGTGGTGCTGTCTGCCGATGGCCCCACCAATCAAGCTGGAACCGATGGTCGGTTAGAGCAGTTCACTCAGTTTAATGACCCCAGCATTAGTGGCTACAGCGACTACCTAGCAGAAATTGCCAAGCGTCGGATCGTGTTAGACGACGGCCTGACCGTCCAGAACCCTGACCCCATTGTCAATGGCCGGGGTGGTCAACCCCTCAGTGCTACCAATACCCTGCGGGGAGGCGATACGGTGGCTGGGCTGACGGGCATTCTAGACGATCGCTTTGGGGAGGCCAATATCGGCAACTACCGGATTCAGGCCACAGCCCCGGTTGACTTCCAACCGACTAATCCTCGCCCCACCAGCAGTCCTGCGGTGGGAGGGCGTTTACAGATCGCATCCTTTAACGTGCTCAACTACTTCAATGGCGATGGCAGTGGGGGCGGCTTTACCAGCCCAGAGCAGCGAGGAGCACAGAACCTGGAAGAATTTAACCGCCAGCGAGACAAAACCATCAGCGCCATTCTGGGGCTAGATGCCGATGTGGTTGGGGTAATTGAAATTGAAAACGATGGCTATGGCCCCAACAGCGCCATACAGGATCTGATCAATGGGTTGAACGCTATTGCCGGTGCTGGCACCTACGCTTTTATCGATCCAGGCACACCGCAGCTCGGTACGGATGCGATCGCAGTTGGCTTCATTTACAAACCCGGCTCCGTAACTCCCGTGGGCACAACGGCTGTTCTCGACAGCAGCATTGACCCGCGCTTCGACACCTCAGTGCAGCGCCCGGCCCTAGCCCAATCTTTTATAGAAAACGCTACCGGGGAAGTCTTTACCGCTGTCAACAATCACCTTAAGTCCAAAGGATCGATTGTCAATGGCGAGAGCGACATTGGCGATGGGCAGGGCAATAACAACCCGACTCGAACCAGAGCCGCCGCCGCCCTGGTCGATTGGCTAGCCACAGACCCCACCGGGGTCGGTGATGCCGACTACCTGGTGATAGGTGATCTGAATGCCTATGCGCAGGAAGATCCGATTACTGCCATTAAAGCTGGAGCTGATGGTCTGGCTGGGACAGCGGATGACTACACCAACTTGCTCGCCGACAGCACCTACTCCTATGTATTTGACGGGCAATGGGGTTCTCTAGACCACGCCCTGGCCTCAGGTAATCTGACCAGTCAGGTTACCGGCGCAGCCATTTGGCACATTAACGCCGACGAGCCCAACGTCTTGGACTACAACACCAACTTCAAATCGCCTGGGCAAATCAGCAGCCTTTATGAAGATAGTGCCTTCCGCTCCTCTGACCACGATCCCGTCATTGTTGGCCTAAATCTATCCACTCCCAGGGCGGTTGTGACTGGCACCCCTCGGCGTGACGTGCTGGTAGGCACTGATCGCAATGAGAGCTTTCTGGCGAGTGGCGGCCCCGACTTGATCACCACTGGCGGTGGGCGCGACCAGATTGTCTACACCAACACCAGCCAAACCGGTGCCACCCTTACCGACTTTGAGGTGGGGGCCGACCAGCTAATATTTACCGACCTGCTGGCCAGCGTCGGCTACACCGGCACCAACCCCCTGGCCGATGGCACTATCCAGATTCGCAACCTGGGCAACAGCGATCGCACCCGGCTCTCCCTAGAGCTAGATCGCATGGGCGGCGGTCGCACCCAGTTTACCAACTTCATCACTTTCCAGGGGGTAGATGCAGCGACGTTGAACAACCCTGAGAACTTCGTGTTCTAGGGTGAGCTAGGTCTAGATCTAAATCCCAGGGGTCTCCAAGAACCCTGGGATTTTTTTGGTTTAAGCGCAGCTCGGTAGCTACGATTGCCCTTGGCAACACTTTAAGACTGGGTCAGGATAGGGTTTATACCGCTTGAGCGCAGCTAAACTCGCCTTTCTCCCGCAGGGCGTCGAGAAAGGCGTAGAGGGCGGGGGTGTGCAGGGCGTTTTTGAGAATTGTCGCGCCGATGGGGCGGGAGATGGGGAAGGGCAGCGAGACAACTTGCACGTCTGGGGGCACGGGCTCGGCGGCCAGGCGGGGCAGAATGGCGATGCCCAGGCCCTTTTGCACCATCGCCACCATGGATGAGTCGTGGCGAATGCAGTAGGCAATGTCGAGAGGATACTCTTGATCGCTGAGCACGGTGCGAATGCGCAGACCGCAGCTGCTGTGGCTAGAGCCAATGATGGGCATTTGCCTCATGTCATCGACGGTGAGGGTGCCGGTCTTGGGCCGATAGCCGGGGGGGAGCAGGGCAACGTAGTCGTCGTCAAAGATGTGCAGGGTTTCGACATCGTCGCTGTCGATGGTCTCGGCGACGCAGAGATCTACCTCGCCTTTGATCAGGGCCTGCTTGAGCTGGTGGACTTCATCCATTTCGTGGACGCTGACGGCAATGGTGGGGTAGCGGTGGTGCAGACGGGCGATCGCCCCCGGTAGCACATGAGTCGCCACACTGCGAAATGACGCAATTCGCAGTGTGCCGCCCTGCACCCCCCGCGCCTGGTTGGCCTCGCCGCCAATCGTGTCGAGCAGGCTGAGCATATCGCGGGCGTGGGCGGTGATGCGATCGCCCACTGGGGTTAGTCGCGCCCCATGGCGACCGCGCTGCAATAGGGTGACGCCGAGTTCTTCTTCTAGGGTGGCGATCGCATGGCTGATGGTCGACTGGGTTAGATCGAGCGCCAGGGCAGCTTCGCTGAAATTGCCACTGTCTGCGATCGCCACCAAAGCCCGTAGCTGAGACAGCTTGATCTTGCTCAGGTTCATGGTTGCTCCACTGCACCTAAAGGCTCACTCCAGGCTAGCGGCTAGGGTTAGAACCAGCCCATCGATTTTTTGCATAGAACCCATTCATGTCATGCTTTGTTACAAACCGTCGCCACAGATACAGTAATTACATAAGCAATAGCAGTTTTCTCAAGCAGCTGTTGCCCAGCCGGGGTCAAGACCTTGGGTACAGACCTCAGCTTTAGCACTCTCACCCGTTCGATCGCTTTGCATCATGGGTCAGCTCCTGATAACAGGTGCTGATAGAGTCTGCTGTCTGCTCCGCCCTGGAGAAATCACCCTAGTCACGGGAATTCAGAACAATGACAATCACGCGCGACCACAACTACGACCTCGATCAGCAGCGCCAGCGCCTAGAAGCCCTGCTACAGCAGCCTGCCCAGGGCGGCAGCACCCTAGCCCAAACCTTTAGACAGATAGGAGATGTAACCATGAGATTTTTTACCGGACAAGCAGAACCCCGCATTTGGCAGCGCACCCGTCAGGGCCAGCCCACCTGGTTTGCCCACGACCCGATCACCAATCGCACCCGCCAGTTTACCTCTGAGCAAGACGTGCGGCTGTGGCTAGAAAAGCGCTACTACGAATAGGGTAGGCCCAAAGCAAACCACCAGGGCACCAGTTTTTCACTGGCTGCGATAAAAAGAGCGGCTCATCCATAGCCATGGGTGAGCCGCTCTTTTATGCTGTAGGTTCAAGCCTTGGAGATAGTTCTAAGGACTTCGCGTTGAACATCATACGAAATCCGATCTGGTAAACCCCGATTCACGATCAGGAACCTCGTAGGGGCGTAGCAGGCTACGCCCCTACAAAGCGGGTGTATTCAACTGTCTCAACCAGCTCATTCAACGACTACTGGTGGATCTGCCCTATGGTCTTAGGCAATCAAGCCCAAACTACCGACGCGATCGTCATCGGCAGCGGCATTGGTGGCCTCTGCTGCGGGGCACTGCTGGCCCGCTACGGCTACCGCGTCACCGTCTGCGAAAGCCACACCATCCCCGGCGGGGCTGCCCACAGCTTTGAGCGCGATGGCTTCACCTTTGACTCGGGGCCGTCGCTCTACTCGGGCATGTCGTACCGGGGCTCTACCAACCCCCTGCGCCACGTGCTCGACGCCGTGGGCGAGGGTGACACCGTCACCTGGGCCAACTACGACACCTGGGGGGTGCGTATTCCCGAAGGCGATTTTGATACGACCGTCGGCAACGACCAGTTCACCGAGGTGTTGAGAACCCTGCGGGGTGAGAATGCTGTCCGCGAATGGCGGCGTTTGCAGGAAGTCATGGTGCCCCTGGGCAAAGCCGCCACCGCCTTACCTCCCGCTGCCTTGCGGCTAGATTTGGGTGCATTGCAAACCGTCGCCCCCTACGGCTGGAACCTGTTGCGCAACGCCCCTGCTCTCACCCAGTCGAGTAATCCCTTTAGCACCGTGCTCGATCGCACCATCACCGACCCCTTCATCCGCCACTGGATGAACATGCTGTGCTTTTTGCTGTCGGGCCTGCCCGCCGAGGGCACCAGCACCGCCGAAATGGCCTTTATGTTTGCCGAATGGTACCGCCCCGGCGTCACCCTCGACTACCCCATCGGCGGCGGTGGGGCGATGGTCAATGCCCTGGTGCGAGGGCTGAAGAAATATGGCGGCACCCTGCGCCTGGGCGCTCACGTCAAAGAAATTTTGGTAGAACAGGGCCGTACCAGGGGCGTTACCCTGCGCTCTGGCGAAGTGCTCAGAGCCAGCACCGTGATCGCCAACGCCTCGATTTGGGACACGCTGAAGCTGGTGCCCGAGGGCGCACTTCCTTCGGCCTTTGTAGCAGATCGCCAGGCCACCCCCGCCTGCCCCAGCTTTTTGCATCTGCACCTGGGTATCGATGGTGCCGGACTGCCTGACAATCTGGCCTGCCACTACATCACCGTGGAAGATTGGGAACGGGGCATTGACGCCCCGCAAAACCTCATCGTCATGTCGATACCTACCGTGCTCGACCCATCGCTGGCCCCGCCGGGTAAGCACACCATCCACGTCTATACCCCGGCCACGGAGCCCTATGAACTGTGGCAGGGGTGCGATCGCCGCAGCCCCGAATATGCCCAGCTCAAAACCGAACGGGCCGAACCGCTCTGGCGCGCCCTAGAGCGCATCATCCCCGACGTGCGCCAGCGGGTAGAGGTAGAGCTAGTGGGCACCCCCATCACCCACGAGCGCTTTTTGCGCTGCCACCGAGGCAGCTACGGCCCCGCCATCTCCGTGCAGAATGGCCTGTTTCCAGGGCCAAAGACGCCTCTGGATGGGCTGTTCTGTGTGGGTGGCTCCACGTTTCCAGGCATTGGCCTACCCGCCGTAGCCGCCTGCGGGCTGATCACCGCCAACACCCTAGCCTCGGTCAGCCAGCACCGCGCCATGCTGCGCGACACACTGGGTTAACTTGCCCAACTGACTTGTATCTTGCCGTAGGTTTAACCCACCCCGACATCCGGGCACTCCGCCCAAGGAGGGGATGGGCCAGCTTTTTCGCTGCGTGGGATTCATCGAACTGAGGTTTGCCCCATAGGGCACCCCAATGAAATTTGCTGCAAATACGCCTACAGACAGGTAAAGCGTTAGCCAACCTAGTTCTTCAGTCAGAGGCCGGCGCAGCGCTCAGTTTCTAGGATGCACGTATTGCTGCCGCAGAATTTTTCTACAAGAGGTCAACGCTATCAGCCGAGGCTATAACACCGAAGTCTAGAAAGTTAGGTGTGGTCATGGTCTAGAAATATAGCTACTGCTTTTATTTCTAAATTATGACTGTGCTGCTCTGACGAAAAGTTTTGCCGCGAAGTTTTATCGCAAGGAGTATCTTGATATGAACAGCTTTAGCATGAATGGTGAACAAAAATGTGCGTTGGCACTGGGAATCATCTTTACCCTTTTGGGCATTGCTGGTTTCATTCCTGCCCTTGTCAACCTGCCTGCCGAAGGCATGGGAGCTAGTGTGCCGGTAGACACAAGTGCAATTCCAACTAGCGGTGGGCCTAATTATATAGTGGCTTACCTCAGAGGTTTTGGCTATTTGTTTGGGCTCTTTCCGACCAATTTGCTACACAATATGGTTCACCTAGCCATTGGCGGCTTTGGCCTGTTTTCGGCTACGGGTAAAGAAGGGGCATTTCGGTACAATCGATTTTTTGCTATTAGCTATTTGCTGCTTGCTATCATGGGGTTGATACCGCTTTCGAATACCCTCTTTGGTATCATGCCTATCTTTGGCAACAACGTTTGGTTCAATGCAGTCACCGGGGCGATCGCGGCTTACTTCGCTTTCGTCTGGCATCCTAGCCATCCCGAGTCGACGGCTCCTTCTACTCAGTCGTCGTCCAATAGCTCTGCTATGAGCTGACGCTACAAGTTGGCTGTGTCAGCGTCAGATCTGATCCTAAGCGCACGGTAATGTTTGACCGTGCGCTTATTTAGCTATCAGACTTAGCCCCCTATCGTGGGCATGTAACTACCAACTAAAATTTGAGAGACACAGAGGCTACTTGCTCCACTTCAAGGTTTCTGAAGGCAGTTCGCCAAACATTTGTTTATAGTCACGAGCAAAATATCCTAGGTGGTAAAATCCGAACTGAGTGGCGGTTTCAGTTACCGTTATGCTGCCGGGTTCAGCTGCTTTTAGTCCTTGATGAATGGTTTGTAATCGCAAGATCTTCAGGTAAGACATCGGACTGACTCCAAACATCTCCTGAAATCCGTAACAGAGGGCGCGGCTACTGGTGCCTAGAGCCTGACACAGGTCAGTGAGCGTGAGCGCTCGGTCAAGGTACGATCGCATATAATCATCGGCCTGCTTAACCAAGTTTGACCGACGAAAGAACTTAGCAGAAATTTGTTGTGCTTGCTGGGTTGGCAATGCGGCAATAAACAACGGTAGAAAGTCATGCAAGATAAGCTGCCGAAAGTCCGACTGGCACAGCAGTGGAGAACCCTGAGTCAACAGTTCGTAAATTTGCTGTAAGTAGGAGCGCAAGGGGAAAAAAGACTCCGACACATCAACATAGTTCAAAGCCAAAAACTTTTCATCCAATTCTAGCCTGTCCATAGCCTGGGCAGAAGCCTCGAATATATCTGGTCGAATGTAAACAGCACAGTATAAACAGCCCCCCGGAAAAACTAAATTTGCTTCCCGACAAGCATCGAATCCAAACAAGTGGTCTTCAGTCACAAGTCGATTGTTTTCAACGCCATACTTCCCTTTGCCTTGCAAAATCATGGCAAACGTTAAAAATCCTTGTCGCTTATTTCCAACCGCGTGTAAACTGCGATTGACATAATTAAAGTTGAATTGAATTGTCCCAAGATCAAGAGCTGCTGATTGAGATTTGAAAGGCTCACACTCCAAAGGAGTCAGCCGGATATCTTCAGGCAGAAATGTCGCCATCTCGTCAATATCTTCAAAGCAAAATTGCGCCGCACCCTCCAAAATGGCGTCATCTGACGGTTGAGCGATTGAACTCTTCAGCAACGGCATACTTTATTCAAGAACAGCAAATCCCTTCGGAGAAGCACCGGAGAAAATTTATTTTTGTTAAGAATTTTTAGTATTCTTAATTTTTTTTAATTTTTGTAATCTTGCGATTTTTGGATAGTCACCATTTTAGCTGGTCTCTATGCTGGTGTTCTATAGCAAGCACAAGAATTCATTTTGCACCCCGGCGCAATCTGGTTACTGGCTTGCGTAAACCGTCACCAACAATCACTAATATGAACGGGAGTTACCGATAACGTGAAAAAACTAGGTTTTTTCATCGCCTTTATTGTGGCGCTGTTGATCGGGGGCCGTGGATGGTTACCCCTGGCGGCTGTCGCTCAGCAACCGCCTCGCCCCCATATCGTCTATATTCTGGCCGACGACCTGGGGTGGAAGGATGTTGGGTTTCATGGCTCCGATATTAAGACTCCCAATCTCGACCGGCTAGCCCAAACCGGAGTCGCCCTCGATCGTAACTATACCCATCCCTGGTGTACTCCCTCCAGAGCCGCTTTTATGACAGGACGCTACCCTTTCCGCTATGGGTTGCAAACCGTCGTTATCCCTTCGGCAGGCACCTATGGACTGTCTACCGATGAGTGGTTGCTGCCGCAGGCCCTAAAGGAGGTGGGTTACGAGACTGCCCTGGTGGGCAAGTGGCACCTCGGCCATGCCGATCGCAAGTATTGGCCTCTACAACGCGGGTTTGACTATCACTATGGCCCCATTCTGGGCGAGATTGATTACTTTACCCACTCTGCCCATGGCACGGTGGATTGGTATCGCAACAACGAGGTGGTCAACGAAGAAGGCTATGTCACCACCCTGCTCGGGCAGGATGCCGTAAAACTGATCGATGAGCACGATTCAGATACGCCCCTCTTTCTTTACCTGGCCTTTACCGCCCCCCATGCCCCCTACCAGGCACCGGAAGAGGCACTTGAGCAGTATGCAACTATCACGGATCCGAGTCGTCGTGCCTATGCGGCCATGATTTCTGTGATGGATGAGCAAATTGGCCAGGTAGTGGAGGCACTGGAACGGCGGGGGATGCGAGACAATACGCTAATTGTTTTCCAGAGCGACAATGGCGGTCCCCGTTCTGCGGCGGTTACGGGTGAAGTCGATACTTCTGGCAGCACCATTCCTGCCGACAACGGTATTTTTCGAGACGGCAAGGGTTCTCTGTACGAAGGCGGTACTCGCGCTGTCGCCCTCGCCAATTGGCCAGGGCAGATCAAACCCGGTTCTGTGGCTACTCAGCATATGCACATGGTTGATTGGTACCCGACGTTCGCCGCTTTAGCTGGCGCATCGCCCGATCCGACGAAGCCTTTAGATGGGTTAAACATTTGGCCAGCCCTGGCGAATGGAGAAACCATCGATCGCGATGCCGTTGGTTTCGATGTTGAACCCTTTCGCGCTGCTGTCCATTCAGGAGACTGGAAGCTGGTGTGGAAGGTGGCCCTGCCCTCTAAAGTAGAGCTGTTTAACCTTGCCCAAGACCCCTCGGAGGAAACTAACCTGGCCAACCAAAATCTTAGAATGGTGGCCAATCTAAAACAAAAAATTGAAAAAATGTCTAGTGAAGCTGAACCATCGCTGTTTTTAACCGAAGCATTGGGCGCAGCTAAGAGCATGCTGTTTACATCCGTTACGCTACCAGAAGATGCGGAGGCGATCGAAAACCAGCCGTAGAAATCTCTCTTCAGATGAGTGATTTATAGGGGCGCAGAGTCTGCGCCCCTTATCTATGGGTATCTTCTTTGCTAAAAAGGGGTTTAATAACGCGATCGCTCGGGTATACGAAATCCTGCCTGGTTACCCCAATTTCCTAACGGTGCATTGCGGCTGATACAAGCGCTTGGGTTACGGCTAGTTGGGGTGTAGCTGCGAATGCACCCTACGGTTTGGCATTGGAGGAATCGGGGTGGTTGAATTTGGATTTCCTATAAGTCAACCCTTGGTTACACCCTGTTTACAGCAGCACTATCCGTTAGATGGCTTGCTTCCCTGCGCCCAGTGGTCATGCCAGCTATCTGTTGGGCAACCCTTCCAGGGGCAACCCTTCCCCTTCGCCGTAGGCACGGATGTCGCGGCTGAGAATGCCAAAGTCAAACGCCTCTGTCTTGCCGCCCTGGGCCTTGAGCTGAATCCATACCAGACAGATCAGGGTTGACACCACAATCGGGGCGGCAAAGCTGACCAGCAGATCGCCCGCGAAGGGCAGACCATTCCAGGGGCTAAAGTCGGGCCGGGGGAAGAACAGGGCACCGGTGGCGATCGCCGCCACCGCGCTCCAAAACGCCATCGTCCCCGTCAGTCGTCTGGAATAGAGGCCAAACAACACCGGGAACAGCGCCCCGGCGCAGACCAGATCGGCCAGCAAAAACAGGTACAGCACGTTGTAGCCCCGGGAGGCGATCGCGATCGCAGGCAGCCCCACCACTACTGTCAGCACGCGGGTAATCTGCAAAATGCCGCTGGCGGGTCGGTCGGGGAAAATCCGCAGCAGGTCGGTGGTAAACACGCTGGCGATGCCGTTGAGCAGCGAGTCTAGACTGCTCATCACCAGGGCCAGCACCAGCACCAGCACCGCCATGCTCACCCAGCCCGGCAGCGCCAGCGCCTGAATCAGCGAGAAAAAGGCGCGATCGTCGTTGAAGCCAAAGTGCATGGCCACAATGCCCAGCAGCCCCGCAATGAACAGCATCGGCAAAATCACCAGAAACGAGCCGAGGAACGATCGCCGCACCACCTGATCGCTCTTGCAGGCGTAGATTCGCTGCCAGTTGGTCTGGTTAAACATTTCGGCGGCGATCACGGCGATCACCAGCGTCGACCCAAACTTAATGCCGGGGCCATTGGCCAAGGTCAGCAGCTCTGGTGCGGTCTGGGTGACGGGGGCGATCGCACTGCCCCAGCCGCCCAACGCAAATACCGCAATGCCAAAACTCAGCAGCAGCAGCGGCACAATCACCACAAACTGAATCGCGTCGGTAAAGATTGTCGCTGCCAGGCCACCCACCAGGGTGTAGGCAAACACCGCCGCCATCACCAGCAGGGCCGTGAGCCAGAGGGGCACGCCCGCCATCAGCTCGACCGCTTTTGCGATCGCCGTCAGCTCTGCCGCCAAATACACAAACATGTAAAAGACCACAATCCCCAGGGTCAGCCGGTACATGGCCTGGCCAAAGCGGTGCAGTACGTATTCGTTCAGCGAGTGACCCTTGGGCATGAGAAACCGCATGCGCGTACCCATAAAGGCAAACAGCGCCGCCGGGGTGGCCTGGCCAATGCAGTAGCCCACGATGCCCGCTATACCGCTGGTGGCCCCCACTTCGGGCGGGCTAAAGAGAATCCATGCGCCCATGGCCGAGGCCACAATGGTCGCCAGAGCCATCGGAGTGCCCACACTGTTGCGGCTCACCATATAGTCTTCTAGGCTAATCGCGCGGCGGCTGGCCTGGAGCAGCCCGATCAGCGTGAAGCTGGCCACGGTAATTAAGGTAACGGCGATCGCCGTTGCACTCAGCGTCATAGAACAACTCACCTCGATAGGGTTGGGTGGTTGCTAGAGGCAGCTGCCTTAGAGAATAGGCAACCGCAGAACAGACGACTCGCAGAACACGTTACCAGTGAGGCCGAGCCGCACCGGCTCGTAAACTCAATCAACGCTTTCCTCCGCTGGCATTAACCAGGTCAGGTTCCGAGGGTATGATCTCAGCCCGATGCGATCGGACACCCCTAGCAGCTAGCATCCTACCACTGGTGTTCGCCGCGATCGCCCATAATGGTCATAAAGCTGATGAGCGCAGGACTCACCCCATGGCTGATCCCGTTACCATTGCAGACATCTACGCCCTCTTTCAAGCCTCTCGAGCGGAGGATGATCGCCGTGCTGCCGAAGCAGATCGTCGTGCTGCCGAGGCTGATCGCCGTCTGCAAAAATTAGAACGCATTGCCGCCAACACTAGCCGAGATGTAGCGGGGCTAACGACTCGATGGGGTCAGTTTGTCGAAAATCTGGTCGCGCCCGCTGTCATTCGCCTGTTTCAAGAGCGGGGCATTGAGGTGCAAGAACTCTCCCGCCGTATGCAGTCGAAGCGGCCTGGGGCGGAGATGGAGATCGATATTTTTGCCGTAGATGGCGATGTTGCCGTCGCTGTAGAAGTGAAATCGCGCCTATCAAAGCAGGATGTGGACGATTTCTTGACCCGGCTGGGGCGGTTTCGGCAGGCCTTTCCCCACTACACCGGATATCAGATCTATGGAGCAGTAGCGGGCATTGAAATTGATGAGGGCATAGACCGCTACGCCTATCAGCAAGGGTTGTTTGTGATTAAGCAGATGGGCGACACCGTAGCCATTGCTAACGACACCACCTTTCAACCCACCGCCTGGTAGCGCAATCAATCCTCGGTGCTGATGATCATGGCTGGAGAAACTGACTTAGCCCAACTGCTCAAAACCATGCAGCCCGTGCTGCGGCAGGGAGAATACGTGTTTTGCACTTTGCCTAACACCACCTGCCCGCCTCACCTCGACCCTGTGGGCTACTTCAAAGAAGACGAAGGGCTGACGCTGATGTTGCCCAAGCTCCAGGCCGATGCAGCAGGCCTAGCCTACCCGGCAGTCTTTGCGCTGATCACGCTGACGGTGCACTCTAGCCTAGAGGCGGTGGGGTTTATGGCGGCGATCGCAACCCACTTAGCCAGCCACGGCATTAGCGTCAACCCGGTCTCGGCTTTTTACCACGACCACCTGTTTGTGCCCGCTAGGGATGCTGAACGGGCGATCGCACTACTGCAATCTCTCACCGCCGCTGCTGGCTCTGCACCACCCGCTTAATGCCAGTTTCGACATTGAGCCAGGCGGCATCGCGATCGCCCCACTGGGTCACCGGCTCAGCATTTTTGGGTAGAAACTGAAGTTTGCTAAAGGGCGTATTTTTCCAATCTGTGGGCCTGAGAATGACGGGGATAACAATCGCCTCGCCGCTGTCGTTTCGCTCCAGGGCGCGAGTCATTTCGAGGTCGTAGCAGTAGTCGGAAGCGATAAAGTCGGCGCTAATCAGCAGCAGAATGATGTCGGCCCGGTTGAGGTTGTCGTCAATGTCGTTGGCCCAGTCGTTGCCGGGCAAAATGCGGCGATCGTGCCAGGGCTGAATGAGCCCCTGCCGTTGCAGCAACTTGAGGTGAGTCTCTAGCTCGTCCCGCAGGGTTTCGTCTTTGTGGGAGTAGCTGTAGAACAGGCGTAGGGCCTGGCTGCGGCGATCCATAGTCGTGGTGGGTTGGCGAGTGCCCTCCAAATCGACTCCGTTCAGCAAGTCGCGCACGTTGAGGGTGATCAGCCCCTCCCCTGTGAACACGTCAAAGCTGGTTTGGCGGTGTTCTTCGCGCACTAGCAGCTCTTTGTAGTCAACGGTTACATTGGGGTGCCCCGGCACCGGCACTAGCTCTTTGGGGGTGAATTTAAAGCTACGGTGGATGCGCTCAAAGTCGGAGCGAATGACCGCCAGCAGCCTGCGCCGACTGGCCGCTGGCCCATCCACGCTGATGGAAACGCTGCGATCTTGGGGGTCGGCTTTGACCAGGGCGCGATCGCCCTCAAACTGCAAAATTACCCCGGTGCGCCAGCGCAACTGGTGCTCGCTCAGCACATGGGTGCGCACAATGAAGCGGGGCAGCAACCCTTCCGGCAAAATTGGGTATTCGTAGCGAAAGTTGAGGCACTGGGCCGGGTCAAACTCGGCGGCGGCGGCGGGCTGCTGTTTGTCTAGCAGGTCGGGGATCAGATAGCGGTTTTCGTCTTCTTCAAAGCGAAAGCACAGCTCGAATTTGCGCATCAGCTCTAGCAAAAAGCCGTGGCGCTCGGGGGGATAGTTCTGGGTATCCAGGTGGCGACCCAGGCAGGTGGCTTCCATTTCGCCTTTGGTTTCTGCTAGCTCGTCGGCGTTGAGCAGGGTGTAAATGCCGCTGGTGACCCAGTGGGGGTTGAGCACGTGGGTATCGCGCAGGCGGGGGTCGTCTTTGTAGTTGAGGGCAATGCCGAGGCTATGGAGGTGGACGGCGAGGGAGTCTTGCGCGCCAAAGTCGGTTTCGCCATCGGTTTTGCAAAACTCTCGAAATTGCTCAAAGGAGATGTAGTTTTCGGCCATGGCCGACAGCCGATCTTTAATCGCCACCCAACTGGCGGGGAAGGGGTCGCGCAGGTGCTCTAGGGCATCGGTTTCGCGCTCAATGGCGGTCCGGAGGTGGTCGATGCCCTGGCCGGTTTCGCAATCGGTTGCGATGAACTCTCGAATGTTGGGAAATTTTTGCCGCAATGCTCTTTGGTTAACATCAAACGGGTGCTCTTTGATTTTGTTGAGCACGATAATAACGGGGGAATCGCTGCCAAAGCTCTGGATGAGTTCGAGCCAGTACTCGGCATCGGCGTCTTCGTGACCCTGACGACCGTTGAGCACTAGCAGGTAAAGGCTACGCTCGGTGAGGAAGAACTGGTGGGTGGAATGCATAATCTCTTGCCCACCGAAGTCCCACACGTGGAGAGTGATGTCTTCGGAGCCATTGAGGCGAATTGGCCACTGGGTAATTTGAATGCCCTCGGTTTTAGCTGATTTTGGATCAAATTTTTGATGGATGATACGGTTAGCCAAGGAAGTCTTGCCGACCGCACCAAAACCCACCAAAATCAGTTTTGCTTCATTAAGAGGAGTAAGCTCTTCTAATAGCCGAAAATAGTAATTGAGAATATTTTTTGGATTCGCTGCCGTAGCACCTTGATAAACTTCTGTCCCGGTTGGCCCCAGAATTTCATTAGATAATTTTAAGCGCTCATTTCCGTGAAGAAATAATCTTTCTAGATTAGCCAGTTGACCCAGGCTCTTGGGGATCACCGTTAGTTGATTTTGGCCGAGGAAAAGCTGAGCTAGATTGGTCAGTTGACCCAGGCTCTCGGGGATCACTGTCAATTGATTTTGGTGGAGGTAAAGTCTCGTCAGGTTGACCAGTTTTCCAATGCTCTCAGGGATTGCTGTCAGTTGGTTTTTGCGGAGATTAAGCCAAGTCAGATTGACCAGTTCTCCCAGGCTACCAGGGATCGCTGTCAGTTGATTTTGGTCGAGGCGAAGCCCTGTCAAATTAACGAGGTTGCTCAGGCTTTCGGGAATTGTCGTTAGTTGATTTTGGGAGAGATCAAGTTCTGATAAACTGGTGAGATTTCCCAGGTTATCAGGAATCGCCGTCAGTTGATTTTGGGAGAGGGAAAGCACGGTCAAATTGGCGAGATTGTCCAGGCTGTCGGGGATCGACGTCAGTTGATTTTGGGAGAGGGAAAGCACGGTCAAATTGGCGAGATTGCCCAGGTTATCAGGGATCGACGTCAGTTGATTTTGGTCGAGGTAAAGCTCGGTCAAATTGGCGAGATTGCCCAGGCTATCGGGGATCGACGTCAGTTGATTTTGGTCGAGGTAAAGCACGGTAAAATTGGCGAGATTGTCCAGGCTGTCGGGGATCGCCGTCAGCCCTAACTCAGATAAATCAAGCCCAGTTGCGCCACTTTCTAAGGCTTCCTGAATGCGGCATTCTGCTTCTGTAAATGCTGCTGTTGCTTCTTCCGCTAGCCCGATCGCATCCACCTCCACCCCCAACACCCCAGCGATCGCCCTCACACTCTCCCCACTCACCCGCTTTCCCCGCTCCGGGTGAAACAACCGGCTGACTGTGTCGGTACTCACCCCCGCTTGCTCCGCAATAGCAGCAAACGTCCACCCCCGCTCCGCCTTCGCCGCCTGTAGCAGCTCCAACCCCTCCGGGCTAGCGAGAAAACCGCGCGATGACGACGACATAGGCACTGGCAACCAAAAGAGCTTTGTTCAAGGGTATCCGGCGATTCCAGAAACCGGGTTTCTTCTTTGGCTTGTCATAACCCTTCGCCACCACCCTAGAAACCCGGTTTCTATGCACACCATGGAAACTCCACTCCTCAGGCCAGGGGTACAATAGAGGCCTAGAGCATGAGCGACCTATGACCCAGGAACAAGACCTATTGGTACATTGGCGATCGCTGCCCTCCGAGCAGCAGCAAACTGTGCTGGACTTTATCCAATTCCTCCACACTAAAAGATCCCCCGCTGCTGTAACCGCTGCTGCCGCACAACCATCTCTGGGCGATCGCCTTCGAGATCTTCGCAGCCAAATTGTTGCTAGTGGAGAACCCTAGCTCAATCACATTACCCGTGAGCAAGAACTGATTTCTCGTCGTGGAGGCGTCGAGCTAGATTAATACGCGCACCGTTGTAGATTGAAGACCATTTAGGCATACCCAGAAGGCTCAGCCGTGACCCAGAGCGCGATTAAATACCTCACCGATCTGGGCGGTAATCCCAGAGCCGTGGTCATTCCCATCGATTCTTCCTCCTAAATCTCCAATCGCCCTTTGAGCACTTCGTACAGTACCCGAGAGAGTTCGCGGCGCTGGAGGTTTTGGCGATCGATGGGCGTGCGAGAAAAAGCGCGATCGTACACCTCGGGCATGGCCCGCTTGACCAAAAACGAGAGCTGTTCGCGGGTGATGGGGGCATCGGGGGCGAAGCGGTTTTGGCTGACCCCGGTAATCATGCCGTGGGCGTAGAGGGTCTCGATGGGCATATAGGCCCAGTGTTTGCCAGGGGCCACGTCGCTAAAGGTAGGCTGTGTGGGTAGCTGCGTGGGCAACTTGAGCACGTTGACCAAGGCCGTAGCCACCACCGCTCTGGCAACAGGGGCGTGGGGTTTAAAGCTGAGACTTTTGGGGTTGTCACTGCGCACAATGCCCGCTGCCGCCAGCACCTGAATGGCCTCAAAGTCGGCGTCGTCATGGCTAATGTCGTCAAACCAAAAAATGGGAATGCCGTTGCGGGCCATAAAGCCCTGAATCTTGCGAACGTGTTTTTCTTCGGTGGCTAGCTGGCGAGGTTCAAGCCCTGTCCACAGCGCAAAAACTGCGAGAAACCCACTGGCTTCGCCGATCGCCCACTCCATTGGGTGCATGCGGTAGGCGGCATTGGTAATGTGGGTGGTGCCCAGGCTCTTGGCCGACAGCACCAGACCGTCGGTGTCTTTGGGCACGAGCGAGCCCAGAGGCAGGCTAAAGGGCAGCGCCACCACATCTTTACCCTTAGGGCTGACGTGGCCCTTGGCGTCGTTGCCGTGCAGGTCGAGGTAGTGGTACTGGCCGATGCCCACCGAGTCGTCAAAACACCGCGCCCGCGCCTGGTTAGGGAAAAAGGTTTCGGCCACATCCTCATGGCGAATGGTGGTGAGAGCCTGGCCCCGGCGAGCCTCGCGGACGTAGGGTTCGAGGGCAATACCATCTTTTGTCCAGGTGAGGTCGCCCCGAGGTTTGAGGTCGGCGGCCCCGTGGGTTTGCAGATAGTGGAGGTAGGCTTGGGCTCGCTGCCGCGCTCGCTGAATGTGCAGGTTTCGCTCATCGCGGCTGACGCCAACGAGGCGACCTGGCCGGTAGTCGTTACCGCAGCAAAAAGCGCGATCGGGGGCGCTGGAGGTGCCCCAGTTGAGCACTGAGATATCTCCAGGGCTGACCTTTTTGTCGTGAGTTGCGGCACGGTACAGCCGCCGATAGCGAAAGATGCCAAAGTCGCTAAAGAAATCCCACCGCTGCCATTGGTCGGGCTTGGCCTTAGTCCAAAAGGTGTGGGTAAATTCTTTGAGGCCGATCCAGCCCTCGGTTTCAAACCCGGTGGGCTTGCCAATAGAGACGCCTTTGCCCGGTGCGGTGCGTTCCACAATGACGTCAAAGGTAATGGACTGCTGACACTGGGGGCGGGCGTCTTCGGGCAGAATGGCTTCGCCGGTTTCGTGGCGAGCCTCTTGGCCCACGTAGGAAGGAATGTTGCCCACCTCTAGCAAATCGCCCAGGTCGGTGGCCTCGACGGTGACGTTGGCCCTGACGGTAAAGCGGTGGCCGGTCTGGGTGTCGCGGCAGACCACGCCCTGCACCTTAGACCGACCATTTACCGTCTCAAACAGCACCTCGACAGGCTCAGACAAGGGAATCAGGGTGAGGCGTCTGTCGCGTAGGTAGGGCAGCAGGGCTTCGTTCATTGCTGTTGCAGCCACCACGGGGGTTGTGGCCAAGGGGCTGACCCAGCCGCCGCCGGGGTTGGGTACCTTTCTGCCGCCGACGAGTTGCAGCTCGCGCTGGCGATCGCGAAAGGCCCGCTGCGACTTTGAAATCGCAAATTCTTCACCATCTACCGTGTACAGCCCCGCCTTGGCCTGGAGCAGGTCGCCATCGTCGGAGGCGGGCAGCGCCTGGGCCGTAAACTGGCCGCCGACCACCCTTTGCGGCTGCACTACACAGACATCTAAATTGAGCCGCAGGGCCGTTAGCGCGGTGGTGTAGGCCGCCGTCGAACCCCCCACCACCAAAATTGAGCCGGTCAACTCGGCCCCGTCAGCCGGTCGGGTAAAGGCGGCCTCTGAGAACAGGCCGTTGAGCTGGGTGATGGGGGGGGAGACAGTGGACATAGCGGCGGTAACCCGTGATATTGCAACGATTTTAAGCCAGGGCGGTGGGCCACACACCAGGGGTGGCCCACCGCCGACCATTGATTTGCCCCACCTGGCCAAAGGGAAGACCCCAGGGATGGCCAATCTGTATCTAAATCATTAGGCAATGCCCCTCTTGGGGGCGATTCAGGGTGGGGTGGGGTCGCCCTATAACTGAAGAACATAAGCACTTATTACCCATGGGTGCGGCTTTTTTCAGGAGATTTTGTATGACATTTACTGCGATCGCAGCCAAACTTCAGCGCATCGTTTGCGTTGGTCTGGTCACCCTAGTGATTGGCTCTAGCCTGCTGTTGGGCTTTAGCAGCCCCGCCGCTGCCCTCGGCAACAAAGCCGGCGATGTGGTGCAAAACCGGGCCGAGCGCGAGCTTGACCGAGTCTCTGGCACTGGCACCGCCAACCAGATCGAAGGTCGTGCCCAAGAAGATCTGGGCAAAGTGCAACGCCAGGTTGAGAAGGTCACCGGCGGCAACGACAGCCTGGGCAACCAGGTACAGGGCCGCGCCCAGCGCGACATTGGCCGCACCCAAGGGGCGGTAGAAAACGCCGCTGACGCGGCCCAAGACTCGGCTGAGGGCATTGTCGACTCCGTCAAAGACTTCTTTGGCCAGTAGGTTAAGCCTGGCAAGTGCAAAAGCTCGGTCACAGTGGTGGCCGGGCTTTTGCCGTTAAAAAGCAATCTGTCAATCGTAACTATGCCCCCTGCGCTGTTTGTGGAACTGTCAATGGCCGAGGTGAACTCTCGCTTTTACTGGTTAGTCCAGGCTCTGATGGCTCTCTTGCCCTATTTGTTGGTAGGGCTTTTAGCCGGGGCGATCGTGCTGACCTTAGGCGCTCTTTTTGCCCGGTTTCTACTGGTAGATCAGCTCCGACCAATAGAAGAACTGTGCCTGCTCACTCTCAAAGAGCTGGCCAACCCGACCCGCGATCGCCTGGTGGCTGCTATTACCTATCTGGCCCAGGGCGAAGTCACAATTCCCCTACTGCTGGGCATTGGCGGGGTGATGCTCGATCGCGGCGAGGTCGCCCCAGCGCTGATTTTGACCTTTGGGCTGTGCGGTTCGTGGCTGCTGAACGGCGTTTTCAAATCGTTTTTTCGGCGACAGCGGCCCGACCTGTGGGAGTCCGCCAAACGCCCGATGGACTATAGCTTTCCCAGCGGACACTCCATGAGTGCCGTATCGTTTTATGGTCTCTTGGCGGTCAGTCTCAGCGCCTACTTCAGCGTGCCCCAGGGGGTCACCGTCACGGGCGCTGCCCTGATCACCCTGGGGGTGGGCTTGAGTCGCCTATACCTGGGCGTCCATTGGCCGACGGATGTACTCAGCGGTTGGTTAGCGGGGGGCATTTGGCTAGGGGCCTGCCTTAGCGGCTGGGCTCACCTCAGCAGTCTCTGAGTCAAAGGTTGCTAACAGAGCAGGGGTGGGGACACAGACCCAGATTGCCCGGGGAATGACTGCCACCGTCACGGGGGTGGTGCCGATATATTCTCCGTCGGCGTGGATTTCAAGGGGTCGCAAGCTCCTGATCTCGATCGCAGCAGTTTGGTACATTTTGAGCCGCTCGTGGGGCAGATGTTTGCCCCGCATAGCCGCAAAGAAATGACGGAAATGATCCCACTTTGAAGGCTTGTCAATGTAGATCAAATCGAGCTTGCCATCATCCATTTGGGCATGGGGTGCGAGAGAAAACTCTACTCCGTAGCGGGGGCTATTGCAGATGTTGACTTGCAGCGTGCGCAGATACACTTTTCTGCCGTCAAAGCGCAGCATGAGGCGGTGCTGCTTGGACAGTAGAAACGTTTTTAAGCCTAGAAAGAGACTCTTAACCGCCGCCCAGAGGTTGCTTTTCATCCCCTCCTTGACGTCGTCACCATGGGGAAAAAGCTGCGCCTCTAGCCCGATACCTACCACTTCCATAAAGTAGTGGTGGTTGGCTTTGCCCATGTCGATCTGGCGGCGATCGCCCTTTACCAAAACCTGAGCAGCCCGATCCATATCGGTGGGAATATTGAGACTGGCTGCAATGTTATTGCGGGTGCCCTGGGGAATGATGCCCAGGGTCGTTTGGGTGTGCGCTAAGCCTCGGGCCACGGCTTCAATGGTGCCATCGCCCCCGGCGACAATCACGAGTTTGGCCCCTGCCTTAGCGGCGGCTGCGGCCAGTCCCTGTCCATCTTCTTCAGGCGTTGTAGTACAAACTTCGGCGTCAATGCCCTGCTTTTGCAGTGCATTGGTCAGACTCGGCAGCAGCTGAGAATTTTCGTCTGGCCCAGAGGTAGGATTGACAATGAGTAGCGTGTTCATCTCCGGTTTTTCAGCACCATAGTTCAGCCCCACAGTCATTACGCAGGTTGTGTAGCCACAGCCAAAATGGTTTAGATGTGCCAAATACTCTTGATGCGATGGCTATAGCTACAACAGCGTCATCAGCACCCTGTCTGATCAGTACCATTTGGAGGGTGGTCTTTGCTGACATAGCCCTGAGAAAAGAGCCTTGAGAAAAGAGCTATAGGCCACAGAGAGTCTGATTAATCAGATACTGAAATCCTAGCCCTTGCCAGTTAAAACAGTCCCCTCCCTAAGGACTAGATAGCGGCACGGAGCATAGCGAGCGCCCGACAAAAACCCAGCTCTACGCCGCCAGCCCCAGCCAATAAATAACCCTGCCTGAGACATCAACCTCAGACAGGGCTATTGCGCCAGCACAGGTGTGGCAAACAATTCATTTAAGCGACTAAGCGACGTTCTAGCGTCTAAAACCCTTGGCGAGAGACCATCTTCTCGATGTCGGCCTGGGTTTGGTGCAGCAGGTTGTGGCGGCTATCGCCGACGTTACCCAGAGAAGGTACTAGGTTGCGGGCCTGAAGTGCCATGTGCAGTTGCAGATGGGCAACGTACTCAGAGAAGTCTTCGCGGGTTTCGGTCAGGGCTGGAGCAAATTTTTCTGACAGGGCCACGGGTAAAACCTCGTTAATGTTCAACATTGGTGGGCTATGCAACGATATCGAAGTTAACACAGGCCCTGGGCCGCTTACGGGCTGTGCAAAGAAGCTTAATGGTGCGTAACATCTGACACGCTTTAGCCTCAATAGCCCCGATGCCGCTGACCTGGCCAAGATAGATCTCCCGATCTCGATCTCAGCCCCCTGGCGCTCTACTTGTCTGTACCTAGGTAGAGGGGTATGGGCCTTTGCCCTTGTTATGTTGATCGAAACGGCATCTACACAAGCTCATTGCCTCTGGCCTTGTTGCCAGACTCACCTATCCGAGCCTTATTTTTCCCGAGCTTACCTATTGCATTTGGGCATTTAGGTACGTTTGGGCACCCACTTATTTAGAGGACGATAATATGCCTACTCGCAGCAACGACCCAGACTTTGACAAGTCAATCAATACCCGTCCCGTCACCAATGACGAAGTTGCCTACCGCGATGGCTACGTACAGGGCAAATCAGCCGAGCAGCTTGAGCAAGACCGCCGCCGCGCTGCCGACGCGCGCGCCTATGAGGCTAATGCCAGAGTCCGGGAAGACAATGGCGTCTCTACGGGCTTGCTCCTGGGTCTGGTTCTAGCCGCCGTAGCGGCGGTAATTGGTGGTGCGCTCTACGTCTACACCGCCGATCAGGGTGCCTTGACGCCTACCCCCGAGGCCACCACGCCCGAGGCCACCACGCCCGAGCCCAATAACGACACCACCATTATTCAGCGCACCATTGAGCGTACTCGGGAAGTTGTACCAGCCCCCAGCAATGGGCAGACGCCCCCCATCAACGTTGAGATTACCCCTCCCGATGCGCCTGCTGCGCCTGAGCCCGCAGAGCCCGCAGAGCCCGCTGCTGCTCCTGAGCCGGTTCAGCCTGAAGCCACCACTACTCCTGACGGCACCCCGGAGTCTCAGAATCCATAGTCTCAGAAACAACCGGGCGAACCGCATCCCGTTGAGAGTCAAATGCCAGCCTAAAGAATGGGGCACCGCTGATCAGCGGTGCCCCATGGCTGATTTGATCAAAATGGCGTGAGCTGCGCCCTGGAAGTTGCAGAGAAGGGCTTGATTGAGACTATAGGTTTAAAAATTTCTCGAGGGCGGCAACCATGGCGGGGGGCCAGCGGCGCACGGTGCCTACCCAGTCAAGGTCTTTGTAGCGGCGATCGAGCCCCATGACGGCAACCCAGTTGCTTTCGGCCTCACCCCTCATGCCCTGGCCCCACAGAGCGGCGGTGAGGGCCGCGCGGGCGTCGGCAAAGTTGGGGTAGCGGCGGGTGAGGCTGCGAAACTGACGAATCGCTTCGTCGGCATGGCCCAGCTGGTATTCTGCCAGGGCGGCGTTGACCCGGGCAAAGGCAAACTTAGGGTCGAGGTCGGCGGCCTTTTGATAATCTTCTAGGGCGATTTCCCAGTTGCCTTGGCCTGCCTGGGCATTGCCTCGGTTGTTGTAGGCGGCGGCATCGTCGGGGTTGAGGGCGAGCACCTGGGTGTAGTCTGCGATCGCCTCCTGCCACCGTCCTAAGCCTTCTAGGGCGGCCCCTCGGTTGAGATAGGGGTCAGGCTGGTTGGGGGCCAGGGCCACCGCTCGGTCGTAGTCTGCTAACGCCTCGATCAGCTTGTTTTGGCTGACTAGCACGTTGCCCCGATTGCTCCATAGGGCGGCTTCGTTGGGCAGATAGTCGATGAGCTGGCCCCAGTAGGTCTCGGCCTCAGCAAACTTGCCCTGCTGGGAGGCGGTGAAGGCCTGTTGGCGCAGATCAGAGATTTCCTGCACCACCTCGGGTGATAGCTCCGTCTGCGCTGTCGCAGAAGCAGCCCAACCCGCCCAGCAGAGCAGGCAGAGCAGGGCTAGAGCAATCCAGCGGACGCCCATAGACAACAGCGGTTGAAGCGGAGCGATCGCCAGCCTGAGATCGAGGGTTGGAATCATACAGAGTTATTCTACTGAGAATAGGCTAAGCCTCTTGGGGAGAAGCCCCCAGGTCTAGGCTACTGAGCAAATCTACCAAGCGGGCAGGATCCGTGAGATAGAGATAGCCCACCAGCGCCTCAAACCCTGTAGATTGCTGATAAATCTGGCTATCTACTCGCTTTGGCCCCCGAGACGAAGCGTTGCGGCCCCGACGGAGTAAATCGTGCTCGGCTGCGGTCAGCAGGGGCAATAGCTGCTGCACTTGGTGAGCCTGGCGCTCGGCCCTCACCTGCCCCACCACCTGCTGATGAAAGGCCTGAATGCGCTTTGGTGGCAACAAAAACTGACCGCGCACAAATAGCTCGTACACGGCGTCACCCAGATAGGCCAGCGCCACAGGAGACAGCGCCTTGACCTGCTCTGGAGAGATGGCTAGATCACAGCCCTGGGCCTTGAACTGGAGCAGCCAGGCCAGGCTGGCTGGAAGGGCTTCAGGGGAAGGTTCGACCACAGACTACCTCCAGCTAGGCTAATGCAGCGCTGCTGGAGCTATGCACTGGGCGGGTTTTCAATGTTGGCGATCGCATCTTCGACCGAGGGCTGTAGCGACAGAAACTTTTCTAGCCGCACCAGCTTAACGGTTTGGGTCACCCGAGGGTTAGTTACGACCTGAACAGTACCGCCATCGGTGGTAGCCTTTTTCACCAGCTGCACCAGGGCACCGAGACCCGAGCTATCGACAAAGTCGATAGTAGCTAGATCCAAAATGATATTCTTTGGCCCTGCTTCTACGTACTTAGTCATCACCTTGCGAAACGCAGGTTCTGAGAACGCATCGAGCAGACCCGTGAGGCGAAATAACTGGTAGGTTCCCCTGACATCGCGGGTGCCTCGTAAACTTACGGTCAGGGTTAGAGATTCAGCGATGGGAAACCTCCTCGGCGCTCCAATTTCGACGTTAACTATAGGTCAGGTTACAGCCATCTGCAAGGGGTTAAAACCGCACCCCATTGGGGCTAGCCCCAGGGGCAAAAAAATTCCCCGACCTGAGTCAGATTGAGGGCCGTTGCCCTACCGTAGACAGATAGCATATAGCGGTTTGGTCAGTTTGTGCTCAACCATTGCAGCCATCTCTTTCCATCTCTTTATAGAACTCTGCTGCGCTCCCCTGGGAAAAACCCACGGCTTGATCTGGCCTCAACCAATTACGGCTGCCTGGCGGTGGGTGCGCATGGTGTCGACAAATTTTGCAAATAAATAGTCGGCGTCGTGGGGGCCAGGGCTGGCCTCAGGGTGGTACTGCACCGAGAAAAGTGGCAAGGTTTTGTGGGCCAGACCGGCAACGGTTTGGTCGTTGAGGTTGAGATGGGTCACCGCCACCGTATCGGTAGGAATAGATGCCGCATCAAGGGCAAAGCCGTGGTTTTGGCTCGTGATCTCCACCTGGCGATCGAGGCCGCAGGGCTGGTTAAGCCCCCGGTGGCCAAACCGCAGCTTAAAGCTAGAGGCTCCTAGAGAAAGCCCCAAAATCTGGTGCCCCATGCAGATGCCAAAGGTGGGCAGCGAGTAATCTAGCAGTGCCTGCACCAGTTCAGGTGCTTTGGTTACCGCCGCCGGGTCGCCGGGGCCGTTGGAGAGAAAGATGCCGTCGGGGTGATAGCTCATAATTTCTTCGGCGGTGGTGCTGGCAGGCACCACAACCACCCGACAGCCATAGCTGGCCAGACGACGCAAAATGTTGCGCTTGACGCCAAAATCGACGGCAACGACCGTCATGGGGGCCTCCTGGCCTGGGAGGGGTGCCGTGGGGCCAAATTCCCAGGCGGCGTCGGTGCCCTCAGTCCATTCATAGACTTGGGCGGTGGTGACCTGGTCTACCAGGTTGAGCCCGGCCATGGGCGGCGCATCTTGAAGCTGGCGCAGCAGTTCTTGGGGGTCGAGCAGGGTGGTCGAAATCGCCCCATTCATAGCCCCAGCGGTGCGGAGCTTGCGGGTCAGAGCCCTGGTGTCAATGCCAAAAATGCCGGGAATCTTGTGGGTCTTGAGATAGTTGGGCAGCGACTGAGTCGATCGCCAGTTGCTGGGAAGATCGCAGATATTGCGGGCGATCGCACCTTTGATGTGGGGCTGACTCGACTCTTCGTCGTCGGGGTTGACCCCGGTATTGCCCAGCTCGGGGTAGGTGAAGGTGACAATCTGACCACAGTAGCTGGGGTCAGTCATGACTTCTTGATATCCGGTCATGCCAGTGTTGAAGACCACCTCCCCCATGACGGTGCCCGGTGCCCCAAAGGATGACCCCCGAAACACCGAACCGTCGGCCAACACAAGAACTGCTGGGGGGGCATCAGAAAAAAACATGGCCATTTGCTCTGCGCTATGAATCGCTATTATCCTAAGGCCAAAGGCCAGGTTTGCGGTATGACGTCGAGATTAAATCTCCCTGACAAATCGCCCTCACAATCTCCTGATAGAGCGTCGGAGAAGGGCTGGGTTGGGTTGGTTTTAGGGCCGGGCTATTTTGCCGGGCTATTTTTATAGAAACGCATTTCGTTGATGACGGGCTAGGGCCAAGGTTGGGGCATGCTGACCTAGAGGCATCGCCACCAGAGCCACTGAGTCAGAAGATTAGGACATTCACTATGGGCAGACCCTCGGCCAGCAAATGGTTGATCCTCGGCCTTTTGGCTGGGCTGGCAGGCTGTGAGCTGCCCCCAGGGGCTGGGCCTACACCCCCGGCCGCTTCGGTGTCGACTCCGCCTCTGCTCTCTGCTGTCACTGAGTCGGCTCCAGCGGCTCCAGCGGCTCCCCAGCCCACCGTCGACAGCTTTCGCGAGGCGGTGAACCGGGCTACGAGCGCTGTGGCCATTGGTCAGTCGGCCCAGTCAGCCGCCGATTGGCAGCTGGCCGCTAGCCGCTGGCAGCAGGCGATCGCCCTGATGAAGCAAGTTCCTCCCACTAGCCCCAACCGCACCCAGGCCCAGGCCAAAGCTCAGGAATACCAGCAGCATTTAGCCGCTGCCCAGCGGCGGGCCAGCGGCGAGATGGTGTCAGCTCCAGCCCCGGCCCCGGCCCCGATCGCCACTTTACCGGCGGGCTTAGCCGCGCAAATTCCGATCCAGCGACGCCAGGGAGGCACTCCGGTCGTGGAGGTGACTCTGAGGGGCAGCACTGGCTTCCAGACGTTTCCCATGCTGTTTGACACCGGGGCCACCGGCACGCTGATCACCGCTGAGATGGCCCAGGCGGTGGGGGTGACGGTGGTGGGTGAGACCCAGGCCCGCATCGCCGACGGCAGCGTCGTCACCCTGCCCATTGGCGTGGTCAATGCGGTGGAGCTAGGTGGCCTGCGGCAGGAGCAGGTCAGGGTGGCGATCGGTGGCACCTACGGCCTGCTAGGCCAAGATATCTACGGTCAGTACGGTATTGCGATCGGGTCCCACATGATCCATCTGCATCAGTAGACCCGGCCTTATCCAGAGATCTGTAGGTCAGGACTTGGGGGCCAGAATCTGTGAGAATAGTCACCGGACTCTGATTGGGTGATATTCCCTATGACAGCTGTATCCCTGCTGCCCGTCGCAGCATCGGGCTTAACCGAAGCAACTTCCCTAGCCATGGCGGCGCAGGTGCAGATAGAGGCGGTGCAGACGCCGCTGAGCGATGCCCCCATACCCACTGCCTACGTGAGGGCAGGAGGCGAAGCGGCAGCGCCACCCCTCTTGCTGATCCACGGATTTGACAGTTCGCTGTTTGAGTTTCGCCGGTTGGTGCCCCAGCTAGAGGGCCACAGCCAGGTCTGGGCGATGGATTTGCTCGGGTTTGGCTTTAGCGATCGCACCCTTCCCGATCTCTCCCCCGCTGCCATCAAGCTCCACCTGTACAGTTTTTGGCAGCAGAAAATTGACCGCCCCGTAGTGCTGGTAGGGGCCTCCATGGGCGGCGCAGCGGCGATCGACTTTGCCCTCACCTATCCTGACGCGGTGGCTGGGCTGGTGCTGATCGATGCGGCGGGCTTTGCCGCTGGGCCAGCCATGGGTAACCTGATGGTGCCGCCGCTAGACAGTTGGGCCACGGCCTTTTTGCGCAATCCTCGCGTGCGGCGCAATATCAGCCGCCAGGCCTACTTTGACAAGACCTTTGTGACGCCCGATGCCCAGCTGTGTGCTGCCCTACACCTAGATTGTCCCCGCTGGAAAGAGGCCCTGATCGCCTTCACCAAAAGCGGCGGCTACAACTTTTTGACCCAAAAAATTCCCACCATTGCCAGCCCTACCCTAGTGATCTGGGGCGAGCAGGACAAAATTCTCGGCACCAAAGATGCGCGGCGGTTTGAGGGGGCGATCGCCGGCAGTCAGCTGGTGTGGATACCCCAGTGCGGCCATGTGCCCCATTTGGAGAAACCGGGGGAAACGGCGGCGGCGGTTTTGCGGTGGAGTAATGCAGTGATGGGATGATGGGGCCGACCCCCAGCGCCCTGGGCTCCCCGGCGGCAGTCTAGAACCCACGGTGCTACCGGGGGGCAAGCCCAGGGCTGGGGCTTTCATCCCAAGGAACCTGCACTTTTAAAAGCAGCAAATTTTCCGGGAATGTTTCAAGATTATGGAGATGGGGCGTACCCTAGGGGCGATCGCCTTTCGTTATCCCAGTCAGGAGCTAGTCGCAAATCGGTATGACACAGCTTTCTTCAGAGACCAGACCGGTTGAAACGATTCTCCAAGCCGCTGCGCCTTCGGGCTTTAGCCCCTTTGTTGCGCGCCACCTAGGGCCGATGGAGCAGGAGCAGGCCACTATGCTGGCGGCCCTGGGCTATGGGTCTCTGGAGGATCTAATTGCGGCGACGGTGCCTGCGACGATTCGGATGACGGAGCCGCTGGCGCTGCCCCAGGGGCTAGATGAGTCGGCGGCGCTGGCGCGACTGAGGGCGATCGCAGCTCAGAACCAAGTGTGGCGATCGTACCTGGGCCTGGGCTATGCCAACACGATTACTCCGCCCGTGATCCAGCGCAACGTGCTAGAGAACCCCGGCTGGTACACCCAGTACACCCCCTACCAGCCCGAGATCTCCCAGGGACGGCTAGAGGCGCTGCTCAACTTCCAGACCGTGATCACCGACCTGACCGGCATGGAAATTGCCAACGCCTCGCTCCTAGACGAGGGTACCGCCGCCGCCGAGGCCATGACTCTGGCCTTCAACGCCCGCAAGAAAAAAGACGCCAAGACATTCTGGGTGTCTGCCGCCTGCCACCCCCAGACCCTCGATGTTGTGAAGACCCGCGCCCTGCCCCTGGGCATTGAGGTGGTGGTGGGCGATCATCGCACCTTTGCCTTTGATACCCCGGTTTTTGGCCTGCTGCTGCAATATCCTGCCACCGATGGCGCCATCTACGACTACGAGGCATTCATCGCGCAGTCCCACAGTGCGAAGGCCCTGGTCATCGTCGCCGCCGACTTGCTCAGCCTGACCCTGCTGAAGCCCCCCGGCGAGTTTGGCGCTGACATCGTCGTCGGCAATAGCCAACGCTTTGGCGTGCCCCTGGGCTACGGTGGCCCCCACGCTGCCTTCTTTGCCACCCGCAACAGCTTTGCCCGCAAGCTGCCCGGTCGTCTGGTGGGCGTATCAAAAGACACCTACGGCAACCCCGCTCTGCGCCTGACCCTGCAAACCCGCGAGCAGCACATCCGCCGGGACGCCGCCACCAGCAATATCTGTACCGCCCAGGTGCTGCTGGCGATCATGGCCAGCATGTACGCGGTGTACCATGGGCCGGAGGGGTTGAGGGCGATCGCCGCCCGCATCCATCAGCAGACCCTCACCCTGGCTGGGGCGCTTGTCCAGGCAGGATTCACCCTGGGCACCGCGCCCGTCTTCGACACCCTCCGGGTCACCGTCGGTGCAGCTCAACCTGCTATCCTCGCCCGCGCGGCAGAGCACCGCATCAACCTGCGCGTAGGGAATGGTGAAACCCTAATCGTCGCCCTAGACGAAACCGTCACTGACCAAGATCTTCAAGACCTGATCGCCATCTTTACCGGAAATCCAAGTTCACCATTCCTCGCAGACCCACCCCTACCCCACCAAGGCGAGGATGCCATCCACTCCCCCACTCCCCCACTCCCCTACTCTCCCACTCCCCCGCTCCCCCGTTTCCTGCGCCGCACCTCTTCCTACCTGACCCACCCCACATTCCACCGCTACCACAGCGAAACCGAGATGCTGCGGTACCTGTATCGTCTGCAAAATAAGGATCTCTCCCTGGCGACGGCGATGATTCCCCTGGGCTCCTGCACCATGAAGCTGAACGCCACGGCGGAGATGGTGCCGGTCACCTGGGCAGAGTTTGGCCAGATTCACCCCTTTGTGCCCGTTGACCAGGCCCAGGGCTATCAGCAGCTATTCAGCGAGTTAGAAGCTTGGCTGGCAGAGATCACCGGGTTTGCGGGCATCTCTCTGCAGCCCAACGCCGGCGCCCAGGGAGAATATGCTGGGCTGCTGGTGATCCGTGAGTACCACCAGCAGCAGGGAGACACCCACCGCACGGTGTGCCTAATTCCCCAGTCGGCCCACGGCACCAACCCAGCCAGCGCCGTGATGGCGGGCATGACCGTGGTGCCCGTGGCCTGCGACGACGAGGGCAATATTGATGTTGCCGATCTGCGGGCCAAGGCCGAAAAGCACAGCGAAAATCTGGCGGCGCTGATGGTCACCTACCCCTCTACCCACGGCGTGTTTGAGGCAGAAATTGCGGAGATCTGTGCGATCGTGCACCGCCACGGTGGCCAGGTCTACATGGATGGAGCCAATATGAATGCCCAGGTGGGCCTCTGCCGCCCGGCGGACTTTGGCGCTGACGTCTGCCATCTCAACTTGCACAAGACCTTCTGCATTCCCCACGGGGGGGGCGGGCCGGGGGTCGGGCCAATTGGGGTGCAAGCGCACCTAGTGCCGTACTTGCCGGGTCATGGCCTGGTGGCGGGGGTCGGCGGTGCCGAGGGCATTGGCGCGGTGACTTCGGCCCCCTGGGGGAGCGCCGGCATTCTGCCGATCTCGTGGATGTACATCGCCATGATGGGCGGCGCGGGGCTCAAAAAGGCCACTGAGGTGGCAATTCTCAACGCCAACTACATTGCCCACCGGCTAAAAGACCACTACGACATTCTTTACACCGGGCAGAATGGGCGAGTGGCCCATGAGTGTATTCTGGACGTGCGCCCCTTCAAGAAATCGGCGGATATTGGCGTGGAAGATGTGGCTAAGCGGCTGATCGACTACGGCTTTCACCCGCCCACCATGTCGTGGCCGGTGGCGGGCACGCTGATGGTGGAGCCCACCGAGAGCGAGTCGCTGGCGGAGCTAGACCGCTTCTGCGAGGCGATGATCGCCATTCGCGACGAAATCCGGGCGATCGAAGTTGGCAAGGCCGACCCGGAGGACAATCTGCTGCGGCACGCCCCCCACACTGCTGCCGACCTGGTGAGCACCTGGGAACGGCCCTACAGTCGGGAAGCAGCGGTATTTCCCACGGCGTTTACCCGGCAGTTTAAGTTTTGGCCAGCGGTCAATCGCATTGACCAGGCCTATGGCGATCGCAACCTGGTCTGCTCCTGCGCTGGCATGGATGCCTACAGTGAGCCATGAGTAGAGGCCGGGCACAATAGAACGATATTTGCTCTATGTCACAAAACGATGAGCCCCCAAGTCCAGCTTAAGCTTAGTTTTTCTACAGGTAAAACGTCACGTCTAGATTTGGATCAGGCTTAGTTGGGTAGCTTCTTGAGATGGTTTGGCTAAACCTAAAATCATCCAATACCCCCGTCACTCGACTCACTTTAGTTACCTCCTTTGGATGATTTTTTAGATGGTCAATCCACCCCAGCCCCAGGTCATTTTTCTAGATGCCGTTGGCACCCTGTTTGGGGTGAAGGGTAGCGTGGGCCAGATCTACGCCGATCTGGCTCAGCACCACGGTATTGACGCCGATGCAGAAGAGTTGAATCAGGCTTTCTTCCGCGCTTTTAAGGCGGCTCCAGAGATGGCTTTCCCCGGCTGCGAACCGGCTCTGGTGCCCGAGCAGGAGTATCACTGGTGGCGGGTGATCGCCCAGCAGACCTTTAGCAGTGCTGCGGTGCTCGACAAGTTTGTTGACTTTGACGGCTTCTTTGCTGACCTCTACGCCTACTTTGCGACCGCCGAGCCCTGGGTGATCTATCCCGATGTGCCCCCGGCCCTAGAGCGCTGGCGGCGACGCGGTATTGCCCTCGGCGTGATCTCTAACTTTGATACGCGGCTTTACCAGGTGCTAGAGCACCTCGATCTGCTCAGCCACTTCAGCTCGATTACTATTTCCTCTGAGGCGGGGGCGGCTAAACCCGACCCGCTAATTTTTGCTACCGCCCTGCAAAAACACCGCTGTGAAGCTGGCCAGGCCTGGCACCTAGGCGACAGCGAAGCCGAAGATGTCGCGGGAGCCAGGGGCGCTGGCCTACATGGCATCTTAGTGCGACGGTAGGAGCGCAGGTTCTTGTTCGAGCCGAACGTTGGGACGTTTTAGCTGGCGAACATTTTGTTAAACGGTGGTTCCGCGAAAGACAAGCTCGGCGGGGCCGGTCATGTAGACACGGTTGTCGGCGGCCTTCCACTCGATATGCAGGGGGCCACCGGGTAGCTCTACGGTGGCGGCGCGATCGCACAACCCGTTCAGCACCCCCGCTACCAGCGAGGCGCAGGCCCCGGTACCGCAGGCCAGGGTAATGCCCGCGCCCCGCTCCCACACCCGCATTTTGAGATAGTCGGGCCGCACCACCTGAATGAACTCGGTGTTAATGCGCTGGGGAAAGGCCGGGTGATGCTCGAACTGGGGGCCGAGGGCTTCGAGGGCGTTGGCAAGGCCTCCCGGAACGGAAATCGCCGCCACATCGTCTACGAAGGTAATGCAGTGGGGGTTGCCCATGCTGACGCAGGTCACCGGCCAAGTCTGCCCGGCCACCTCCAGGGGCACATTGACTACCTTCTCGTCGTCTCCGACTAAAGTAGTGGGGATTTCGCCCGCCAGCAGATGGGGTGGCCCCATGTCTACCGTCACCTGGCCGTCGGGCTGGAGGGTAGGTGAAATTAGCCCCGCCAGGGTGTGAATGCGGTAGGTGTGGGGAACCTGGGGAGCCTGGCCGTCGTTGCTCTCCAGGGTTTCTAAAAACTTGGCTAAACAGCGAATGCCGTTGCCGCACATCTCTGGCTCAGAGCCGTCAGAGTTGAAAATGCGCATGGTGTAGTCGGTGCCGTTTTGCCCCGGCAGCGCAAAGATCACGCCGTCGGCCCCAATGCCAAAGTGGCGATCGCACCAGGTCACCGCCTGCTCAGGAGACAGCAATGGCTCCGGCTGGTGGCGATTATCGAGCAAAATGAAGTCGTTGCCCAAGCCGTGATACTTGCTAAATTCCATGGTCTCTGGTGTCTCTGAGGGCTGAGTTAATCAAGCTTATTATTCACCAAAGTAGCTTTCCTTAACAAATTCCCCCAGACTGTCTCCTAAGCGAGTAGAACGGGGTACCGTAAGACCAGCCTATGTTCACAGTTCAGCACCATGTCCCAAGAGTTTGCCACCGGGTTTCCGAGCGTTCGCCAGATTCAAGGTCTAATTCGAGACAAACAAATCATCGAAGTTAAGCTGATGACTGGAGATTTGATTGCCGGTCGCGTAGTTTGGCAAGATCCCCAATGCATCTGTTTGGAGACAGAAGACGGCAGCAAACATCAAGTGTGGAAACAGGCGATCGGCTTCTTGAAATATTCTTGACTCGTTACTTTAACTCTAAGCAGTCTTCACAATTTCCTCTGTGGCCCACCCGGCTGAACGGGGCACACTAGCATAGGTAGATACCTCATCCTGTGGATACTCAGTCTTCCGATTTTATCAAAAGCCCTCAGTCCATCAGTTTTATGGAGCGTTTAGCCCAATGACTATCGAAAAAATTGTTGAACAAGCCCTACAGGACGGCTACCTGACTCCTGCGATGGAGGCGGAGGTGGGTCGAATCTGCGACACCGCCGCCGAGCTTTCTATCGAAGAATACATGGCCCTCGATCGCCTGATGGGTGCCCTGCTGACTGGCGAGGTGGTAGCTGTACCCCGCAAGCAGTTTATCAACGTGATGGAAGAACTGGTGCTCACCGAAGCGATTTCGCGGGTGGCCGAAATCGAGGCTAGCTCTGACAAGACCCTCGACCTGGGCGACATTGCCGCCTATGCTCTCAACCGGCTGCCGCCCCTCTACGCCACCACCGAAGAAGGGGCTAACTTCCAGCGCGAAAATGCTCGGGGTGAGCTGTCTGACCTGATTGCCGAACAGGTGCAGCAGGCGATTTCCCGCAACCTCGACCAGCCCGACTTTTACCCCGAGCGCCAGACCATTCAGAAGAAGGGCGACAACGTGCTCAACCAGGTCAGCTCGCTGCTGCAAGACCACGCCCACAAGTTTGAGCCCGCTGGAAAAGTCTAAACTCTGCTGCGGCTACCCTATCCATATCTGCCTGACCAGGGTTGCGATCGCGGCCCTGGTTTTCTTCTTTAAAATCCTGTCTCCCAATGGGTAAGGGCGCACCGCGATGCGTCCTTACCCATTGGCAAAGGCTGGGCGTTCTTGGCTCCAGGGGTTTACCTGCTCTAGCTGGGCGGCGAGGGCAAATAGTGTGGCCTCATCGGCGGGGGGGCCCACCAGCTGCACCCCCACGGGCAACCCCTGGGGGCCAAACCCGGTAGGAATAGCCAGGGCGGGCTGGCCGCTGGCGTTGAAGGGCGGGCAGGGGGCCACCCAGTTGATCACATTTTTGAGTAATTTGGGCGATCGCAGCCCCCGCCACTCACCCACCTTAATCGTCGGGTGCATGTAAACCGGCAAAATCAGCACGTCGTAGGGCTGGCAAAACTGCACTACCTGCCGCGCCACCTGCTGGAGCTGAGCCGCTGCCCGCAGATAGGCCCCGCTGTTGATGCGCCAGGCCCGCCAGTAGAGCCAGCGGTTCATTTTTTCGAGTACCACAAAGGGCACCCCCACCTCTGCAATCACGCATTCCCACAGCACGATAAAAGGCTCAATTAAGGCTTCTAGGTTGGGGAAGGTGATCTCTTCGGCGGTGTGGCCCAGGTCTTCGACCCGCTGCACGGTCTCGTAGATGGCCTGACGGCACACCGGGTCGGCGTCGCCGATGGGGTCTAGGCGGGTGGCATAGCCAATGCGCAGGGGTTTCGGCGGGGTCTGCAACCCATCGAGAAAAGAGGGGTTGGGGTCGGGCAGCCAGTAGGGGTCGCCCAGTTCGTAGCCGCTGAGCACGTCTAGCAGGGCCGCCGTGTCGGCCACGGTGCGCCCCAGGGGGCCGTTGACCGCCAGCCCGTTCAGCCGCTCCCCCACGGGCGAAAAGCTAATCCGCCCTCGGGAGGCTTTCAGACCCACCAGGCCACAGCAAAAGGCTGGCCCGCGCAGAGAACCGCCGCCGTCTGACCCCTGGGAAATAGCGCACAGCCCCGCCGCCAGCGCCGCTGCCCCGCCGCCGCTCGACCCGCCCGGTGTGTAGTCTAAATGCCACGGGTTGCGGGCGGGGGGAAAGCCCGGTGGCTCGGTGTAGGGTAGGGAACCGAGTTGGGAGGTGGCGGTTTTGCCCAAAATCACCATTCCGGCTTGGCGCAGCTTGCTGACGATGTAGTCGTCTTGGGGGGCAATGCGATCGCAGGCCGCCTTCACCCCGTAGGCGCAGGGCACCCCCGCCACCGGGTTGAGGTCTTTGACCGACACGCTCACGCCAAACAGGGGCGGCAGGTCGTCGGGGTTGCGGGCCAGGTGCTCGGTCTTGGTTCTGGCGTCGGCCAGGGCCTGCTCTGCCATTACCGTTACGTAGGCCCCCAGGGCCGGGTTTAGCCGCTCAATGCGCTCCAGATAGATCTCCGCCAGCTCTAGCGGGGAGACTTGTTTGCTGCGAATCAGCCGGGCTTGTTCGACGGCGGGTAAGAAGGCCAGATCGACTGAGTTCATAGACCAGTAGGGCTGAGGGCAAGAAATGGGGTGCCTTCAGAATATCAAGCCCTGGGCGGGCACCCCAAAAAGTACCCGCGCGGGTCATGGCGATCGCCCAACCCCGTTGCCATGATGGGGCCATCCACTGAGTTAGCACTACACGAGGTATGCCATGACAAGGCACGGTCAAATGTATCTCAGAGACACGGCTCCCCCCCGCTTTCGGGTGCCAGCACGGGGCCGCTTCGGCAGAATGTTTCGCTGCACCCGTCCCTTTGCCCAAGACACCCCCGCCGTTCGTCAAGCCCTGATGGAGCTGGGCAAGGCCGAGGGCATTATGGACCCCGGCCCTACCAACAACCCCGACAATCCGGCGATTCCGGCTGGGTTTACCTTTCTCGGCCAGTTCATCGACCACGACCTCACCTTCGACCCTACCTCCAGCTTAGAGCGCCAGTCTGACCCCGAGGCGATCGAAAACTTCCGCACCCCATCCTTTGAGTTAGACAGTGTCTACGGCGCTGGCCCCACCGCCAGCCCCTGGCTATACGACAACAGCCCCGCCAATCGTGGCAAGCTGCTGATCGATCGCGATCGCCCCCACGACCTGGCCCGCAACAGCCAGGGCACCGCACTGCTGGGCGACCCCCGCAACGACGAAAACCTGATCGTGTCGCAGCTACACCTGGCCTTCGTCAAGTTTCACAACGCCGTAATCGACCAGCTCAAGGCCGACGGGGTTGACCCTGAGCAGCTGTTTGACGAAGCCCAAAAGCTGGTGCGCTGGCACTACCAGTGGATTGTGCTGCACGAGTTTCTGCCGCTGCTGGTGGGTCAAAAGGTAGTCGATACGGTGCTCAACCGGGGCCGCCGGTTCTACAGCACCTTCTGGCGGCGCGAGCCCTACATTCCAGTCGAGTTTTCGGTGGCGGCCTACCGTTTTGGCCACAGCCAGGTGCGCGGCGGCTACCGCATCAACCAAAATTTTGCGGCGGCCATCTTTGTGCCCCCTGGCTCGGGCGGCAACGACCTGTCGAGCGGCAAGCCGCTGCCTCCAGAGCGGGTGATGGACTGGCGCAACTTCTTCAAGCTGAATGAAACCGATACGCCCCAGCTGAGCCAGCGCATCGATGCCACGATCTCTCGGCCTCTGTTTCAGCTGCCGTTTATTCCACCCAATATGGCATCGAACCCGGCCTCGCTGGCCCAGCGCAACCTGCTGCGCCACTTGACTTTTGGGCTGCCCTCGGGGCAAACCGTTGCCCGCCGCATGGGGATTGCGCCCCTGTCTGCCGCTGACCTGGCGGATGTGGCGGCGATCGCCCCCGGTCTGGCCCACAGCACGCCGCTGTGGTTTTACGTGCTGCGGGAAGCCGACAAGCGCGCCGATGGGCGATCGCTCGGCCCTGTGGGCGGTCGCATTGTGGCCGAGGTGTTTATTGGTCTGCTGCAAACCGACGGGTTGTCGTACCTTTGCCAGCAGCCCAGCTGGAAGCCCACCCTGGGCAGCGACGGCGACTTCAAAATGGCGGATCTGCTGAAGTTTGCCGGCGTGGCCGAGCCTCCTGCCCTGCCCACCCTCGCTGCTGAAGCCCCAGCCCCTCAGCCCGCACCCGTGGCTGGCTAAGGCGCAACGCTAACGCTATCTGGTTTGTAGGGGCGCAGCATGCTGCGCCCCTACTGGCGATCGGGGGGGCAGGGGCAGGCCGAACGCTGGGGGCTGAGGCGACCCAGGGCACTGATGTAGGCTTCGAGGTCGCTAAACTCGGCAGGGTTGAGGCTGTAATAGATCCAGCGACCGTCTTGGCGGGCCGAGATCAGCCCCGCTTCGCGCAGGGTTTTGAGGTGAAAGGAGAGTTTTGACTGGGCAATGCCCATGCGATCGCGCAGATCGCACACGCACATTTCCTGCGATCGCAGCAGCTCGATCACCTCTAGCCGCAGCGGGTCAGACAGGGCCTTAAACTTGGCAATCGTGGCAGCGGACGAAGCGGTTTGCAGTCCTAGGGACATTGATGTGGGGTTTACAACGGTTGGCTTTCAGCTTAGCAGAGCTGACCAGCCCTGTTAGGGCTGCGGCAACGGCTGGTTCGGGGGGCGATCGGCCCCAAGCCGTGCGCCCCTGCGAGGCACCAGAATGCTTGAACGCATGCCTGTGCTCGGCAACCCCTTTTTGCCCCTAGGCCAGACTGTCTGGAATTATTGAGGGCAAACCTCCATCCAAGGGCTTCTTACTATATGCTTTGTCTGTAGCTATTTGGCATGATTGATCACCACAATGGGCAGACTCTCCACCCACGTTCTCGATACGGCCCTGGGTAAGCCCGCCGCCTCACTGCGGCTCACAGTCTGGGCCATTAATAAAGAAGCAGACATTAAAACGGCGCTCAAAACCGTTGAAACCAACATCGATGGCCGTACCGATGAGCCCCTGCTAGAGGGCGACGAGCTCCACAAGGGTACCTACGAAATCACCTTTGATGTGGCGGCCTATTTTGCCCAGTCGGGGGCGACTCTCTCCGAGCCACCGTTCCTTGATCAAATTCCCATTCGATTTACGGTGGCTGACCCCGGCGGCAACTACCATGTGCCGCTGCTGGTATCGCCCTGGTCTTACAGCACCTACCGAGGCAGCTAAGGGGTTAAGGTGGAGGCGACAACGGCGCGATCGCGTCCCTCGGCCTTAGCCTGGTACAGCGCTCTGTCAGCCGCATTGAGCAGATCGCTAGAGCGAACTTGCTCTGACGGCACCACCTCGGCTAGACCAAAGCTCATGCTGACGCAGGGACTAATGGGCGAGGTTTGATGGGGGATGGCACGGGCTCTAAGCATACTGCGAATGTGGTTAAGCAGGTGCAGCGCCCCATCAGTATCGGTATTCGGCAAAATTAGGGCAAACTCTTCGCCGCCGTAGCGGGCTGCCATATCTGCCGGGCGTCGCACTACGGTGTCGAGTATGCCTGCGATCGCCTGGAGACACTGATCGCCCAAGATATGCCCGTAGGTATCGTTATAGAGCTTGAAATAGTCGACATCGCAGAGAATCACGGTCAGTGGAGTTTGCTCTCGGCGAGCTAGCTTCCACTCGTAGGCGAGCTTTTCGTCCAAGGCCCGCCGATTTGAGATGCCGGTCAGGCCGTCTTGGGTCGCCATTTGCTGCAAAATCTGGTTGTCGGCCTTAAGCTGTTGCTCCTGTAGCCGCTCTTGGGCTAGCAGAGCCTCCAGTTGCAGAGCCTGTATCCGCGCGTGCAACATCGACTCTACCCGCAGCAGCAGCTCAGTTTGGTCTACGGGCATGGCGATCACATCGTCGACCTGCTGTCGTTGGTAGGGCTTGAGCAGGGACAGATGGGAACGTTTGAGCAATAGCAAAAAGGGCAAAAAAACTGGTTTAGCGGCCTCCCGTTGCGCAGCAATCTCTGGGGTGCAACGGCCAAAAAACGAGGTGTCAAAGATGCAGAGATCAAAGGCATTGCCCCAGTTGAGCTTGCCTGTGGGTTGGTCTTGCAGGCTATAAAACCGCCCCAGTAGCGTTGTCAGCAACTGATAATTTTGGGGATGATCTACTCCCAAAAAGATGCGGGATCGCCATCGACTGTCGTGGTCTGGAGCATCGGGCGGACGGGAATATACCTCAGGCATCATCATTGTGGGACTTAATAAATTCAGGAACTCCACTTAGGATGCCCCGCAGCTGAGTCAATGGTCGGCCCACCTTAATGCCGTAGCGGGAAATTTCAAACTCCCGTAAAGTCTTCTCAAAATCACTGAGACGCTTCTTTAAAACACCAATGGCCCGCCGCATCTGGCCCTGTACTTCTAAGTAGCGCAGAAAGATAATATTGTCGGCCAGGTAAGACACGCCCAGTTCGGTGGCTTTAAAGTCGCCGGTAATCGATGCGACCTCGTTGGTCAGGATGGTGGTGACGCCTAGACCCTTGAGGTACTGACAAAGGCTGTGAATATTGCGGATCAAATCATCTTCCTGAAATGACAGCTTATAGCCCAACACGCTGTCGATCATGATGATCTTGGTGTCCAACTGCTCGACTTCAATGCGCACTCGATGGGCAAACTCATCGGGTGAGTAGAGCAGTGGGTCTACCCTGGTCACCGCCAGGGTGCCCCGCTCGACCATGGCCCGCACCGGTATGTTGATGCCCTCGCAGCGGTTGAGCAGGGTATCGACGGCCTCTTCAAAGAGGTAGACCACTGAGCGATCGCCCCGCCCTGCCGCCTCTTTAATAAATTGCAGACCCAGTGTCGTCTTGCCCACGCCGCTGGGGCCAGAGATAATCGTCACGGTGCCGGTTTCGATGCCGCCGCTGAGCAACTCGTCAATTTCAGGAATGCCAGAGGGGCAGAGTTTCGGTTTGCCCGTGGCCACGTGCTCGTTACCAGACACCAGATGGGGAAAGACGACTAAGCCGCGATCGCAGATCCGCATGGTGTGGGGGCCCTTGCGAAACTCGCTGCCCCGCAGCTTAGACACCTCAATGTGTCGCCCTTCTCTGTGCATTTCTAGGGTGAGAATGCCATCGCTGATAAACTGTAAATCTTCATCGGGGGCCTCTTGGCTGGCCTCGGAGGTAAACAGCACCGTCGCCCCCTGGTGCAGTAAAAACCGCAAAAAGCCTACTACCTGCTGGCGAAACTGGTAACCATCGGTGGCCACGTAGCGCAGCTGGGTCATCGAGTCGATAAACACCCGCTGGGGCTGGGTAGCCTTGACCTGCTCGACAATGCGATCGGTCAGTGGCCCCTGCTCGACCTGGGCAGTGGCAAAAATATCGTACCCCTGATTTTGTATAAAGAAGTCTGCATCGGGGCTAAGATCTAATACTGTCACCGCCTCTACCGGAAAGCCCGATGCTGCCCCGTTACGCTTGAGCTGCTCGCCCGATTCTCCCAAAGTGATGAAGAGGCGCGGTGTGCCATCCTCCAGGTTGTGGGTTAGAAAATGCCAGCCCAGGGTAGTTTTGCCACAGCCCGGCCCCCCCCTGGCCAAATACGCCTGCCCTGTCGGAAAGCCCCCGCCTAAAATCTCATCTAAGCCCTCAATTCCTGACGAAAGACGCTTATTGTCGTGGGTTGGCATTTTGTACGAAGGTTCTACGGCTAGGGCAAACTGGCAAGCGCTACGTGCTGAGCTTAGGACACACCAGCCTCTTGATCTCAATCGTGGCACCAAACGCCTCGCTTAGATCAGATTGTAAACTAATAAAAAATCAGCTCTCAGGCCGTTTTCGAGGCCTAGCCTGGGTGATTCACCAAGCCAGAATCGGGCGGCTGTCATGCCCGCACCGGCGCGAACCTGCTCGAAACGATGCCGCTTTAGCCAGATGCCCAGAAAAACGGGCATGTCCCCCCATCCCCCTAAGGTCATGAACCATGCGGGCTAAGGACTTTAGTTCTCTGGTAGACAGATTACCGACTGACTGATTGCAAACGGTCGAGCCGCAGCTGGTGGTCGGGGCTGAGCAGGCGGCGGTAGGCCAGCAGCACCACGCCAAATATCCCGAGGGCGGCCCCGGCGGCGATCATAAACATGATCACGATTTGGTAGCGCACTGCATCGATGGGGTTGGCCCCAGCCAAGATCTGTCCGGTCATCATTCCGGGCAGGCTGACCAGGCCCATCACCATCATCGAATTGATGCTGGGTATCATGCCGATGCGGATGGCCTCGCGCACCTGGCTGTGGGCCGCCTCCCAGCGGGTAGCGCCAAGGGCCAGCCGGGTTTCAACCTGGTCGCGCTGGGTGACGAGCCCCTCCATGAAGCGATCTAGACCCAGAGAAATGCCGCTGAGGGTGTTGCCCAGCACCATGCCCAGTATCGGAATCAGGTACTGGGGGTCGTACCAGGGCTGTACGCGAATGATGCCGACCATGGCAAACCCCGTCACCAGGGCCGATGCGGAGAGGACTGAGACTAAACTGTGCCAGTAGATACCGGCAAATCGTTGCTGAGTGCGATTGACGGCAGAGACACCTGCGATCGCCGTCATCACCAGGGCGATCGCCAGAATAATCAGGGGATTGTCTTGGGTAAACAGCCACTCCAGCACAAAGCCAATCAGCAAGAGCTGTACGACCATGCGCACCGTTGCCATCAGCAGCGACTGGGCTAGGCCCAGCTGAAGGGCGATCGACAGCGCCACATTCACCCCGATCAGCAGCGCGGCGAGGGCTAGCTGCCCGTAGCCAATGACCATGTAAGTGGTTTCCATTACCGAAAGTCCTCCAAGGAGATCTGGCGGTGGGTGACTCGGCGAATTTGCGCGGTGTCGTGGCTGGTCAGCAGGCAGGCGCGATCGCCCTGATGGAGCCAATCGTGCAGCAGAGATTCCACCTGGCCTGTGGTGGCGGCATCGAGGGATGCGGTCGGTTCATCCAAGATCAGCACCTGGGGGCTAAGCTGGAGCGCCCGCAGCAGCGCCAAAATTTGAGCCTCCCCCCCCGAAAGTCGAGCCCCTTGCAGATTGAGGAACTCAGGACCACGGCCCAGTGTATCTAGCCAGGCGTGAATGAGAGCGGGGGCAAACTGACGTTGGCGGTAAATCTCTAGTTCAAAGACTCGCTTGAGGTCATCCTTTACGGTGCCGTTGAGGGCAACGGCCCGCTGGGGCACGTACATCACCCGGCTGCGGTAGGCGGGCACCCCCCATTCGGCGGGCGACTTGCCCGCCAAGTTGACCTCTCCCTGCTGAATCGGGTCGAGCAGCACTAGGTTGCGCATGAGCAGCGTTTTGCCTGCACCGGAGGGGGCCACCAGACCTACACAGTCTCCGGCCCGTAGGTCAAAGCTCACCCCCCGCCACAGCCATCGATCTATCAGGTGGCGACCCAGGTTGGCAGCGGCAAACAGGGGTAAACTCGGCTCGGTCATGACCTGCAAACTTTGCCCTGACGAGGTTTTGGGCAGGGGTCTCTCTACAATACACAGCGAAGCATATCTGAGGAAAACATCTGTGAAACCAGGGCAAAACCAGCGACAGCCGACGGTGATCGGGTTCTCTGCGGTGCTGATGTGGGCCACCCTGGCCCTGCTCACCGACCTCAGCGGCACCGTGCCCCCCTTCCAGCTGACGGCGATGGCGTTTACCGTGTCGCTGGTGGTGGGGGCGATCGCCTGGTTGCGATCGGGCGGCTCGGTGCTGCACCACCTGCGGCTGCCCTGGCGGGTGTGGCTTCTCGGCATTGGCGGGCTGTTTGGCTACCACTTTTTCTATTTTTTGGCCCTGCGCCAGGCCCCAGCCGTAGAGGCCAGCCTGATCGCCTACCTGTGGCCGCTGCTGATCGTGTTTTTTTCGGCGCTGCTGCCGGGGGAGCGGCTGCGGTGGTTTCACGGGGCGGGGGCGATCGCAGGCTTTCTCGGTGCCGCTCTCTTGGTCACCAAAGGCCAGGGCTTTAGCTTCGATGCCCAGTACACCACCGGCTATCTGGCGGCCCTGGTCTGCGCCCTCACCTGGTCGGGCTATTCCATTTTGTCGCGCCGCTTTGGGGCCATTCCCACCAGCGCAGTGGGTGGCTTCTGTGGGGCGACAGCCATACTGGCATGGATCTGCCACGCCCTGTTTGAGCCAACAGTATGGCCCACTGGCTGGGAATGGGTCGCCATTCTGGCCCTGGGCCTGGGGCCAGTAGGGCTGGCCTTCTTTACCTGGGATTATGGCGTGAAGCGGGGCAATATTCGGGTTTTGGGGGCACTCTCCTACGCGGCACCGCTGCTCTCGACCCTGCTGCTGATCGCTGCTGGGCGGGCTGAGGCCACAGCGACGGTGGGATTGGCCTGTGGGCTGATCGTCGGCGGAGCCCTGCTGGCAGGGCTAGATTTCTTTTGGCCTGGGGCAGAGACAAAACGCAGCTAAAAGAACTCATCCCAAATCTGAATTCCATACCCCCGTTTCCCAGCCCGGCCAACCCGTAGGGGCGCACAGCGGTCATCGGAGCAAACTTAAGGTTCTTATGACGGGACTAGGGAGTATAACGATGAATGTATTGGGTTGTAAGTGGGACTTAATCCCATGGCTCGCAGTCG
>NZ_JAYFES010000093.1:0-5324 GCF_055795045.1 Pseudanabaena sp. PCC 9330 | reverse complement strand
GTTCTTTTCCATGCTCTGACCGCCATATACGGTGTTGGCTGAGAGATTTTCCCGAGAAATTTTGCAAGAAACCCTTTTGAGCGGCCCCTTTAAAGGCTGAAACCCCTTGTGCTGCAAGGGGTTTCGGGGACCGAATAAAAAGTCAGACAAAGGGGTTGACTCTGCCATCCATTCGTTTTATATTAGTAAAGCGCCTGAGGGAAGCGGCTCACACGAGTTACTACCTGAGGGCCACCAAGAGAACCTCGACAACTACATAATCTAGAAACAAAGCCAAGGTTCCTGTCAAGGATTAAATTGGTTTAATGATAGCACTAGTGTTTTCATTAGGTCAAGTGGAAGACAGAAACGGATACTGAGGTATCCGGGACATGCTTTTCGGGTCATTTTTCACGAATGACGAATTGGGATTAGCTTTTCGGAGTTTAATCACTAACATGGAGAGTTTGATCCTGGCTCAGGATGAACGCTGGCGGCGTGCTTAACACATGCAAGTCGAACGGAGTACTTTCGGGTACTTAGTGGCGGACGGGTGAGTAACGCGTGAGGATCTGCCCTTAGGAGGGGGACAACAGTTGGAAACGACTGCTAATACCCCATATGCCGAGAGGTGAAATGTTTTATCGCCTAGGGATGAACTCGCGTCTGATTAGCTAGTTGGTGGGGTAAGAGCCTACCAAGGCGACGATCAGTAGCTGGTCTAAGAGGATGATCAGCCACACTGGGACTGAGACACGGCCCAGACTCCTACGGGAGGCAGCAGTGGGGAATTTTCCGCAATGGGCGAAAGCCTGACGGAGCAACGCCGCGTGAGGGAGGAAGGCCTTAGGGTTGTAAACCTCTTTTCTCTGGGAAGAATAACTGACGGTACCAGAGGAATAAGCCTCGGCTAACTCCGTGCCAGCAGCCGCGGTAAGACGGAGGAGGCAAGCGTTATCCGGAATTATTGGGCGTAAAGCGTCCGCAGGCGGTTTTTTAAGTCTGTTGTCAAAGGTCACAGCTCAACTGTGGATCGGCAATGGAAACTGGGAGACTAGAGTGTGGTAGGGGTAGAGGGAATTCCCGGTGTAGCGGTGAAATGCGTAGATATCGGGAAGAACACCAGTGGCGAAGGCGCTCTACTGGGCCACAACTGACGCTGAGGGACGAAAGCTAGGGGAGCGAAAGGGATTAGATACCCCTGTAGTCCTAGCTGTAAACGATGGATACTAGGTGTTGGACGTATCGACCCGTGCAGTACCGTAGCTAACGCGTTAAGTATCCCGCCTGGGGAGTACGCACGCAAGTGTGAAACTCAAAGGAATTGACGGGGGCCCGCACAAGCGGTGGAGGATGTGGTTTAATTCGATGCAACGCGAAGAACCTTACCAAGGCTTGACATGTCACGAATCCTTTAGAGATAGAGGAGTGCCTTCGGGAGCGTGAACACAGGTGGTGCATGGCTGTCGTCAGCTCGTGTCGTGAGATGTTGGGTTAAGTCCCGCAACGAGCGCAACCCACGTTTTTAGTTGCCAGCATTAAGTTGGGCACTCTAGAGAGACTGCCGTGGACAACACGGAGGAAGGTGTGGACGACGTCAAGTCATCATGCCCCTTACGCCTTGGGCTACACACGTCCTACAATGCTACAGACAGAGGGCAGCGAGCATGCGAGTGCAAGCAAATCCCATAAACTGTGGCTCAGTTCAGATTGCAGGCTGCAACTCGCCTGCATGAAGGCGGAATCGCTAGTAATCGCAGGTCAGCATACTGCGGTGAATACGTTCCCGGGCCTTGTACACACCGCCCGTCACACCATGGGAGTTGGCCACGCCCGAAGTCGTTACTCTAACCGTTCGCGGAGGAGGGCGCCGAAGGCAGGGCTGATGACTGGGGTGAAGTCGTAACAAGGTAGCCGTACCGGAAGGTGTGGCTGGATCACCTCCTTTTAGGGAGACCTACCCTTGATAACTCCGAACCAATTTGAATTAGGAGTATTGAGAGGTCACTCTAGGTCGTTCAGGACTTTGAGATTAGTTTCTAGATTATGGTTGAGGTTTATTTTCTTTCCTGGGCAACTGGGATGTGGAAGTAAACACGGGCTATTAGCTCAGGTGGTTAGAGCGCACCCCTGATAAGGGTGAGGTCCCTGGTTCGAGTCCAGGATGGCCCACTTGTGGGGGTTTAGCTCAGTTGGTAGAGCGCCTGCTTTGCAAGCAGGATGTCAGCGGTTCGAGTCCGCTAACCTCCACCACGACAGCACGGATTAAATTCAGCACGTTATGTATTGGGGTGACCGAATTCATAATCTGCTGGGTGAGAGCCTAGCGAAGAACCTTGAAAACTGAATATGAGAGAAGTGTAAGGTAGTACACACAGAACATTCAAAGTTCGTTGAGAGAAGAGTGAACTTTGTTGGTTTAAACCAATGAAGTGAAGGTCAAGCTACAACGGGCTCACGGTGGATACCTAGGCACGCAGAGGCGAAGAAGGACGTGGTTACCGACGATACGCTTCGGGGAGCTGGAAGCAGGCATTGATCCGAAGATTTCCGAATGGGGCAACCCTAATATACGGCCACCTGAATCCATAGGGTGGCGCGAGCGAACCCGGCGAACTGAAACATCTTAGTAGCCGGAGGAAGAGAAAGAAAAATCGATTCCCTGAGTAGCGGCGAGCGAAACGGGAAGAGCCTAAACCAGTGGTTTTCACCATTGGGGTAGTGGGACAGCGATATGGACTCGAGCGGTTAGACGAAGCATTGGAATGATGCACCAGAGAAGGTGAAAGTCCTGTAGTCGAAAACTTAACGATACTAGCTGACTCCCGAGTAGGTCGGGGCACGAGAAATCCCGATTGAATCCGCGAGGACCACCTCGTAAGGCTAAATACTCCTGCGTGACCGATAGTGAACCAGTACCGCGAGGGAAAGGTGAAAAGAACCCCGGGAGGGGAGTGAAATAGAACATGAAACCGTGAGCCTACAAGCAGTTAGAGCTCGATTAAACGAGTGATAGCGTGCCTGTTGAAGAATGAGCCGGCGACTTATAGGGTCTGGCAGGTTAAAGCGGAAATGCTGAAGCCAAAGCGAAAGCGAGTCTGAATAGGGCGATAGTCAGATTTTATAGACCCGAACCCGGGTGATCTAACCATGGCCAGGATGAAGCTTGGGTGATACCAAGTGGAGGTCCGAACCGACTGGCGTTGAAAAGCCAGCGGATGAGCTGTGGTTAGGGGTGAAATGCCAATCGAACCCGGAGCTAGCTGGTTCTCCTCGAAATGTGTTTAGGCACAGCGGTATTGATTATATACGGGGGGTAAAGCACTGATTCGGTGCGGGCTGCGAGAGCGGTACCAAATCGAGTCAAACTCAGAATACCCGTAGCACACAATGCCAGTCAGACGGTGGGGGATAAGCTTCATCGTCGAAAGGGAAACAGCCCAGACCACCAGCTAAGGTCCCCAAATGGATGCTAAGTGATAAAGGAGGTGGGATTGCAGAGACAACCAGGAGGTTTGCCTAGAAGCAGCCATCCTTAAAAGAGTGCGTAATAGCTCACTGGTCAAGCGATCCTGCGCCGAAAATGAACGGGGCTAAGCATCCTACCGAAGCTGTGGACTTGTACTTGTACAAGTGGTAGAGGAGCGTTCTGTACGAGTTGAAGCGTTAGCGAGAGCAGGCGTGGATTGTACAGAAGTGAGAATGTCGGCTTAAGTAGCGAAAATGTAGGTGAGAATCCTACACCCCGAAATCCCAAGGTTTCCTCCGGAAGGCTCGTCCGCGGAGGGTTAGTCGGGACCTAAGGCGAGGCCGAAAGGCGTAGTCGATGGACAACGGATTAATATTTCCGTACCTGATTTGGATTGTGGCGGGGGACGGAGAAGGCTAAGACAGCCGGATGATGGTTACCGGTTTAAGTGTCCGAGGTGATGAGAGACGGCGAAAACGTCTTGAGCTAAGGCACGAGTACGACCCGTTACGACGGGGAAGTGTCTGATGTCAGGCTTCCAAGAAAAGCCCGAACCACGTTAATTCAAATTGGCCCGTACCCTAAACCGACACAGGTGGGAAGGTAGAGTATACCCAGGGGCGCGAGATAACTCTCTCTAAGGAACTCGGCAAAATGGCCCCGTAACTTCGGGAGAAGGGGTGCCAGCGAGAGCTGGTCGCAGTGAAGAGTCCCAGGCGACTGTTTACCAAAAACACAGGTCTCCGCTAAGTCGCAAGACGATGTATGGGGGCTGACGCCTGCCCAGTGCCGGAAGGTTAAGGAAGTTGGTCAGGCTCTTCGGAGTTGAAGCTAGCGACTGAAGCCCCGGTGAACGGCGGCCGTAACTATAACGGTCCTAAGGTAGCGAAATTCCTTGTCGGGTAAGTTCCGACCCGCACGAAAGGCGTAACGATCTGGGAGCTGTCTCGGAGAGAGGCTCGGCGAAATAGGAATGTCTGTGAAGATACGGACTACCTGCACCCGGACAGAAAGACCCTATGAAGCTTTACTGTAGCTTGGTATTGGGTTCGGGCTTTAATTGCGCAGGATAGGTGGGAGACTATGAAGTTGCTCTTGTGGGAGTGATGGAGTCACTGGTGAGATACCACTCTATTAAGGCTAGAATTCTAACGTTGACCCGTCATCCGGGCAGCGGACAGTATCAGGTGGGCAGTTTGACTGGGGCGGTCGCCTCCTAAATGGTAACGGAGGCGCGCAAAGGTTCTCTCAGGCTGGTTGGAAATCAGCCATTGAGTGTAAAGGCATAAGAGAGCTTGACTGCGAGACTGACAAGTCGAGCAGGTACGAAAGTAGGCCTTAGTGATCCGACGGTTCCGCGTGGAAGGGCCGTCGCTCAACGGATAAAAGTTACTCTAGGGATAACAGGCTGATCTCCCCCAAGAGTTCACATCGACGGGGAGGTTTGGCACCTCGATGTCGGCTCATCGCAACCTGGGGCTGTAGTCGGTCCCAAGGGTTGGGCTGTTCGCCCATTAAAGCGGTACGTGAGCTGGGTTCAGAACGTCGTGAGACAGTTCGGTCCATATCCGGTGCAGGCGTAGGAACATTGAGAGGAGTCTTCCTTAGTACGAGAGGACCGGGAAGAACGCACCGCTGGTGTACCTGTTATCGTGCCAACGGTAAACGCAGGGTAGCTAAGTGCGGAGAGGATAACCGCTGAAAGCATCTAAGTGGGAAGCCCACCTCAAGATGAGTGTTCCCATGGCATAAGCCAGTAAGGTCACGGGTAGACCACCCGTTAATAGGCGCTAGATGGAAGTCCAGCAATGGATGTAGTCGAGGCGTACTAACAGACCGAGGGCTTGACCTCACACTCAAGTCCATCAACGTTCAA